>DATCMA010000063.1:0-2800 GCA_036563645.1 Micromonospora sp.
CCCACTACTTCGCCACCAGCGAGATCATGAGCACGTACCTGGTGGCGCTGGTGGCCGGACCGTACGCGGAGTGGCGCGACGAGTACCGCGACGAGCACGGGGTGATCCCGCTCGGTCTGTACTGCCGCGCCTCGCTCGCCCAGTACATGGACGCCGACCGGCTGTTCCGCGAGACCAAGCAGGGTTTCGCCTTCTACCACCGCAACTTCGGGGTGCGCTACCCGTTCCGCAAGTACGACCAGCTGTTCGTGCCCGAGTTCAACGCCGGGGCGATGGAGAACGCCGGCGCGGTGACCTTCCTCGAGGACTACGTTTTCCGGTCGCGGGTGACCCGGTCCCTCTATGAGCGGCGGGCCGAAACGCTGCTGCACGAGATGGCGCACATGTGGTTCGGTGACCTGGTCACCATGCGCTGGTGGGACGACCTGTGGCTCAACGAGGCGTTCGCCGAGTACCTGGGCGTGCGGGTGACCGCTGAGGTGACCCGCTACGACCGGACGTGGGTGAGCTTCTGTGCCAGTCGCAAGGCCGGTGGGTACGCCGCCGACCAGCGCCCATCGACCCATCCGGTCGCCCCTGAGGCGGTCGCCGACACCGCCCAGGCTCTGGTCAACTTCGACGGCATCTCCTACGTCAAGGGCGCGTCGGTTCTGCGTCAGCTCGCCGCCTGGTTGGGCGACGAGGCCTTCCTCGCGGGTTTGCGCGCCTACATCGCCACCCACCAGTTCGGCAACGCCACCCTGCGCGACTTGCTGGCCGCGATGTCCGCCGCCAGCGGTCGTGACCTCAGCGGCTGGGCGGACGTCTGGCTGCGCCGCGCCCAGGTCAACACCGTGCGGGTGGTGGCCGAGGTCGACTCCGCCGGCCGCTACGCGCAGGTCGCCCTGGAGCAGACCGCGCCCCCGGAGCACCCGGTGCTCCGTCCCCAGCGCATCGGACTCGGGCTCTACGACCGGGCGGGCGACGCGACGACGCGCCGGGACCTCCTCATGGTGGACCTCGATCCGGCGGTCGACCACGGGCGGACCCTCGTGGACGACTTGCGGGGAAAGCCGGCGGCGGCGCTCCTGCTGCCGAACGATGGCGATCTCGCGTACGCGAAGGTCCGGCTCGATTCGGCGTCCGCGGCGGCGGTGCCGGAGCTCCTGCCAGGGCTCGCCGACCCGTTGGCCCGGGCGGTGCTGTGGGCCGCGATGATCGACGCGGTCCGGGACGCGGAGCGGCCGGTCGCCGACCTCGTCGCGCTGATTCGTGCTGCTTTGCCGTCGGAATCCGACAGTGTGCTCGTCGAGAGTGTCCTCACCCAAGCCCGGCCGATCGTCGACCGCTACCTCGAGCCGAGCGCCCGGGTGAGCGCGCTGGACCACCTCGCGGTGGCCTGCCAGCGGCGGCTGGATACGGCTCCGCCCGGCAGCTCCCTGCAACTGGCCGCGGCCCGTGGCCTCATCGCCGCTAGCCGCGACACCGAGCTGTTGCGCGCCTGGCTCGCCGGCCGTGGCGTCCCGCCCGGGCTCAGTGTGGACGCCGACGTGCGGTGGGCCACGCTGCATCGGCTCGTCGTCCTCGGCGCGGCCGACGCCGCCGCGATCGAAGCCGAGTACGACCGGGACCGCAGCGCCACCGGCGCGGAGTGGGCCGCGCGCTGCCGCGCCAGCCTGCCGGACGCGGAGGCGAAGGACCGCGCTTGGCGAGTCATCGTCGAGGACACGACAATGTCGAATCGGTTGGCCACGGCGACTGCCGACGGCTTTTGGCAGCCGGAGCAGCTCGCGCTGACCCAACCGTACGTGTCCCGGTACTTCGCGGAGATGCCCGCTGCGGCGACGCGGCGCACCCCGTGGGTCGCGGAGCGGATTGCGGCGCTGGCATTCCCCCGATACGCGGTTGACCCCGCGACCAGCCAGGCGGCTGCGGCCCTGCTGGCTCGGGATGACCTCACGGCCGGGCTGCGCCGGGCGGTGACGGACGCCGCCGATGACCTCCGGCGGGCGCTCGCCGCCCGAGAGCGTACGCAGGATGGGTAGTCTCCGAACGGCGCCAACGGAGATCGGAATACGATTTCTCGATGCAGCAAGGCAATCGTCGAGTCGGCATCATGGGCGGGACGTTTGACCCGATCCACAACGGCCATCTCGTCGCCGCCAGTGAGGTAGCTGATCTCTTCGCCCTTGATGAGGTCGTCTTCGTACCCACCGGTGACCCGTGGCAGAAATCGAACGTCCGGGTCAGCCCGGCCGAAGACCGGTACCTGATGACCGTGATCGCCACCGCGTCGAATCCGCGATTCAAGGTCAGTCGGGTGGATATCGACCGGGGCGGACCGACGTACACGATCGACACCTTGCGGGATCTGCGCAAGTGCTACGGGCCCAAAACCGACTTCTTCTTCATCACGGGCGCGGACGCGCTGGCGAAGATCCTCTCGTGGAAAGACGCCGAGGCCATGTTCGAACTCGCGCACTTCGTCGGGGTGACCCGACCCGGGTTCGAGCTGTCCGACGCTCACCTGCCCGCTGACGTGGTCACGCTGGTGCGGGTACCGGCGATGGCGATTTCGTCGACAGATTGCCGTGCTCGTGTCGCCGCCGGGAAGCCGGTGTGGTACTTGGTTCCGGATGGCGTGGTGCAGTACATCGCCAAGC
Source organism: Micromonospora sp. (assembly GCA_036563645.1). Lineage (GTDB taxonomy): Bacteria > Actinomycetota > Actinomycetes > Mycobacteriales > Micromonosporaceae > DATCMA01. The sequence goes on from DATCMA010000063.1 coordinate 2,643, forward strand.
GCGGGCTCTACAAAGATGGAGCCTAATCGATGTATTCCCGCGGTAACCACGCTGCCAGCCGCGGCGGGATGTGAGAGGCTAAGCCACGTCACGGTTCGTCGGAGGAGTGCGGTGAGCGAGTGGAGTAGCTGGTACGGGGCGGCCGGATGAGCGCCTCG
>DATCMA010000067.1:0-11935 GCA_036563645.1 Micromonospora sp.
GTAAAGAAACTGTAGAAATTCACTACAAAATTGACTATTCGCGTGAATGGCCCGTCGATGAGGTCATACCCCGCCTCGTCGAATACTGGAAACAACAAGGCACCACGGTCCACCGAGACGACCGCGACCACGTCCAACCAGCCTACTTCGTGGAATACGACGACGGCTTCAGCGTAGGCGTTCAAGCATGGGGTGACAGCTCATGGCCAGATTTCTACCTCGTAGGCGCTTCCCCCTGCATATGGCCTAACGGCACGCCCGATCGCAAACGCCCATAATCGCGCGGACAGCACCATGTCGAACCCCACGAGGAGACGACGCCGGCCCGCCACTGCTGGCAGCAGCGGCCGCCAACGGCCGTGCCCGGCCAACCCGACGGTGGCCCGTCTCAGCTCCTCGGCGTCGTCTCCTCGTGAATCCAGGACAAGTACGCGGGATTGCCGGCCAGGATAGGGGTGAGGACAATCTCCGGCACCTCGTAGCTGTGCCGCTCGCGGATGTGCCGCTCCAGCTCTGGATAGCGCTCAGCCGTGGTCTTGAACACCACGTACCACTCGTCGGCGCTGTCGATCGCGCCTTCCCACCAGTAGGTGCTGTGGATCGGACCGGAAACCTGAGCACACGCAGCCAGGCGCGTTTCTACCGCGCTCCGCGCCATGGCCTCCGCCCCCTCCCGGCTGTCGATCGTCGTCGTCACCTGGACGTACCGGTAATCAGTCACCTCGTCCCCCATCGGACACGCTCCGCACCCGATTGTGGACGGCCGCCTAGAGCTCGCTTTCGTCCCACCCACCGGTCAGCGGTATCCACCGGTCAGCGGCCCCGCGATGAGGGAGGTGACACGTGGACCGACGTCGCGACCGCTCACCCCGCCGCGCTCAAGCGGGCCAGGCCTGCCAACGGCCGCGGCCCGCGGGGACGCGGCCGCGACGTGGCCTCGCCGCGGGCGTTACCACATCTCAATGTGGGCGCGGTCGTCTCCGTGGCGGGCCACCAGCGAAGCGGGCCTCCCCCGCACCCACAGGCGATCCACCCGGATCTCCTCCCAGCCCTCGGGGAGCACGATGCGCTGCTTACACCAGCCCGCCACATCGCCGTAGTTCGCCCGCATTCCGGTCAGCCCGTAGAGGATCGCGCTGAGGAAGCCACCCATATTCGCGGTGAACGGGACCGGCCGCGGTTTGTCGGGGAAGCTCGCGGGGCTGAACTCCGTCGCCATGCCAAACGGCGGCAGGACGAAATCCGCGTACCCCTTGTCGAACAGTTCAGCGGCCCGCTTACGGTCACCCAAACGCGCCGCGTAGACACCGAGCATCGCCGACAACAGCGGCATCCCGACGTAGCGGTCGGCGCAGGCCAACTGGTATTCGAGGGTGTTGCGCTCGACCTCCTCGTCCATCTCGAAGCCGAGCGGGAAGATCACAGCGGCCGCCTCCGGTGTCGATCCCTGAATCTCGCTCGGGTCGTGCCGGTCGTGGTTCTTCAACACCTTCTTCTCGGGATCGATGGGCAGCACCAGCGTCTCGGAGACCTCCTTCCAATGGGGGTCGACCGGCTTACCGAGCTTCGTGCCGAGCTCGATGGTCTCGCGGAGCGAGGCGATCGCCGTCGCGTTGACGAAGGCGCTGTTGTCGACAGTCGACCGGGTCTCGGCGATGCCGTTGACCGCGTGCAGCTCGGTCCCCCGCTCCGTCCGCGCGACGCGGCTGGTCAGGTACTGGGCGACCGAGGACATCACCGGCCACGCGGATTCCTCCGCGAACTTCCAGTCACCCGTCATCTGCACGTACCGGGCGAACGCGAGCGCGATGTCCATGCTGACGTGCAGCTGAGTGAACGCGTGCGGCGTCTCCACCGGGGAGGCCTCATAACCCGCCCGCGGGCTGCTCTCCCACGGATACTGGGCACCGGTGTAACCGCGAGCGCTGGCGTTCGCGAAGGCGCTGCGCAACTGGGAGCAGCGGTAGGTCAACAGGGCGCGGGCCGCCTCCGGGTGGGTGAGCAGCAAGGGCGGGACGACGAATGTCTCGATATCCCACATGATGTGGCCGCGGTAGTAGTGGTAGTCCGGCCAGTACGACATCCCGAAGATGTGCGTGCTCGCCGGCGCGGACCGGTGCACCGAACTCTGCAGGTAGAAGTAGGCGGCGTCGGCCAGCCGCTGCCAGTGCTCCGGAGCACCGATGAGTTGGATGCGGCTCTGCCACATCTCCGCCCAGGCCTCCTTGTTGTCGGCCCGCAGCCGATCGAACCCATGGCGGAACGCGGCAGCCAACAGCTGAGCGGCTTGAAAGTGCGGGCGTCCATGCCACTGGTCGGGGACCATGCTCACGTAGTGGTGCAGGCAGTACCGTCCGCCGGGCACGCTGCGGAACGCGTACGTGGTGGTCGGCGGTCCTTGCCCCGCCAGGTTTTGCCGCCGGTAGACGCGCTCCGCGCCCATCAGCTCCGTGGCGTACGCGATCCCGGCTTGGGCGTGGTTGTTCGGACTAGCCCACAGCATGAAGCAATCCAGCGGCCCTTCCTGCCCGGTGGGACACCGGGGCGCGTCCGCCCAATAGCCGGGCACGCCGTCAAACCGCACGCCCGCCGAGATTTCGACGTCCGCGTCGCCGTCAATCTGAAACTCCACTTTGCGCACAGCGATACTCGGCCAGGTGCGGCTACAGAAGGTCAGAACCTTGGAGTGCACCACGCCGTCATCGCACTCAAATGTGTGCTCAGTGACGAGCTCCCCGGTGCTGAAGTCGTAGCGTATCTCGCGCAAGTGATTCTTGTCGGGATGCTCCGAAATTAGGAATCGCCCGATCCGCAGGTCGCCGGAGATCGGGAAGGGGACTTCCGCGTAGGTCTCGAGACCAGTCTCCGGGTCCATGGCGACGAATCCGTTGAGGGTCGCCGTCCCATTGACGGGAGCGAAGGGCAGCATGCGCAGCCCGATGATGCCGTTGGAAATGTACGGCACCGGGTACTCTGATTTCCATTCGTGAACTGAATCCGGACTGATCGGCGTCGTCATCGCAGCTGCACCATCCACTCTGGCGTGTCGTGGGTCAACTCCTGCGTGATCGGCGCGCCATCGCCGTGCAGCCATATCCGCACTCGGCGTGGCGGTGGCTCGTACCGGCCCTCGCGTCGCGCGGTGAGCACGCCCGCGCGATACATGTAGCGGGTGGTCGCGCACTCTCCCCGCTCATGTCTGCGGCTGGCCCCGTCATCGTCGTAGAGCTCGCCGGTAGCCGTATCACCGTCGTCGGGATAGATGTGCAGGTCCAACGGATCGAGGGGACGCTCCTCGGTCCACTGCATCACCGGGCCCATGGGGATCACGGACCCGCCCCGCACGAAAACCGGGATGTCCTGGTCGAGCGACGCGTCAACGAGAACGCTCTGCCGCCCACGGAAGGCGCTGTCATCGCGCAGGTCGTACCACATCCCCTTGGGCAGGTACACCTCCCGGCGATGGCGAGCCGGCCGAAGCACCGGGGCGATCAAGAGATCCCGACCGAGGAGGGCTTCATCGTCACGGAACCGCGCCTCGCGATCGTCACCGAAGTGGTACAGCAACGGCCGGAGCACGGGCGCGCCGCACCGTGCGGCCTCGGCCGCCACCGTATAGAGGTAGGGCAGCAAGCGATAGCGCAACTCCAGCGCCCGCCGGCATATCGCCTCCACCTCCGGTCCGAATACCCACGGCTCCTGTGGCCGGCACGGCTTGGCGCAGTTCTGCTTCGCGATGGGATAGAGGGCACCGAGTTGGAACCACCGGGCCAGCAGCTCCGGCTTACAGTCGGCGTAGAAGCCGCCGATGTCGGCCCCGGCGAACGGCATCCCGGAGAGCCCGAGGTTCAAGAGCTGGGGTAGGGACATCTCCAGGTGCTCCCAGAAGCTCGCGTTATCCCCGGTCCATGTGGCCGCGTACCGCTGAGTACCGGCGAAACCCGCGCGCGTGACGAGCAGGTGCCGCTCGTCCGGAAGCATCCGGCGTAGTGCCACGTCCGCCGCCCGGTCCTCCAGATCGCCGTAGATGTTGTGCACTTCACCGTGCGTGGTCACCTCGTCTGGGGGACCGACTTTCGTCTCGTCGGGCGGATACACCACGCCCGCTCTCGCCTCCATAATCGGCGCGTTGCGCATCGACGGCTCGTTCATGTCGTTGACGAACACCCGAATCCCGGCGTCCGCCGACAGCGCGTAATGGCTGCCCCACCACTCGCGGACCTCGTGTCGGCTGAAGTCCGGATACACCGCGAGCCCGGGCCACAGGTGGCGCAAGAGCGGACCGTCCCCTTCGGACATGAAGTAGCCCCGTTCGGCGCCTTCGGTGTAGACGTGGTAGCCCCCCTCCGGCTGGTACTTCACGCCGACGCTGAGGACGATCCCGACCCGGAAGCCCATCTCGCGCAGCTCGCGAATCAGCCCTGCGGGATCCGGGAACCGCTCCTTATTCCAGGTGAAGACCCGGTATTCGTCCTGCCGCTCGATATCGATGTAAATCACGTCGGCCGGCAGCCGGTCCGCGCGCAGCCGCTGCGCGACCTCCCGAATCTCCTTAGCGCTGGAGTATCCCCAGCGCGCCTGGTGGTAGCCGAGCGCCCACCGCGGGGGCATCGACGGCCGTCCCGTCAGCAGCGTGTAGCGCTCGATGACCTCGGCAGGTGTCGGGCCGGCGAAGACGTACTGGTCGAGCTCACCCCCGACAACACTGATCACCTGGCGTTGCTTCAGCTCATCGGAGAGATCGAACCGGCTGCGGAAGGTGTTGTTGAGAAAGAAGCCGTGACAATGGCCATCCTCCCGCATGGCCAAATAGAACGGAATCGACTGGTAGAGCTCGTTCGTCCCCGCGCCTTGGACGTCGAAGCGATCCGTACACCAGAACTCGTAACACCGGCCCCGCTTGTCGAGCACCCCGGTGCGGTTCCCGAGTCCGAAGTAGTTCTCCCCCCACGGCATGCGGTGGGTCCACCGCGCGGACCCGTCGTCGTCCCAGCTCGGCCCATCGTCGGGGCCGTCGCTCAGCAATACCCGGCCGGTTCGCCGCTCGGTGACCCGCACCCGCGCCCCGGACTCGGCCCGCGCCGCGAGGAGGTCGGAGGCGAGTTCAACGGCCTCGCCGTCGACGCGAACCTCCACCGGTGGCGGATCGAGGTCGGGATCAGGAGGAAGCGGCGACCACGACCGGCGGGGCTGAAATTCTCCGGTTCGCGACAATCGAATCCGTGCGATCCCCTCGTGCGGAATGGATACCGCCAGCACTGGCCCGCCGTAGTCGAGCAGGAGCGTGCCGTCCTCCTGCCGGTGGCCGCGCAGTTCACCTGGCCGTTGGGTCATCTCGCCACCCCGCTTCGACCGTTGCCCCAGCGCATTCCCCGGGAGACGTGGCCGAAACCGAAACGGGGTGGTGAACAATGGAGCGACTACGGCGTGCGGATGGGGCAGCCGTGCGGCTGGCGAAAGCGCGCCGAACACCGTCAGCGAAGGGGGACGACCGCGGCCGGGTCGTCAACCGGACAAGCGGGGTGAACAGGGGCGTGCGGGTACGGCGGGTCGGCGACCGGGCACTGCTGGTCGAGGTCGACTCGGCCGAGGAAGTGGCGGCGCTCCACGCCGAACTCCTCCGCCGGCGCGCCGTGGGCGCGTTACCCCCGCTGGAGGAGATCGTGCCGGCGGCCCGGACCGTCCTCCTCGACGGTCTCGACGCCCCGGACGCTCTCGCCAACGCCATCCCCACCTGGTGGCCGCTGCCGCCGGTCACCACGGACGACGGCCCTCTCGTGGAGCTGCCGGTCCGCTACGACGGCCCCGACCTCGCCGAGGTGGCGGCGCGGTGGCGGGTGCCGGTGGCGGAGGTCGCACGAATCCACAGTGGATTCGAATACCGCGTGGCTTTCTGTGGTTTCGCCCCGGGATTCGGCTACCTCACCGGGCTCCCCGAGCGCTACCACGTGCCGCGTCGCGCCACCCCCCGCACCGCCGTGCCGGCCGGATCGGTCGCGGTCGCCGGCCCCTACACCGGTGTCTACCCCCGCACGTCCCCGGGCGGGTGGCAGCTCATTGGGCGGACGGACGTGGTGCTATGGGATCCGCACCGCGAGCCAGCCGCGCTGCTGCGACCGGGGGTGCGCGTGCGGTTCATTCCGGAGGAACGGTGAACGCCATCGAGGTGGTCCGCGCGGGGGCGTTGACCACTATCCAAGATCTGGGGCGGCGTGGCCTGGCGCACCTGGGCGTCCCGCGTTCCGGGGCACTGGACGGCCCCGCCCACCGCCTCGCCAATCGACTCGTCGGCAATCCCCCCGACGCGGCGACACTGGAAACCACCCTGACCGGGGTAGCCGTCCGCGCCCAGGCGCCGGTCGTCGCCGCGGTCACCGGAGCACCCGCCCCGGTCCGTATCGACGGGCGTCCCGCGCCGTGGGGGTTACCGGTCCCGGTTCCCGCCGGCGCCGTCCTGGACGTCGGGACCGCCACCCATGGAGTCCGCTCGTACGTCGCCTTCGCGGGTGGGATCGCGGTCGCACCCGTACTGGGAAGTCGGGCCACGGACCTGCTCGCCGGACTCGGCCCGCCGCCGCTGTCGGCCGGCGACGTCCTGCCCCTGGGGACCCCGGCCGCTCCCCCCGCCCTGGTCGACGTCGTGCCCCAGCCGGCTCCCCCCGACGAGCTGGTGCTGCGGCTGCGCCTAGGGCCCCGGGAGGACTGGTTCACCCCTGAGGCGCTGCGGGTGCTCGCTCGCGCGCGCTTCACGGTCGCGTCCGCCAGCAACCGGATCGCCCTGCGCACTGAGGGCCCCGCGCTCACCCGTGCGATTGACGCGGAACTGCCCAGTGAGGGGGTGGTCCTCGGCGCGGTGCAGGTGCCGACGGACGGCCGTCCGTTGATCTTCCTCGCCGACCACCCCACGACCGGCGGCTACCCGGTGGTCGGCGTCGTACCCGAGGCCGACCTCGCCGCCGCGGCCCAAGCCCGCCCGGGCACCCCGCTCCGGTTCCACGTCGTAGGGTGAGCCGTCCTGTCCGCGGCGCCCCGGCGGCGCCCGGGCATCCCCACCCCCGGCTCGCCTGACTGGTCACGGCTTCGGCGGGCGCGGGCGGAGCCGCGGGGCGCGGGGGGCGCGCAGCGTCTCGGCCCACAGCTCGCGGTAGGCGGCGGCCATCCGCTCGGTGGTGAACTCCGCGAGGACGCGGGCGCGGGCCTGAGCTCCGAGCCGCGCCCGCCGGCCCGGGTCGGCGGCGAGCGCACCGAGCGCGGCCGCCAAAGCCTCGGGATTCTCGGGCGGCACCAGCACCCCGTACCGCCCGTGGTCCAGCAGCTCCGGTACGCCGCCCACCGCGCTAGCAACACACGGCAGACCGGCACGCATCGCCTCCAGGAGCGCGAGCCCGAGCCCTTCGTATCGGGACGGGTGGCAGTAGATGTCGAACTCCGCTAACCGGTCGGCGACCCGGTCGCTCCAGCCGGCCAAGCTCACTCGGTCGGCGATGCCGAGGGCGCGCGCCCGCTGGCGCAGCGCCTCCTCCTCCGGCCCCGCACCGACGATCACCACGCGGGTCTCGGGCAGCCGCGCCACCGCCTCGAGCAACACGTCGTGTCCCTTCACCCGATCCAGCCGGCCGACGCTGCCGATGACCAGGCCGCGCTCGCCACGCGCGGCCGCGCGCCCGAGCGCGGGCGCAGGGGGCACGCCGTTGTGGATGACCCGGACAGAGCCACGACCGAGGGCATAAAAGTCTTCGACGCGTTTCGCGGCGTCGGCGCTGACCGCGACGTGCTGGTCGAGGCGCAGCAGGAGCGCGCGCGTGCGCAGCAAGGTGCCGAGGTGGACCGTTCGCGCCGCCATGTGCTCGACGGCGACCACCCGAAGCCCGGGCTGGGCGAGCGCGCACGCGAGCATGGTGGGCGCCGCCCACGGCACCTCGAGGTTGACGTGCACCACGTGCGGGCGGATCCGGCGGAGCATCCGGAGGTGCGCCAGCGGCCCAGGGCCGACCACGGCCCAGGGGACCTGTCGCCCGCGCCGAGCGAGCCAGCGCACGAACCGCTCGTCCGTGCCGGCGACCCACACCTCGTAGGCGTCGTCGAGCGCGCTGAGCAAGTTGCCCATCGCGATCTCGGCGCCGCCGACCGCGTCGACGTCCGCGTAGAGGAGCACTCGGGGCCGGTCGCGTCGCGCGCCCACTGCCACGCCACGCGCCTACCCCACGGGACGCGCCTCATGCGCCGAGCCGGCGCGTCGGCGAAGCGGTCGCTCCGAGAGGCGCCGACGGCGGGGTTACCACGCGGCGGGTCGAGGCGCGCGGGTTACGCGGCGGCGCGCTCGGCGGTGTCGGGTTCGCGCGCGGCGCTCGCCCGGGGCCGCCGGGTGAGGGCCACGCCGGCGAGGACGAGCACGGAACCGGCGACCATCGTCAGCGTCAGGGTTTCCCCGAGGACGAGCCAGCCGAGGATCACGGCGACGACGGGGAGCAGGTAGGTGACGGTGGAGGCGATCGTCGGCCCGTCCTCCACGATGATGCGGTAGTTGAGGATGTACGCGATCCCGGTACCGAGGACGCCGAGCACGAGCACGCTCACGATGGCCTCCGGCCGCCAGCTCGGCGGCTGCGTCCCGGCGAACGGCATGAACAGGCCGGTGATGACGCTCGCGGCGGCGAGTTGCCCCGTGGCGAGCACGAGCGGATCAAGGCCGCGGCTAGTGAGGAAGCGCGCGATGTAGGCGTACCCCACGCCATATCCGGCGGACGCGATCAGGCAGGCCACCCCACCCCAGCTCGCGATCTCCCCCGCGGACTGCCACGGCGAAAAGATCAGCACGACGCCCAGGAAGCCGAGGGCGAAGCCGACGCCGTTCGCGACGGTGATGCCGCGTTCGGCGCGCAGGAGGAGCGCCACGAGCAGAGTCCACAACGGCGTGGTGGCGTTGATCACACCGGCTACGTTCGACCCGATGCTCTGCTCCCCGACGTTGAACAGCGTGTACGGGATGACGTTGGCGACGACGGCGGCGACCGCGAGGTGCCCCCACGTGCGCGCGCTGCGTGGCAAGCGCATTCCCCGCGACAGGACGATCGGCGCGAGGACCGCGAAACCGAGGAGCAGCCGACCGAAGACGATCTGCAGCGGACTGAAGCCACGCAGTGCGAACTTGATGCACAGGAAGGCGGATCCCCAAATCAGGGCGAGGGCCGCCATCCGAGCGATACCGGCTCGGGAAAGGGTCTGCTGATTCGTACTCAACGATGAAATCTCACGTCGTCTCGGCCGCCCGTTGCTCGGGCGACACGCACTGCCACTGGTGTCCACGACACAACCGACGCCCAGCCTAGCGCAGCGAGATCATCAAGCCGCGTCTCCCCTGGTCACCGGCCGCGGCTCGGCCGGCCGGCACAGATGTCCACCCGTGAGGACTACTCGGGAAGCGCGTCCTTCATTACTATGGAAATCACCAATAAAGAAATCGGTATATCAACCGGTGAAATACGCCGGTCAGCGTCGGTGGCGACGCCGGAATCGGCGTGTTGATTCCCTGAGTGTGCCGTCGTGGCAGACCAGGTCGGTCACGCCCTCTCACCGTGGTCACCACCGCTGCAAAGCCGCGCGTTGTCGCCGCGCCGGACGGGCAAACCACAGGGCACCACGTCCCACCCATGCGCAATGACATCACCAATTTACGAATTCATTTCGCGTTTATCGGAGTACGGATGCCTCGGTGGGGATAGAGGAGGCGCAGTCAATGGATCGCTCGGACCTCCGCACCGATTCCGAATGCCAGCTCTGGGACGCGTTCCCCCGTGGTGAAGTGGTGGATCTCGGCCCTGGTGACCCGACCGAGGACGGCTTCGACCCGGACTCGTGGGGAGAGGAACGCTGCGTCCGTGGCGAGGTCATCACCCGCCTCCTCCTCGATGCCCAGGACCGACAACCTGGCTACGTCGCCCGCATCTGGCTTTCGGGCGCGCGCATCATCGGCGAAATCGACGTAAGCGGTGGGCGCACTCGCCATGAACTCATCCTGAGCCGCTGCTGGATCGACGAGCCCATGTATCTCATCAACACCCTGTCGAATTCGGTCGCGCTCTACCGAGCGCGGCTGTGCGGACTCGTCGGCGTCGGATGGCACGCGTCCGGGTCGGTCATCTTCGCGCACAGCCGATGCGACGGCGAAATCACCCTGAATGGTGCCCACATCACCGGTTCGCTCGGATTCTCTGCCGCGACGCTCCGCAATCCGGGCCGGACCACACTCAGCGCGAGCCGAATCACCGTCAAGGGCGGGGTGTTCTGCGACAACCGATTCACCGCCCTCGGGGAAGTCCGGCTGTCCGGCGCGTCCATCGCCGGTCAACTCGTCTTCTCCGGCGCGACCCTCGCCAACCCCCAGCGCCCGGTGCTCACCGCGAGCCGGTGCACCATCAACGGAGGCGTCTTCTGCGACGGGCTCACCGCCACCGGCGAAGTCTGCCTCCTCAGCACCCGCGTCACGGGGCGGCTCGACTTCACCGGCGCGTCCATCACCGCCCCCGGTCAGCGGGCGCTCAACCTCGAAAGCATCGCGTGCTCCTACCTGCTCCTGCCCGCCCACGTCGACGGATACTGCGACCTCCGGCGGGCGCGAATCGGCATCCTCCGCCTACCCCCACCCGACCAGCAGCCCCCCATGCGGTTGGCGGGTCTGACGTACACCGACCTCGACCCCGACCCGGAACCGCCGATTGACGAGCGGATCGCCTGGCTGCAACGCGACCCGGACGGATTCCACCCCCAGCCCTACGAGCAGCTCGCCGCCTACTACCGCAGCATCGGCCACACCCGCGGCGCGCGGCGGGTCCTGCTCGCCAAACACCGTGCCCGCCACCGCCACCTCTCCGTCGCCGTGCACCTCCCGCGCCGCCTGCGGTACCTCCATCCCGTCCTCCGCCCGATGGCGACCCTCGTGTGGCGGATTCCCGGGTGGGTGTATGACGCCATCTCCGGTTACGGCTACGTGCCGGGGCGGATCTGCCTGTGGCTGGCGGCCAGCATCGCCACCGGGGCAGTCATGCTCCACGACGCGGCCCCCGCCACGCCGACGCCGCATCGGTCGCTCAACGCCCTGCTGCTCGCCACGGACGCCACCCTGCCGACGCACCCCTTCGGTCTCCACGACACCGTCGCGTTGACCGGCGCCAACTACGCCGTCGGCTTGGCACTCCACGTCATCGGGTACGCCCTCGCGCTGTCGGTCATCCCCACCATGACCCGCGCCCTCAACCGCACCAACACCTAGCCCGTGCCCGCACTCACTGGTGGCCCGTCCCGGTCAGCGTCGACGACTACCACCTCGGTTTCGTCTGTGCCGCCGATTCCACCGACAAGATATGTCTTTTGTGGACTCACGTGACGGAGAATCACCGCGCCCACTCGCGCTAACCTCTCGTCGCGTGTCTCCTTCCTCACGCGCGACTACCGGGGATGTGACATCCGTGATTCAATACGTGCGGTGCATGGTTAGTGGATCGATCGAATCTCATCACTGATGCTGAGCGTCGACTGTAGGACGCGTTTCCCCGCGGCGAGGTAGTTGATCTCGGTCCTGGAGATCCCACGGACGACAATTTCAATCCCGACTCCTGGGGAGACGAACGCCGCGTCCGCGGTGAGGTGATCTCCCGTCTCCTCCTCGGTGTCCAGGAACGACACCCCGGCTACGTCGCCCGAATCCTGCTCGCCGGAGCCCGGATCGTCGGACCCATCATCCTCAGCGGCGCTCAGACCGAATACGAACTTCACCAAATTTCCTGTTGGCTCGACGACATTCCCGATTTCACGAACGCCACCTCGGCCACCGTCACCTTCGTCACTTCACGAATCCCGGGGCTGAACGGCGGTGGCTGGCGAGTCTCGGGAACGCTCGCCGTCACGCACAGCCGAAGCGACGGAGAGATCGTCCTCA
>DATCMA010000068.1:0-51908 GCA_036563645.1 Micromonospora sp.
GTCCACCAGGTCAACATCGAATACCTGGCCCGTGTGGTCATGGAGCGCAACGGCCAGGCCTACCCGGACACCGTCGTCGGCACCGACTCGCACACCACGATGGTCAACGGCCTCGGTGTGCTCGGCTGGGGCGTCGGCGGCATCGAGGCCGAGGCGGCGATGCTCGGCCAGCCGGTCAGCATGCTCATCCCCCGGGTCGTCGGCTTCAAGCTCTCCGGCGAAATGCCGCCCGGCACCACCGCCACCGACCTGGTGCTGACCATCACGGAGCTGCTGCGGAAGCACGGCGTAGTCGGCAAGTTCGTGGAGTTCTACGGCCCCGGTGTCAGCGCCGTCCCGCTGGCCAACCGCGCCACGATCGGGAACATGTCGCCGGAGTACGGCTCCACCGTCGCGATCTTCCCGATCGACGAGGAGACCATCCGCTACCTCAAGCTGACCGGTCGCAGCGAGGAGCAGGTCGCCCTGGTCGAGGCGTACGCCAAGGAGCAGGGCCTCTGGCACGACCCCGCGGCGGAGCCGAACTACTCCGAGCACCTGGAGCTAGACCTGTCGACCATCGAGCCGTCGCTGGCCGGCCCCAAGCGTCCGCAGGACCGGGTGCCGCTCGGCAACGCCAAGACCCTGTTCCGCGCCGCGTTGAAGGACTACGTGGCCGACGACGAGCTCGGTGGGGATCCCGAGCGTACCCCGGGTGTGCCGCAGCAGGAGAAGCCGTACGGCGTGGTCGGCCCCGCGGACCAGGCCAGCGCCGACTCCTTCCCCGCTAGCGACCCGGTGGCCGCGACGACCAACGACCCCGGCGACCAGCCCCGCGACGTGGTCGGCGCCGGGCAGGGTGGCGGTGGCCGACCGGTCAAGCGCGTCCGCGTCACCGGCGCCGACGGCGTGGAGTACGAGCTCGACCACGGCGCGGTGGTCATCGCCGCGATCACCTCGTGCACCAACACCTCCAACCCACAGGTGATGATCGGCGCGGCGCTGCTCGCCCGGAACGCCGTCGAGCGGGGCCCCACCCGCAAGCCGTGGGTGAAGACCACCTTGGCGCCGGGCTCCAAGGTCGTCATGGACTACTACGAGCGCGCCGGACTGACGCCCTACCTGGAGAAGCTCGGCTTCCACCTGGTCGGCTACGGGTGCACCACCTGCATCGGCAACTCCGGCCCGCTGCCCGAAGAGGTCTCCAAGGCGATCAACGAGAACGACCTGGCGGTCGTCGCGGTGCTGTCCGGCAACCGGAACTTCGAGGGCCGGATCAACCCGGACGTGAAGATGAACTACCTCGCCTCGCCGCCGCTGGTCGTGGCGTACGCGATCGCGGGGACGATGGACATCGACTTCGCCACCGAGCCGCTCGGCATCGGCGCGGATGGCAAGGAGGTCTACCTGCGGGACATCTGGCCGAGCAACGCCGAGATCCAGGACGTCATCTCCTCGGCGATCGGCGCGACCGGCTTCAGCTCGGCGTACTCGGACGTCTTCGCCGGCGACGAGCGGTGGCAGTCGCTGCCCACGCCGACCGGGGACACCTTCTCGTGGGACCCGGAGTCGACCTACGTGCGCAAGCCCCCGTACTTCGACGGGATGGAGCGCGAGCCGAAGCCGGTGCGCGACATCGTGGGCGCGCGCGTCCTCGCCAAGCTCGGCGACTCCGTGACCACCGACCACATCTCGCCGGCCGGCTCGATCAAGCCGGACTCGCCGGCGGGCCGCTACCTGGCGGAGCGCGGCGTGCCGCGGCACGAGTTCAACTCGTACGGCTCGCGGCGCGGCAACCACGAAGTGATGATCCGCGGCACCTTCGCCAACATCCGGCTGCGCAACCAGCTCGTCCCGGGTGTCGAGGGCGGCTACACGATCAACTTCCTCACGGGTGAGCAGACCACCATCTACGAGGCGGCGATGGCCTACCAGGCCGCCGGGGTGCCGCTGGTGGTCCTGGCCGGCGCGGAGTACGGCTCCGGCTCCTCCCGCGACTGGGCGGCGAAGGGGACGGCGCTGCTCGGCGTCAAGGCGGTCATCGCGGAGTCGTTCGAGCGGATCCACCGGTCGAACCTCATCGGGATGGGCGTGCTGCCGCTGCAGTTCCCGAAGGGTCAGAACGCGGAGTCGCTGGGGCTGACCGGTCGGGAGACCTTCTCGATCACGGGTATCGAGGAACTCAACCAGGGCCGCACGCCGCGCACCGTCCGGGTGAGCACCGATACCGGCGTGGAGTTCGACGCGATCGTCCGGATCGACACGCCGGGTGAGGCCGACTACTACCGGCACGGCGGGATCCTGCAGTACGTGCTGCGCAAGATGCTGAACAGCTGAGGCCAGCCGCGACGGCTGGCGCAAAGCCGGCTGTGGCGTGGGCCCGGACGCGGTGTCGTCCGGGCCCACGCGCCTGTCTGGCCGCGTGTTCTCTGGCGCGGTCTTCGGCGATCCCCCGACGAGCCGACGGGCGTTCTGCCAGGCTCGGGACTATGGACGACGCGGGCGTACTTCGGCGCATTCAGCAGCTCGTCGACGAAGAGCGCCGCCTGCGGGCGCGGTTCGCCGCCGGTGAGATCTCCTCGGCGGAGGAGCAGGAGCGCCTGCGGGAACTCGAACGGTCCCTCGACCAGTGCTGGGACATGCTGCGGCGCCGGCGGGCGGCGCGGGCCTCCGGCGGCGACCCGGACAGCGCCGAGCCCCGCAGCGTCTCGGAGGTCGAGAGCTACCTCCAGTGATCGATCAGCGAGCGAGGACGGTGGCCAAGGCCGGGATGATGCTCTCGCTGATCCGGGTAGGGGCGTAGCGGGTCTCCATCCATTCGCGCCCGCGGTGGAGCCAGACACTGGGCAAACCCATCGCCGTGGCGCCGCCGATGTCGGCCTCCGGACTGTCGCCGATCACCCACGCCCCCGCGAGAGACATGCCGACCCGATCCGCAGCGAGGGCGAAGATCCGCGGATTCGGCTTGCTCACCCCGACCTCTTCCGAGATCACCCAGCCTGCGACGTACCGGTCCAACCCGGTGCGCCGAATCTTCGCGTCTTGGTCCCGCAGGGAACCATTGCTGACCACCACGGGGACCCAGCCGGCTTCGGCGACGATCTGCAACGCGCACGCGACCGGCGGTTCCAAGCGGATGTACTCCATGACGCCGTCGCGCAGCGCGTCGACCAGATCGATGAGAGAGAATCGCAGCCGATAGCGGTTACGGATGGCCTCGGCGACGTCCCACCGATCGGTCAACCCACCCGCATCGATTCCCAGGAGCCACTCGACGTCGGTCGGTGGCGCACCGATCGCCGCCAGGAAGTCCGTGGCCCACGCCCGGAACGCCGCCGTCCGGTCGATCAGGGTGTCGTCGAGGGCGAGGAGCAGCAACGGCACGCCGGCATCCTCACGCGAGCTTCACCTTGCGGAACAGATCCATCGTATTGAGAATTCACCGAGCTGTCGGCCCCACGATCGACACCCAAGGCGGGGTGTTCGCGCTCCGGGTGCCAGGTTGCGTTACAAGCCGTACGTACGGATTGCGTCCTTCGCCGCTACCTGCCACGATCACCCCATGCCCCGGGTGAGCCAGGATCAGCTCGACGCGCGTCGCCATGAGATCCTCGCGGCGGCGCGGGAGTGCTTCGCCCGGTACGGGTACGAGGGCGCCACCGTGCGCCGCCTGGAGGAGGCCACCGGGCTCTCGCGCGGAGCGATCTTCCACCATTTCCGCGACAAGGAGTCACTCTTCCTCGCCGTGGCCGAGGACGACGCGGCGACGATGGTGGAGACCGTGGCCCGCAACGGGCTCGTCCAGGTGATGCGGGACCTGCTGGAACGGGCCCACTCGCCGGAGACCGCCGGGTGGCTCGGCACCCAGCTGGAGGTCTCCCGCCGTCTGCGCACCGATCCGGCGTTCGCCCGGCGGTGGGCGGAGCGCTCCGCGGCGATCGCCGCCGCGACCCGGGAGCGGCTGCGCCGACAGCGCGAGGCCGGCATCCTCCGTGACGACGTCCCGATCGAGGTCCTCGCCCGATTCCTCGAACTGGCCTACGACGGGCTCGTGCGGCACCTCGCGATGGGCCGCCCCGCGGACGATCTCGAGCCGGTGCTCGACCTCGTCGAGGAGGCGGTCCGCCGACCCGCGGCCAAGACGGATACCCCGTGATGGGCCACCGCGGGGGACCCGCGCCGGCCGCGCCCGCGCGTACGGCAGGATCGTCCCATGGATCTTGGACTGACTGACCGTGTCTACGTCCTCACCGGCGCGTCCCGCGGGCTCGGCTTCGCCACCGCGGAGGCGCTCGTCGCCGATGGCGCACGAGTAGTGATCTCCTCGCGGGACGAGGCGCGGGTCGCGGCGGCCGTCACCGCCCTCGGCGGCCCGGAGCGCGCGGTGGGCATCGTGGCCGACCTCCGTGACCCGCAGACCCCACACCGCCTCATCGCGCAGGCCCGGGAGCACTTCGGGCGCCTCGACGGCGCGCTGATCTCCGTCGGGGGGCCGCCTCCCGGTACCGCCGCTCAAGCCACGGACGAGCAGTGGCGCGAAGCCTTCGAGACGATCTTCCTTGGGGCGGCGCGGGCCGCCCGCACGATCGCCGCCGAGTTGACGGAGGGGGGCGCGATCGCCCTGGTGCTCTCCACCTCCGTACGGGCGCCGATCCCGGGACTCGGCATCTCCAACGGCCTTCGGCCCGGCCTGGCCGGATTGGCCAAGGACATGGCGGACGAGTTCGGGCCCCGCGGCATCCGCGTGGTCAGCCTGCTCCCTGGCCGGATCATGACCGACCGGAATCGGGAGCTCCTCAGCGCCGCACCCGACCCCGAGGCGGCGCGGGCGGCGGCGCAGGCCGCGATTCCCCTGCGGCGCATCGGGGAACCCGCCGAGTTCGGCCGGGTCGCCGCTTTCGTGCTCTCTCCCGCGGCGAGTTACCTGACCGGGATCGCCCTCCCCATCGACGGCGGCGCGCTCCGCGCGATCTAGGCGCCCGGCGATCGGCGGGGCGTGCGGTCACCCCCCTCGGGCCTCACAGCCGCAGCCGGGCAGGACCGCGCGAGGAATCGGTGAGGTAGCGCCACCTCACCGATTCCTCCCCCAGGGTCGCGAGGGCCTAGTCCAGGCGTGACGTGGTGACCGCCGGCTGCGGCCGCGGCGCTGGGGCCGAGGCGTCGTCGACGGCGAACTGGGTGCGGTAGAGCTCCGCGTACAGGCCGCCGGCCGCAAGGAGCTCGTCGTGCCGTCCCCGCTCCACGATCCGTCCCCGGTCGAGGACGAGGATCTGGTCGGCGTCCCGGATGGTGGAGAGCCGGTGGGCGATCACCAGTGCGGTACGCCCCGCGAGCGCCGTCGCCAGCGCCCGCTGCACCGCCGCCTCCGACTCAGCGTCGAGGTGGGCGGTGGCCTCATCCAGGATCACGATCGACGGCGCCTTGAGCAGCAGCCGGGCGATGGCGATGCGCTGCTTCTCGCCGCCGGAGAAGCGGTACCCCCGCTCCCCCACCACCGTGTTCAACCCGTCGGGCAGCGAACGGACTAAATCGGCGATCTGCGCGCCCCGCAGCGCCTCCCACAGCTCCTCGTCGGTCGCATCCGGCTTGGCGTACCGGAGGTTGTCCGCGATCGTCTCGTGGAACAGGTGGGAATCCTGGGTGACCACGCCGATCGTGGCGCGCAGGGATTCCAACGTCGCGTCCCGTACGTCGATCCCGTCGACCCGCACCTCCCCGGAGGTGACGTCGAAGATCCGGGGGATCAGCATCGAGATGGTCGACTTGCCCGCCCCGGAGGGCCCGACCAGCGCCACCATCTGGCCTGGTTCGATGGTGAAGGAGACGCCGCGCAGCACCGGTTCGGACGCGGTGCGCTCGAGCGTCGCCACGTCCTCCAGCGAGGCGAGGGAGACCTCTGCGGCGGTGGGGTACCTAAAGTAGACGTCCCGGAACTCGATGCGACCCGCGCCGCGCGGGATCGCCACCGCGTTCGGTTTCTCGGCGATCGCGGGCTTGAGGTCGAGGACCTCGAAGACCCGCTCGAAGGACACCAGCGCGCTCATCACGTCGACTCGGACGTTGGAGAGCGCCGTCAGCGGGCCGTACAAGCGGGTGAGCAGCAGCGCGAGGGTGACCACGGTGCCGGCGCTGACCGACCCGGTGACGGCCAGCCAGCCGCCGAGCCCGTAGGTGAGCGCCTGGGCGAGCGAGGCGACCAGGAGCATCGCGACGAAGAAGGTCCGCGAGTACATCGCGGATTGAATGCCGATGTCCCGCACCCGCCGCGCGCGCTCGGCGAAGCGGCGGGACTCCACCTCGGGCCGCCCGAACAGCTTGACCAACAGGGCGCCGGCGACCCCGAACCGCTCGGTCATCGTCGAGTTCATCTCCGCGTCGAGCCGATAGGACTCCCGCGTGATCTCGGCGAGCCGACGGCCGACTCGACGCGCCGGCAGGATGAAGATCGGCAGCAGGATGAGCGAAAGCACGGTGATCTGCCAGGAGAGGGTGAGCATCACCCCCGCGGTGAGCACGAGCTGGATGACGTTGCTCACCACCCCCGACAACGTCGTGGTGAAGGCGCGCTGCGCGCCGATGACGTCGTTGTTGAGGCGGCTGACGAGCGCGCCGGTCTGCGCTCGGGTGAAGAACGGCAACGGCATGCCTTGCACGTGGTCGTACACCCGCGTGCGCAGGTCGTAGATGATCCCCTCACCGATGCGGGCTGAGTACCACCGCTGCGCCAGGGACAGCAGCGCGTCGGCGATGGCGAGCCCGGCGATGAGCAGCGCGAGGAGGACCACGGTGCCGCCGGCGTCCGGGCCGCCCCGGGTAATCGCGTTGACGACGTCACCGGCGAGCACCGGCGTCGCGACACCGATCACCGCGCCGAGGACGACGGTGACGAGGAAGACCACGATCTCCCAGCGGTAGGGGCGCGCGAACGCCATCACTCGCCGGGCGGTGCCCCGATTGATTCTGCGCGAACCCAGCTCAACGCCCTCGCGCATCGACCGGAGAAAGCTCCGGCCGCCCATACCACCGTCCATCATTGGGTGCGGGGACACCGCCACCTCCGTGTCGCGCGATCAGGGTCGGGGACAGTCTCCCCCACACACTGCAGTCAACTCCGCAGGCAATCCCCGTCTTCCCAATCGACGCGCGCCGTGTCGGTCACACTTCCCCGCCGCGCCCCGGGGACGCGACCACCATGCCGCCCCGGCGGCCCCTACTCCCCCAGTCCGGCGAGGTCGCGCAGTCGGCGAACTTGCGCTTCCCGTTCGGCGCGCAGCTGCTCGGCGTACGAGCGGCGGGCGGCCCCGGACAGGAGCGCCTTGATTTCGATAACCGCGTCCCGGTCCCCGGCCAGGAGCGCGGCGGTCAAGTCGCGGGTCGCGGCGTCGAGGTCACGGCGCGGGACGACGATGTTCGCCAGGCCGAGTCGCTCCGCCTCGGCGGCGTCGATCCGACGGCCGGTCGCGCAGATCTCCAAGGCGCGGGCATAGCCGACGAGGTCGACGAGGCGCTTGGTGCCGCCGAGATCCGGCACCAAGCCGAGGGTCACCTCAGCCATCGCGAACTGGGCGTCATCGGCTACCACCCGCAGGTCGCAGGCGAGCGCGAGCTGAAAACCCGCGCCAATCGCGTATCCCTGCACCGCGGCGATCGAAATGAGGTCGGGGCGGTGGAGCCAGGTAAACGCCTCTTGGAACTCGCCGATCCGATCCGCGCACTGATCAGGGGACAGCCGGACGAGGTCGGCGATGGTATCGCCCGACGGGGAATCCTCCGAGGCGGGCGGAGCGTCCCCGGCCGCGTGCCCCCGGCCGGTCAGCGCGCCGAGCACGCTGCGGTCGAGCCCTGACGAGAACGCCCGTCCCTCGCCACGGACGACCACGACCCGCACGGTGCCGGGGAGTTCGCGGGCGAAGGCCCGCAGCGCCCGCCACATCGCCGGCGTCTGCGCATTGAGTACGGTGGGCCGGTCCAACGTCACCGTCGCGACCGGCCCATCGCATTCCAGTCGCAGGCCACCGTCAGCCGTCATCGCGAACCCGATCGAGGACAGCGACGGCGGCGAATGGCGCGGGCGTCACGCCTTCTTGCGGCGCCGTGCGCCTCCACGCTGGCGCAGTTGCACGCCCGACTCGGTGAGCACCCGGTGAACGAAGCCGTACGAGCGGCCGGTGGCCGCCGCCAACGCCCGGATGCTCTCCCCCGAGGTGTACCGCTTGACCAGGTCCTTGGCGAGCGTCTGACGCTCGGCACCGACGATTCGGCGACCCTTTTCGGTGTTGGTGGCTGTGCCGCTGGCTGCCATCTTGAATCCTCACGTCCCAGACTGTGCGGTTCGGTACGGTCCCACCTATTAGACCGCCTTGATCGATCATGCGCTAGATATCGACCGTTCGCCAACCGACACGCACAGCACTGTCACTAACCCGATAGGTTACCGAAACACGTAATGTGAAGAGTTGAAGACGTCTTGTCTAAACAATCTGCCTGCCTGCGAGAACAAACTCTGAAAGATTTTCGGAATGACGCGAACCGATACGTCCGCCACCGGCAATGTCGGCGCGATCCACCCCCGCTGCGCGCCACTCCCCCGGGGCCGGACACCACGACCGTCCGATTGGGATCGGCGCCGGCGATCCCCGAGGACTGTGGGTGATCAGCATGATCGCGCCGAGACACCACCTCGTCGCGGCCCGTACCCCGGCCCGTCCGGCTCACGGTGACTCATCGACCTCCCCCTCGTCTCGGCGCAGGGGACGCCGGCACCGAGAAAAAGCGAAGAACCCTTTCGTCAAGCCGGTATCAGGCGCCAAAACATGACCATGGATACGGCTCACCGCCCCCGGCGTAAGGCGTCCTCCCGCCGCTTACTCAATGCCAAACCGTACCCCGAGATCACCTCACAAGTCCCCGGTTCCGAAGCGGCGAGAATACGCAGCGCCACCCGCCCTGCGACCGCACTTACCACGGCTATGCCCGGCGACGACACGCCACACCGTTGATCCGGTAACTCACCGATCACGTGCTTCTCTGATCCGCGATGGCGGCGAAAAAGTCACCCGCCCCATTCCCTCCGGACGTCTCCACGGGGTTCACACTGGGGCCTCGGGTGCGGGGAAATCGCGGTCCTCGCCAGCCGACGCCGCCCCCGCGTCGTGCGGGCCAGGAGGCGCGTCGAGAATCCGGATCCGCACCGCCCGAGCCTGCCGCAGGGCGCTTGGCACCACCGCCTGCCGGGGGTTCGGGACATCCACGGTACGGGCGGAGAGCTTCGCCGCCACGGGAGCCAACCGCCGGTCAGCGAGCACCAAGTCGATCATCCCTCGGTCGCCACCGGCCACGACCGCGGCGAGCCGCGCCACCTCGGGCAGCAGCACCCGCACCGCGATCTCCGCGACCTCCTCAGCGGCGGCCCGCGCCTGGTTGGCCCGGCGGCGGGCGAACCGCTGCTGTGACCAGCCACCCGCGGCGGTACGGCCTTGCACGTACGCGGTGTGCACCTTGGAGCGCACCAGCCGCGTCCCCTCGGCGAGCGCCACCACGGCGCCACCCCGGCGGACCAGCACCAAGCCGAGCAGGCGCTCCGTGGTCGCCGCCGCGACGAACTCGCCGAGGTCGCGGCCTCGATCGGCCCCGGGCGGCGGATACAGCTCGGCGACTGTCGCGTCGGCTGCCTGGATGCGGAGGTGATCGGAGCGCGGCTCGACGGCGAGCGCGCCGTGCCGCGCCGCGAACCCGTCGAGCCACCGCGTCAGGCGCTCCGGGTCCACCTCCACCCAGCGGCCACCGCCCGCCGCCGGTCGTACCGTCATGACGTCGACCCTAGCGGGCAGAGATCACCGCCCCGCCCGGGGTGACACCGCCCACCCGTGGCGGTCGCCGCGTCGCTCGCGACGCGGCGACTCACACGTTGAAGCCGAGCGCGCGGAGCTGCTCTCGCCCTTCCTCGGTGATCCGGTCAGGCCCCCACGGCGGGATCCACACCCAGTTGATGCGGACGTCCGAGACCAGGCCCCCACCCGGGCCGGTGCACAGCGCCCGCCGCGCCTGCTCCTCGATGACGTCCGTCAACGGACACGCCGCCGAGGTCAGCGTCATGTCCAGCGTCGCGACGTTGTTGTCGTCGACGTGGATGCCGTAGACCAGCCCGAGGTCGACGACGTTGATCCCCAGCTCCGGGTCAACGACGTCCTTCATCGCCTCTTCGATCTCGGCCACCGTCGCCGTGCGCCGGGGCGCGGGCGTCTCCTGCTCGCTCATGCCGTCACCTCCTGATTCACGCCCACCCCCGCGCGCGCGGCCGCGTCCTTGAAAGCCATCCACGGCAGCAACGCGCACTTCACTCGGGCCGGATAGCGGGCAACACCGGCGAACGCCACCCCGTCCCCCAGGACCTCCTCGTCCGGGGTGACCGTGCCGCGGCCGGAGACCAGCGCGAGGAACGCCTCGTGCACGGCGAACGCGGCTTCCGCCCGCTGTCCGCAGACCAAGTCGTACAGCACGCTCGCCGACGCCTGGCTGATCGAACAGCCCGTCCCCTCGTACGACACGTCGGAGATCGTCCCGTCGGGATCCACCAACACCCGCACGGTCACCTCATCCCCACAGGTGGGGTTGACGTGGTGGGCCTCCCCGTCGTACGGCTCACGCAACCCACGCCCGTGCGGGTGCTTGTAGTGATCGAGAATGATCTCCTGGTAGAGCTCGTCGAGCTGCATCACGAAAAGACCTTCCGCGCCATCTCCAGACCCCGCACCAGGGCGTCAATCTCCTCGGTCGTGGTGTAGAGGTAGAACGACGCACGGGTCATCGCCGGGACGCCGTAGCGGACGCAGACCGGACGGGCGCAGTGGTGTCCGACCCGGACCTCCACCCCCTGCGCGTCGAGCACCTGCCCCACGTCGTGGGGGTGGACGCCGTCGAGCGCGAACGAGATCGTCCCGCCGCGTCCCTGCGGCGTCGTTGGGCCGTAGATCCGCAGCCCGGGCACGGTGGCGAGCGCGTCCAACGCGTACGCCGTCAGCTCCTTCTCGTGCTGCTGGATCGCCGCCATGCCGATCGCGGAGAGGTAGTCCACCGCCGCGCCGAGCGCGACCGCCTCGGCGATCGGCGGGGTACCCGCCTCGAACCGGGCCGGGGGCGGCGCGAACGTCGAGCCCGCCATCTCCACCGTCTCGATCATCGAGCCCCCACCGAGGACCGGCGGCATCGCGGCGAGCAGCTCGGCGCGGCCCCACAGCACCCCGATGCCGGTCGGTCCACACATCTTGTGGCCGGTGAAGGCGATGAAATCCGCCCCCAGTTCCTGGACATCGACCGGCAGGTGCGGCACGGACTGCGAGCAGTCCAACAGCAACAGCGCCCCGACCTCCCGGACCCGCTGGCGGATCCGGGACACGTCGTTGATCGTCCCGAGGACGTTGGACATGTGCACCAGCGCGACGAGCTTGGTCCGCTCGGTGACCAGCTCGAGCAGGTCGGACTCGTCGAGCCGCCCGTCATCGGTGATGCGGAACCACCGCAGCGTCGCGCCGGTCCGCTCGCACAGCAGCTGCCACGGCACGAGGTTGGAGTGGTGCTCCATCTCGGAGACCACGACTTCGTCCCCCGGGCCGAGGCGGAACCGGGGATCGCCGGACGGACTCGCGGAGGCGTTCGAGAAGGCGTACGCCACGAGGTTGATCGCCTCGGTCGAGTTCTTGGTGAAGACCACCTCGTCCGGGCTGGACGCGTGAATGAAGGCAGCGATCTTCGCCCGCGCTCCCTCGTACGCCTCGGTCGCCTCGGTGCCCAGCGTGTGCACCGAGCGCGACACGTTGCCGTTGTGGCGTTCGTAGTGCTCGCGCAGGACGTCGAGCACTTGGCGCGGCTTGTGGGAGGTGTTCGCGCTGTCGAGGTAAACCAGCGGGTGTCCGTTGACCTCTCGACTGAGGATCGGGAAGTCCGCCCGGATCGCCTCGACGTCGTAGCCCGCGGCCTCACCGGGGCGTGAGGCGTCCTGGGGAATCACGATGGTGGTCATTCACGCCAACCTCTCTCGACCGCGGCCGCGACCTCAGGCGGCGGCGCTGAGGTACCGCTCGTAGCCCTCGGCCTCCAGCTTCTCCGCGAGCTCGGGGCCGCCTTCCTCGACGATCCGTCCTCCGACGAAGACGTGCACGAAGTCCGGCTTGATGTAGCGCAGGATCCGGGTGTAGTGCGTGATGAGCAGCAGGCCGGTCTCCCCGGTCTCCCGCACCCGGTTCACGCCCTCGCTCACCACACGCAGCGCATCGATGTCGAGACCCGAGTCGGTCTCATCGAGAATCGCGATCTTCGGCTTGAGCAGCTCCATCTGCACGATCTCGTGCCGCTTCTTCTCCCCGCCGGAGAAGCCCTCGTTGACGTTGCGCTGGGCGAACTCCGGAGCCATGTGGAGCCGCTCCAACGCGGCCCGCAGCTCAGCGGCCCACGTCCGCAGCTTCGGCGCCTCACCGTCGATCGCGGTCTTGGCCGTGCGCAGGAAGTTCGAGACGGAGACGCCGGGCACCTCGACCGGGTACTGCATGGCGAGGAAGATGCCCGCCCGCGCCCGCTCGTCGACGGTCATGGCGAGGACGTCCTGGCCGTCGAGGGTGACCGACCCCCCAGTGATCTCGTACTTCGGGTGACCGGCGATCGAGTACGCGAGGGTCGACTTACCCGAGCCATTGGGGCCCATGATGGCGTGCGTCTCCCCCGACCGCACGGTCAGGTCGACCCCGGCCAGGATCGGCTTGAGCTCCCCCTCGGGAAGCTTCACCGACACCTGCAGGTTGCGGATCTCCAGAACGCTCACGGTGCTGTTACTCCATTACTCGGGTTGGGACGGCCGTCATCGTCAACGGCCACGTACACATCGCCATCGCGAACCTCGACCGAGTAGACCGGCACCGGTTCGGTAGCGGGCAACCCGGTCGGCTCGCCGGTACGGAGGTCGAATCGGGAGCCGTGCAGCCAGCACTCCAGCGTGCACCCCTCGACCTCGCCCTCGGAGAGCGCCACAGCGGCGTGCGAACACTCGTCGCGGATGGCGTAGAACTGCCCGTCCTCGGCGTGGACGATCGCTACCTCGACCCCGCCGATGTCGGTGCTGAGCACGGTGCCTTTCGGCACCTCTTCGGTGGAGCAGACGCGCAGAAGGCCACCCACGCTAGACCCCTGTCTTCCGCAGCCGCTGCTCAATCGCCTCGTCGAGGCGGTCCCGCAGCGCGTCGACCGGAATCTTGTTGATCAGCTCAGCGAAGAAGCCGCGCACCACCAGCTTGCGCGCCATCTCGTCCGGGATGCCGCGCGCCATCAGGTAGAACAGCTGCTCGTCGTCGAACCGTCCGGTGGCGCTCGCGTGCCCCGCCCCCACGACCTCACCGGTCTCGATCTCCAGGTTGGGCACCGAGTCGGCCCGCGCACCGTCGGTCAGCACCAGGTTCCGGTTGATCTCGTAGGTGTCCGTGCCGGTCGCTTCGGCGCGGATGAGCACGTCACCGACCCAGACCGTGCGCGCGCCCTCGCCCTGCAGCGCGCCGCGGTAGCCGACGTAGCTCCGGCAGTCCGGTACCGAGTGGTCGACAAGCTGCCGGTGCTCCAGGTGTTGCCCAGCGTCGGCGAAGTACAAGCCGTACAGCTCGGCGTCGCCGCCGCGGTCGGTGTAGTCCACGCTGGTGAATTGCCGAACCAGGTCGCCGCCGAGCGTGACCTGGACGTGGGTCACCTTGGCGTCCCGGCCCAGCCGCAGCTTGAGGTGCTGGGCCTGAACCGCGTCCCGGTCCCAATCGGCGACCGTCACGAGATTGACGATCGCCCCATCGGCGATGGACACCTCGATGTTGTCCGCGAGGGTCGCCGAGCCCACGTGGTCCAGCACGATCGTCACCTGAGCGTGCCGACCGACCTCCACGAAGGTGTGCCCGTAGGCCACCCCCTCGGCGCCACCGCCGACGACGCGGAGCGTCGCAGGCTGCGGGACGACCGCATCGGGGGCGACCGAGATGAGGAGCGCTTGCTGGGCGCGCCCGTAGGCCAAGGCACTGATCCGGTCGAACGGGACGAGGACGCTGCCGATCCGCGGATCGGATTTCTCGATGGTGGTGACGGTCACGCCGGCCGGAAGCTCGCCGTACTCGTGCTTGACGGACGCGGTCGCCGCCGGTTCCTCGGAGGCCAACCCCCGCAGCCGCGGCAACGGGGTGAATCGCCACTCCTCCTCGCGGCCGGTCACTGCCGGGAAGTCGGCGACGTCGTACGAGCGCAGCAGCTGCGACTTCGTCTTCGGCGGCGCGAAAGCCTGTGTGCTCATCTCTTCCTTGATCTTCACTTGGGTCTTCGGCCGGAACGTTCGGCT
Organism: Micromonospora sp.; assembly: GCA_036563645.1. Lineage (GTDB taxonomy): Bacteria > Actinomycetota > Actinomycetes > Mycobacteriales > Micromonosporaceae > DATCMA01. The sequence continues at coordinate 14,336 of DATCMA010000068.1, forward strand.
CCCCGTGGCGCCGGGCGGGATCCCGCCCGGCGCGCCAGGTCAGCCGACCGCACCCTCCATCTGCAGCTCGATGAGGCGGTTGAGCTCGAGGGCGTACTCCATCGGAAGCTCCTTGGCGATGGGCTCGATGAAACCACGCACGATCATGGCCATCGCCTCGTCCTCCGCCAGGCCCCGGCTCATCAAGTAGAAGAGCTGGTCCTCGCTGACCTTCGACACGGTCGCCTCGTGCCCCATCGCCACGTCATCCTCACGGATGTCGACGTAGGGGTACGTGTCGGAGCGGGAGATGGTGTCGACCAGCAGCGCGTCGCACTTCACCGTCGACTTGCTGTGGTGCGCGCCCTCCAACACCTGCACGAGACCCCGGTAGGAGGTGCGCCCACCCCCACGGGCGATCGACTTAGAGACGATCGTGCTCGAGGTGTACGGCGCGGCGTGGACCATCTTCGCGCCGGCGTCCTGGTGCTGCCCCTCGCCGGCCATCGCCACCGAGAGCACCTCGCCCTTGGCGTGCGGCCCGGTCATGAAGACCGCCGGGTACTTCATGGTCACCTTGGAGCCGATGTTGCCGTCGACCCACTCCATGGTCGCGCCCTCGTGGCACACCGCCCGCTTGGTGACCAGGTTGTACACGTTGTGCGACCAGTTCTGGATGGTCGTGTACCGGCACCGCGCGTTCTTCTTGACGATGATCTCGACGACCGCGCTGTGCAGCGAGTCCGACTTGTAGATCGGCGCGGTGCACCCCTCGACGTAGTGGACGTAGGCGCCCTCGTCGACGATGATGAGCGTCCGCTCGAACTGGCCCATGTTCTCCGTGTTGATCCGGAAGTAGGCCTGGAGCGGAATCTCGACGTGCACGCCCTTCGGCACGTAGATGAAGGAGCCGCCCGACCACACCGCCGTGTTGAGCGCGGCGAACTTGTTGTCGCCGGCCGGGACCACCGTGCCGAAGTACTCCTTGACGAGGTCCTCGCACTCCTTCAGCGCGGTGTCCGTGTCGAGGAAGATGACCCCCTGGGCCTCGAGGTCCTCGCGGATCTTGTGATAGACGACCTCGGACTCGTACTGGGCGGCCACGCCGGCGATGAGCCGCCGCTTCTCCGCCTCAGGAATGCCCAGCCGGTCGTAGGTCCGCCGGATGTCCTCGGGGAGCTCGTCCCAGCTCGTCGCCGTCTTTTCCGTGGACCGGACGAAGTATTTAATGTTGTCGAAGTCGATTCCAGTGAGGTCAGCGCCCCAGTTGGGCAGCGGCTTGCGCTCGAAGAGGCGCAGCGCCTTCAGCCGGCGCTCCAGCATCCACTCCGGCTCGTTCTTCTTGGCCGAGATATCCCGCACGACGGCTTCACTCAGACCACGCGGAGCGGTTGCGCCGGCCACGTCAGGGTCAGCCCAGCCGTACTCGTACTTGCCCAGGGCGGCGAGCTGCTCCTCCTGGGAGAGGGGCTGGACGGTCTGCTCGGTCATTTATCGATCCTCACAGTGGGGACAGTGGTCTTTCCGGTCGTGACGCGCCGCGGGTCGGGAATGTGCGTGGTGCACACTCCGTCGCCGTGCGCGATGGTGGCCAAACGCTGCACGTGGGTGCCGACGAGGCGGGAGATCACCGCCGTCTCGGCATCGCACAGTTGCGGGAACTCCGCCGCGACGTGCGCCACCGGGCAGTGGTACTGGCAGAGCTGGCCACCGGAGGCGATCGTGGACGCGTTGGCAGCGTATCCCTCCGCTGTCAGCGCCCCCGCGAGCGCCTCCGCCCGAGCGAGTGGATCTGGTCCGGCCCCCTCCATGGCAGCCCGGCAGCGGGCTTCCAAGCCGGCGACTTGCTCGGCGGCGAACGCCTCGATCGCTTTGGGGCCGACGTGCCGAGCGATCCACCGGAGCGCGGCGGTAGCGATCCCGTCGTAGGTGTGGACGCCGCAGCGCAGCCGAGCCGCGGGCGTCAGCATGAACACCTTCGCGGGACGACCCCGCCCACGCCGCCGCCCGTACGCCGGCTGCTCGCGGGCGACCACGTCACCGGCGGCGAGCATCGCGTCGAGGTGCCGGCGGATCGCCGCCGGGCTCACGCCGAGTTCGGCACTCAGCTGAGCCGCGGTGCAGGCACCCCGTTCCAGGAGAATCCGGGTGACCCGGTCTCGGGTGCGGCGGTCGGCCGCGGGTGTCGACGGCACACCCACGCCGACCGGAGAGCGCCCCGGCCGAGCCTCGGGAAGTACCGCCTGGTTTTTCACTACGCCAACGTTACGTAATTCGGGCCAGGCCTGCAAACGCCGTGCCGGTGATCCCACCCACCGGGACGAACCGCCCACCTCGGGCAACCACTACGCTGCGTAGGATTGCGCCCGTGAACGCATCCGGCCGGCCCTCGGCGAGCAGGACCCTGCTGCGCCGCCTCGCCTTCGCTTCCCTCATCGCCAACATCACCATCGTGGTAACCGGCGGCGCCGTGCGACTAACCGGCTCCGGCCTCGGCTGTCCGACCTGGCCGCGCTGTACCGCGGACTCCTACGTCCCTACTCCGGAACAGGGCATCCACGGTGCGATCGAGTTCGGCAACCGCCTGATGACCGGGGTGCTGGGGATCATCGCGATCGCGGGCCTCATCGCCGCGCTCCGCCACCGGCCACGCCGCCGCTCGCTGATCTGGCTAGCGACGTCGGTGCTGCTGGGAATCGCCGCGCAAGGGGTGGTCGGCGGGATCACCGTGTGGACCTCGCTCCACCCGTCGATGGTGGGGATCCACTTCGTCCTCTCGATCGCGCTCATCCTCGCCGCGTACGCCTTTTGGCGCCGCGTGGACGAGCCGGACGGCCCGCCCCGCCTCCTGGTTCCCCAGCCCCTCCGGCTGCTGACCTGGCTCATGGGCGCGGTGAGCGCGGCGGTGATCGTCGTGGGCGTGGCGGTGACGGGGAGCGGGCCCCACTCGGGCGACCCCCGCGCGCCGCGCAACGGCCTCGACCCCGAGGCGGTGTCGCAGGTGCACGCGGACCTCGTCTTCCTCCTGCTCGGGCTCTCCGTGGGCCTGTGGCTCGCCTTCCGCGCGGTGGGCGCGCCGACGGCGGCCCGGGCCGCCCGGACCTTGGTGGTGACGGAGCTCGCCCAGGGCGTAGTGGGCTTCGCGGAGTACTTCACCGGTCTGCCTCCGCTGCTCGTCGGCGCCCACATGCTCGGTTCGTGCCTGGTCTGGGTGGCCACGCTCGCGGTGCTGTGGGCGATCCGTGAGCGGCAACCCCTGCCCGAGCCAGCGGCCCCGCGCGCCACGACGCAGCCGGCCGCTTCTGACTCCATGGCCGTTCGCTGAGGGCGCCAGCGCGGCCCGCCGCGAAGCGCGGCGCGATCGCCATCCGGGGCCACGCGGCCGGTGGGTCGCCCCCTGACGACAGCGACCCGGGGCAGCACCCGGGTCGCTACAGGCTGACTCGTTCGATCACGCGTGGGGTCAGCGGGCGAAAGCCCGACGCGCCATAAAGCGCCAGGTGTCCTTCGCCGGCGCCATCTGCTCCATCAGCTCCCGCTCCCACGTGTTCTCCACCGCGACCCCAGCGCGCTGGCAAGCCGCGCGAGCCACGTCTGTGCCAGAGGCGAATTGGTCGCCCCAGACGCCGTCCGCCCCAACGAGGACAATCCGCGCGCCCCGCTTCCCGACGTACTCGACGACCGCCTTCGCGCCGCCGTGCTCGGCGGCGAAGGCCCGGATACTGGCGACGAGGGCGCTCGGTACCTCGACGTCGGTGGTCAGCGTCGTATCGGAACCATCTGCCATGCGGGCAGCGTACGCACATGCGCCCCCGAGAGACGCCCGCGTCGCGACGTATTGTGACGCCTATTACCTGCGCAACGCCCGCGCTAGCGCCGCGATTCGCCCGAAATATCCCTGGAAAAACTCGTCTATGACACCGGACTTGCTACCCGAAACTGGATCTGCAACGCGAAAAGCCGCGCTTCAGGATGATCCCATCTAGAAGGACGTCACATCAGAGAAGCGCGTCGATCGCGACCGCGAGGAACAGCACCGACAAGTAGCTGTTGGACCAATGGAACAACCGCATGGGCCGCAGCGGCGCGTCCCGGCGAGCCGCGGCGTGCATGCGGTGCGCCTCCCGCAGCAAGAGGGCGCCCACCACCACGGCGGTCACCCCGTACAGCGGCGTCATCCCCAACGGCCACACGAGCAGGGACATGGCCACCGTGCACCAGGAGAACAGGACGATCTCCAGGGTCACCCGCCGCGGAGGTGCCACGACCGACAGCATGGGCACCCTCGCCCGCTCGTAGTCGGCCTTGTACGCGACCGCCAGCGCGTAGAAGTGCGGCAGTTGCCAGAAGAAGACCACGGCGAACAACGCCCACGCCGGCACCGCGAGCGAGCCGGTGACCGCGGCCCAGCCGATCAACACGGGCGCCGCCCCGCAGACCCCACCCCAGAACGTGTTCTGGGGTGTGGTTCGCTTCAGCCACATCGTGTAGACGACGTCGTAGTAGACGATCGCCGCCGCCGTCAGCGCGGTCGCGAGCCAGTTCGTGAAGGCCGCCATGATCGAAAGTGAGATCACGGCCAACACGAGCCCGAAGACCAACGCCGCTCGCGGCGACACGCGGTGCGACGGCAACGGGCGCCGCCGAGTGCGGCGCATGAGCTGGTCGATGTCGCGATCGAGGTAGCAGTTGAGGGCACCGGCCGCCCCGGCGGCGAGCGCGCCCCCGACAAGCACCGCGACGATCAGCCGCAGCGGGGGGAACCCACCCGCCGCGAGCATCATCGACGGAACCGTGGTGATCAGGAGCAGCTCGACGATGCGCGGCTTCGTCAAGGCGACGTACGCTCTGACGACCGCGCGCAGGTCGCGCTTCGTCGGGGCTCCCGACCCGACGGTCGACACCGCGACATCACCAGAGGGCGCCGCCGACTCGGCATAGGCGGAGCCTCTCGTGACCATGCTCACAAACTGCACCTTCCGATGTCGGCGCTGGCACTGGACAGCCGGCGGTCGCCCGGCCACTGGCCCCAGCCTACGCGGCGGGTTTTCCGCACCTTGGCCGACCCGGCTACGGTGCGACCGGTCACACCGTGAGCGGGCCCACGGCAACTCGTCGACACTTCGATGCCGATCGGCGCACCGCGGTTGTGAGGGGGCCTATAGGGTCATCCGAGAGGTTTCCCCCCACGTGTCGAGGAGCAGAAGGATCGTGGCTGCGAACGCATCCCCCTCAATTCCTCCGCTGAACTGGACTGACCTTGACCAGCGCGCCGTAGACACCGCCCGCGTCCTCGCCATGGACGCGGTCGAGAAGGCCGGCAACGGTCACCCCGGGACCGCGATGAGCCTCGCGCCCGCCGCATACCTGCTGTTCAACCGAGTGATGCGGCACGACCCGAGTGACCCGACCTGGCCGGGGCGCGACCGGTTCGTCCTCTCCGCGGGGCACACCAGCTTGACCCTGTACATCCAGCTCTTCCTGTCGGGGTACGGCCTCAGCCTCGAGGACTTGAAGTCGCTGCGGCAGTGGGGCTCCCTGACCCCCGGTCACCCCGAGTACGGGCACACCCCGGGTGTGGAGACCACGACCGGTCCCCTCGGGCAGGGGGTGGGCAACGCGGTCGGGATGGCGATGGCGGCCCGGCGCGAGCGCGGCCTGTTCGACCCTGACACCGCCCCCGGTACCTCGGTCTTCGACCACTACATCTACGTCCTCGCCTCCGACGGCGACATCGAGGAGGGAATCAGCCACGAGGCGTGTTCCCTCGCCGGGCACCAAAAGCTCGGCAACTTGATCATGATCTACGACGACAACCAAATCTCGATCGAGGACGACACGCGGATCGCCAAGAGCGAGGACGTCCTCGCCCGCTTCGCGGCCTACGGCTGGCACGTGCAGACCGTCGACTGGCGGGCGGCGTACGACGCGGGCACGGGCGACTACCACGAGGACGTCGAAGCCTTGTACGCGGCGCTGCTCGCCGCCAAGGCGGAGACCACGCGTCCGTCGATCATCGCGCTGCGCACCATCATCGGGTGGCCCGCGCCGAACCTGAGGAACACCGGAAAGATCCACGGCGCGGCGCTCGGCGCTGAGGAGGTCGCCGCGACCAAGAAGCTGCTCGGGTTCGACCCGGGGCAGAGCTTCGCGGTCGACGAGAAGGTGCTCGCCCACGCCCGCGAGGTGCTCGACCGGGGCCGGCGGGCCCACGCGGAGTGGGACAAGGCGTTCGCGGAGTGGGCCAAGGCCAACCCCGAGCGCAAGGCCCTCTACGACCGGATCTCCCGGCGGGAGCTGCCGGCCGGGTGGACCGAGGCGCTGCCGAGCTGGCCGGCCGACCCGAAGGGCATCGCCACCCGGGCGGCCTCCGGCAAGGTGCTCACCGCGCTCGCGCCCGTCCTGCCCGAGCTGTGGGGCGGCTCAGCGGACCTCGCGGACAGCAACAACACGACGATGAAGGGCGAGCCGTCCTTCATCCCCACCGAGCACGCCACCAAGGCTTACCCGGGTCACCCGTACGGGCGCACACTGCACTTCGGTATCCGCGAGCACGCCATGGGGGCGATCCTCAACGGCATCGCGCTGCACGGCGGCACCCGCCCGTACGGCGGCACCTTCCTCGTCTTCAGCGACTACATGCGCCCGGCGGTACGGCTGGCGGCGCTGATGAAGCTGCCGGTCATCTTCGTCTGGACGCACGACTCCATCGGGCTCGGCGAGGACGGCCCCACCCACCAGCCGGTGGAGCACCTGGCCTCGCTGCGGGCGATCCCGGGCCTGGACGTCGTCCGCCCCGCCGACGCCAACGAGACCGCCTGGGCGTGGCGGATGGCCCTGGAGCACACCGATCGCCCCACCGCGATCGCGCTGACCCGGCAGGCCGTGCCCGTCATCGACCGCGAGAAGTACGCCTCCGCCGAGGGTGTGCGCTACGGCGGCTACATCCTCGCCGAGGCGAGCAACGCCCAGCCCCAGGTGATCCTCATCGCCAGCGGCTCGGAGGTGGCGCTCGCGCTGGTGGCGCGGGAGCGGCTGGAAGCCGACGGCATCCCCACCCGGGTCGTCTCCATGCCCTGCCAGGAGTGGTTCCGGGCGCAGGACGAGGCGTACCGCGAGAAGGTTCTCCCGCGGGGCGTGCGGGCCCGCGTCAGCATCGAGGCGGGTGTGGCGATGTCCTGGCACGACCTGGTGGGCGACTGCGGTGAGTGCGTAAGCCTTGAACACTTCGGCGCCTCTGCCCCGTACACCGTGTTGTACGAGCAGTTCGGCTTCACCCCGGACCGCATCGTCGCCGCCGCCCGCGCCTCGCTGGCCCGGGTCGGCGCCATCACCGGCACCACCACGGGAAACTGAGGAGGCCGCGCAGATGACGGACCGTTTGGGCCAACTCTCCGCCGCCGGGGTCGCAGTGTGGCTCGATGACCTCTCCCGATCCCGGCTGTCGAGCGGCAACCTCGACCGGCTGCGCCGGGAGAAGCACGTCGTCGGGGTGACCACGAATCCGACGATCTTCGCCCAGGCGCTGAGCAATGCCGATGAGTACGGCGCGCAGCTGCGGGACCTCGCCCTGCGCGGCGTCACCGTGGACGAGGCTGTACGCACGCTGACCACGTACGACGTGCGGTGGGCCTGCGACGTGATGCGACCGGCGTACGAGGCCTCGGCCGGGGTGGACGGGCGGGTCTCCATCGAGGTTGACCCGCGCCTGGCGTACGACACGGAGCGGACCATCGCCGACGCCCGAGCCCTGTGGTGGCTGGTCGACCGCCCCAACCTGATGATCAAGATCCCCGCCACGGAGGCGGGGCTCCCGGCGATCACCGCCGCGCTCGCCGAGGGCATCAGCGTCAACGTCACGCTGATCTTCTCGCTGGAGCGCTACACGCAGGTCATGGAGGCGTTCCTCGCCGGCATGGAGCAGGCGAAGGCCAACGGGCACGATCTCTCGAAGATCAGCTCGGTGGCGTCCTTCTTCGTGTCCCGCGTGGACACGGAGGTCGACAAGCGACTGGACAAAATCGACAGCGCGGCCGCGCGGGACCTCAAGGGCAAGGCCGCGATCGCCAACGCCCGACTCGCGTACGAGCGCTACGCGGAGGTCTTCTCCGGGCCGCGCTGGCAGGCGTTGGCGGACGCGGGGGCGCACCCGCAGCGCCCCCTGTGGGCATCGACCTCCACCAAGAACCCGGCCTACCGCGACGTCGTTTACGTCGAGGAGTTGGTGGCCCCCGGGATCGTCAACACGATGCCCGAGTCGACGCTCCGCGCGTTCGACGACCACGGCGAGACCCGGGGCGACACCGTCACCGGCTCGTACGACGAAGCCCGCGCGGTGATGGCGGAGTTGGCCGCGGTCGGCATCGACTTCGCCGACGTCGTGCGAACCCTCGAACGCGAGGGCGTGGAGAAGTTTGTGGCGAGCTGGCAGGAGCTGCTCGCCGGTGTGCGCACGTCATTGACCGCCGCGGCGGAGGGAACCCGGCCACAGCAGCCGCGGCACGCTACGGAGTGACGGCAGAGGAGACAGCGTGAGCGAGGGAAACGTCGTCGACGGCGGTGTCGAAGGGGCGGCAAGCCTCATCGTCTACGGCGCCGACGCGGTAGGCGCTGGGGACATCCGGCAGTCCCTCATCGACGATCGTGTGCCGCAGCGGCTGTGCGCGAAGGACGCCACGCTCTGGGGCCCGGAGGCGGAGGAGGAGGCGCGGATCCGGCTCGGCTGGATCGACACGTTCCGGCGGAGCCGGGACCTCCTCCCCCAGCTCGCCGAGCTGTCGGACGAGCTGGGGGACCTGGACCACGTGGTGCTCGCCGGCATGGGCGGCTCGTCGCTCGCCCCTGAGGTGATCACTCGTACGCTCGGGCGGCCGATGACCGTGCTCGACACCACCGATCCCGGGCAGGTCCGCGCCGCCCTGGGTGACCGACTCGACCGCACGGTCGTGGTGGTGGCGAGCAAGTCGGGCTCCACAGTGGAGACCGATAGCCACCGGCGCGCGTACTGGCAGGCGTTCCTCGACGCCGGGCTCACCGAGGCCGAGGCGGGGCGGCGCTTCGTCGTCGTGACAGACCCCGGCTCCCCCTTGGAGGCCATCGCCCAGGAGATGGGCGCGGTCGTGGTGCAGGCCGACCCCCACGTGGGCGGGCGCTTCTCCGCGCTCACCGCGTTCGGGCTGGTGCCCTCCGCCTTGGCGGGCGTCCCCGTAGTCGATCTGCTGGAGGAGGCCGAGGCGCTGGCGGATTCGTTGGGCCGCGACCGGGACAACCCCGCGCTGGCGCTCGGCGTCGCGCTGGGGGCCGCGGCGCGGGCCGGGCGGGACAAGGTCGCGCTCATCAGCGACGGCACCGGCATCGACGGGCTGGGCGACTGGGCGGAGCAACTCCTCGCCGAGTCGACCGGCAAGTCGGGGCGCGGCATCCTCCCCGTGGTCATCGAGAGCCCGGACAGCCCCGGCGCCACGGGGGAGGATGTGCTCACCGTGACCTACGGCGGGGCGTGCCCCCCGGGGGCGGTGCCGGGGAGCGGCGTCCGCCCGCACCTGGCGGTCAACGGGCCGCTTGGCGCCCAGTTCCTCGCGTGGGAGTACGCGACAGCCATCGCCGGGCGGATCATCGGCATCGATCCGTTCAATCAGCCCAACGTCACGGAGTCCAAAGAGAACACCAAGCGGATCTTGAACGCGGGGGTGCCCGCCGAGGAACCCTCGTTCGTCGAAGGCGCGATCGAGGTGCACGCACCCGCGGACGCCCCGAAGAGCGTGGCCGGGGCGCTGCGCTGGCTCCTCGACGGCCTAGACAAGCGCGGGTATCTCGCGATAATGGCATACCTCGATCGCTTCGCCGACGCCGCAGCAGCGCAGCTGCGGCCGTTGCTCGCCGCCGCGACCGGTCGCCCGGTCACCTTCGGCTGGGGGCCGCGATTCCTGCACTCCACTGGCCAGTACCACAAGGGCGGCCCGCAGGTCGGCTCGTTCCTCCAAATCACCGGTGCGGTCACGGAGGACCTGCCGGTGCCCGGACAGCCGTACACCTTCGGGCAGCTCCAGGCCGCGCAGGCCGCCGGCGACCGGGAGGCGCTCATCCGACGCGACCGTCCACTGCTGTGGCTGCACCTCACGGACCGGGCCGCCGGGATCGCGCAACTGACCGCCGCGGTTCGCGATCTGGGCTGATCCCGGCCACGCGAAGGAGGCGACGTGAACCCGTTGCGCGACCCGCGGGATCGGCGGTTGCCGCGCATCCCCGAGCCGTGCGCTTTAGTGATCTTCGGTGTCACCGGCGACCTCGCCCGCAAGAAGCTCTTGCCGGCGATCTACGACCTGGCGAACCGGGGATTGCTGCCCCCTGACTTCGTCGTCGTGGGCTTCGCCCGTCGACAGTGGAGTGACGCGGACTTCGAAGCCGTGGCGTACGAGTCAGCGAAGCAGCACGCGCGCACGACCTGGCGCGAGGAGGTGTGGGGCCGACTGGCCGGCAACATTCGCTTCGTCGGCGGATCCTTCGACGACGACGAGGCCTTCAACCGGCTGGCCCGCTGCCTCGACGATCTGCGGCTCAGCCACGGCATCCCGGGCAACGCGGCCTTCTACTTCTCCATTCCCCCCGCGTCGTTCCCCTCCGTGCTCAAGCAGCTCGCCCGCACGGGTCTGGCGGACAGCCGGCGCGCCGGCGGGTGGCGACGCGTGGTGGTGGAGAAGCCGTTCGGACACGACCTGTCCTCGGCGAGGGCGTTGAACGCCCTCGTCGAGGACGTCTTCCACCGGGACGACGTCTTCCGCATCGACCACTACCTCGGCAAGGAGACCGTCCAGAACATCCTGGCGCTGCGCTTCGCCAACACGCTGTTCGAACCCCTGTGGAACTCCACCTACGTCGACTCGGTGCAGATCACGATGGCCGAGGACGTGGGGATCGGCACCCGGGCCGGCTTCTACGACGCCGCCGGGGCAGCGCGCGACGTGCTGCAAAACCACCTCCTCCAGCTCCTCGCGCTGGTCGCGATGGAGGAGCCGACGAGCTTCGACGCCGCGGAGATCCGCGCGGAGAAGCTCAAGGTGTTACGGGCGATCAGCCTGCCGCGGGACATCGCCCGGGACTCCGTCCGGGGCCAGTACGTCGCGGGCTGGGTCGCTGGCCAACGGGTGGTGGGCTACCTCGAGGAGCCGAACGTTCCGCCGGACAGCACGACGGAGACGTACGTCGCGGTGAAGCTCGGCATTCAAAACCGCCGCTGGGCGGGGGTGCCGTTCTACATCCGGGCCGGCAAGCGGCTGCCTCGGCGGGTAACCGAGGTAGCGATCATGTTCAAGAAGGCTCCACACCTGCCGTTCAACCGGCAGGACGTGGAGATGCTCGGGCACAACCAGCTCGTCATCCGCGTCCAGCCGGACGAGGGCGTGGTGCTCAAGTTCGGCTCGAAGGTGCCGGGCACCACGATGGAGCTTCGCGACATCGCGATGGACTTCCAGTACGGCGAGGCGTTCACCGAGTCCAGCCCGGAGGCGTACGAGCGGCTCGTGCTGGACGTCCTCATTGGCGACCGGACTCTCTTCCCGGACGCCGCCGAAGTCGAAGAGAGCTGGAAGGTGGTCGATCCACTCCTGGAAGCCTGGGCGGGAACCCGGCCGGAGCCGTACCGGGCTGGGGAGTGGGGGCCGCGCGCCGCCGACGAGATGCTGGCCCGCGACGGTCGAGCGTGGAGGAGACCATGATTAGCCTCTGGGACACCACCGGCGCGGAGGTGGTCCAGGCCCTGGCGGCGGAGCGCCGCAGCGCCGGCGGAGCGGCGAGCGGGATCGCCCTGACGGTGATCGCGATTACCGACGAGAAGCGCGTGCGGGAAGTCGAGGCGGCCGCTACCGTCGCCGCCGCGACCCACCCGTGCCGGCTGCTGGTCGTCGTCCGCTCCGACATCGACCGTCCCGATCGCCTGGACGCCGAGGTCGTGGTCGGCGGCCGGCTCGGGCCGTGCGAAGCCGTCGTCATGCGGATGTCCGGGCAGCTCGCGCTGCACGCGGAGTCCGTGGTGCTGCCCCTGCTCGCGCCGGACGTGCCGGTGGTGACGTGGTGGCACGGGGAACCACCCGAGGAGATCGCGACCGATTTCCTCGGGGTGGTCGCCGATCGCCGGATCACCGACTGCGCGCAGGCTCCCGACCCCATCGCGGCCTTGCGGCAACGGGCCGTCGACTACGCGCCGGGCGACACCGATCTGGCGTGGACCCGCATCACCCCGTGGCGCACGCTGGTGGCCAGCGCGTTCGACACCAACACCGCCCAGATCACCGATGCCACGGTGGTGGCGCCCCGGACGGACCCCACGGCCGCGCTGATGCACTCCTGGCTCACCGCGCGCCTGGGGATCACTCCGCACTGGGAGGAGACCACCGAGGTGCCGTGGATGCGCGCGGTCAAGGTGCGCTGCGCCAACGGCGACGAGGTGACCCTGACCCGAGAGAACGGGTCGGCGACCTTCACCCGTTCTGGGCAACAGGAGCGGCACCTCCCCCTCATCCGCCGCTCGCTGGGGGAGGAACTCGCCGAGGAGCTGCGCCGACTCGACGCTGATCAGATTTACGCCGAGGCCCTCAGCGCGCTGAGCGGCATCTCAGGACTCCAGTCCCGTCCCTCGCGGCGCGTGCCCGTCCGGAGTGGGGCGACGGCGCTCCGGGCGGGAGCCGTCGGATCGACGGCATGAGCGGCCGCACCACCGCGGGCAGGAGGAGACAGCGGAGTGAGTGAGACCAACGTCGTGGTACACGCCAATCCGGAGGTGCTGGCCCAAGCGGTCGCCGCGCGGCTCATCGTCAAGTTGATCGACGCGCAGGCGGAACGCGGAGAGGCGAGCCTCGTCTTGAGCGGCGGCCGGATCGCGGCGGCGGTGCAACGCGCGATCCGGACGCTGCCGGCGCGGGACGCGGTGGACTGGTCCCGAGTCGACGTGTGGTGGGGCGACGAGCGATTCCTCCCCTCCGGACATCCCGAGCGCAACGAAACCCAAGCGCGGGAGGCCCTGCTCGACGCGCTCCCGCTCGACCCGGCCCGGGTCCACCCCATGCCGGCGAGCGACGGTCCCGACGGCGACGATCCGGAAGCGGCGGCGGCCCGGTACGCCGCCGAGCTCGCCGCGGCCGCCCGCCCTGGCACCGCCGTCCTCCCCCACTTCGACGTCTTGCTCCTCGGGGTCGGCGAGGACGGGCACGTCGCGTCGGTCTTCCCTGGGCATCCGGTCGTCTACGAGACCCGGATGGTGAGCGCGGTGCGCGGCAGCCCGAAGCCACCGCCCACCCGGATCACCCTCACCCTCCCCGCGATCAACACCGCGGACGAGGTGTGGCTGGTCGCCGCGGGCGTGGACAAAGCCCAGCCCATCGGGGTGGCGATGGCGGGTTCGGGTCCGGTCCAACTCCCGGCGGCCGGGGTCCATGGCGTATCCCGAACCCTCTGGCTGCTCGACCGAGCGGCAGCGGCGGACGTCAAGCCCACGTTCCGCAGTCTCCGCTGACGCCTCCGCCGGCACCGGCCCCCGTGGCGCCGTGCAGGACGCCGCGGTGGCCGGTGCTCAGGGTGAGGGCGACAGCGGAGCCCACCGGCGCCGTGCACGGCTTCTCATGGACCAACGCTTCTCATAGACCAATACGCGCCTGCGCGCTGCCATACCGGCAGCGCGCAGGCGCGACGACGCGTGCGGGCGACCTATGACGCGCCCGAGTGAACGGCGAGTTTGAGCCAGAGACCCAACCCGACGATGCAGGCAAACCAGATGATGCCCACCAAGATCGTGTAGCGGTCGAGGTTCTTCTCCGCGACCGTCGAACCCGCCAGGCTCGAGCTGACTCCGCCGCCGAACATGCTGGACAACCCACCGCCCTTGCCGCGGTGCAGCAGGATCAGCAGCGTGAGCAAGATGCTCGAGATGATCAGCAACACGATCAAGGTGTATGCGAACCAGATCGGCATGATGACGGTGGGTCCTCTCGTTGCGATCCGCGCGCCCGATGGGTCACCGGCGCGCTGACCGAGGATCAGGCGCGATAAGGATAGCTGTCAACGCCGATAGCTGCTGCCCCGGTCGCCCTGCTCGCCTCCGCGCCGAGCGCGCGGCGGCGCGACGGGCCGGCACCGCGCTCCGCGATGCCGGCCCGCGTGGTCACCGAGTCGCGTGCTCCGGGAAACGGCAGATCTGCGCGAACTCCTCCGCGTCAAGGCTCGCCCCACCGACGAGCGCGCCGTCGATATCGGGCATCGCCATGATGCCGGCGATGTTGGCGGCCTTGACCGATCCGCCGTACAGAATGCGGACCTTGTCCGCCGTCGACTGGCCGTACGTCTCGCTCAGCCGCTGGCGCAAGGCCCCACAGACCTCCTGGGCGTCCGACGGAGTCGCCGTCTTGCCGGTGCCGATCGCCCAGACCGGCTCGTACGCGACAACCACCTTCTCGACCTGCTCGGCCGTCAACCCCGCCAACGCCGCGTCGAGCTGCGCCTGGCAGTGGGCGACGTGCCCGTTCGCCTCCCGGACGTCCAGCCCTTCCCCGACGCAGAGGATCGGCGCCAGGTCGTTCGCCAACGCCGCCTTCACCTTGGCGTTGACGACCTCATCGGTCTCGTGGTGGTAGGCCCGCCGCTCGGAGTGCCCCACCACCACGTACCGGCAGCCGAGCTTGGCGAGCATCGCCCCGGAGATGTCCCCGGTGTACGCGCCGGAGGCGTGCGGGGAGAGGTCCTGCGCCCCATAGCCGATCAACAGCTTGTCTCCGTCCACCAGCGTCTGCACGCTGCGCAGGCTGGTAAACGGCGGCAGGACCACCACCTCGACATCGGTGAGCTGCTGCTCGGTGAGGCTGAACGCCAACTTCTGGACGAGCGCGATGGCCTCCAGATGGTTGAGGTTCATCTTCCAGTTGCCGGCGATCAATGGCCGGCGAGTGACCGTGTCAGCCATTCAGCTCTCCAGCGCAGCGACACCGGGGAGGACCTTGCCCTCGAGATACTCCAGCGACGCGCCACCGCCGGTCGAGATGTGGCTGAACGCGGACTCGTCGATGCCGAGGGTCCGGACCGCGGCGGCGGAGTCACCACCGCCGACGACCGTGAACCCATCGACCTTGGCGATCGCCTCAGCCACGCCCCGGGTACCCGCGGCGAACGGCGCCATCTCGAAGACCCCCATCGGGCCGTTCCAGAAGACCGTACGCGCGGTCGCCAGCACCTCGGCGAATGCGGCGACCGTGCGGGGGCCGATGTCCAGGCCGAGCCGGTCTGCCGGAATAGCGTCCGCGGCGACGACGTCGTGCGGGGCGTCCGCGGCGAACTCCGTCGCCGCCACCACGTCCACCGGCAGAACGATCTTGTCGCCGGCACGGGCCAGGAGGTCGCGGCACGTGTCGACCATGTTCTCTTCCAGCAGCGACCGGCCGACCTCGTGCCCCTGCGCCCGCAGGAACGTGTAGCACATCCCGCCGCCGACCAGCAGCTTGTCGACCTTCGGCAGCAGCGCCTCGATCACCCCGAGCTTGTCGGAGACCTTCGAGCCGCCGAGGACGACGACGTACGGCCGCTCCGGGTCGCCGGTGAGCGTGGAGAGGACCTCCAGCTCCCGCATCACGAGCCGGCCGGCGACGTGCGGCAACCGGGCCGGCACGTCGTAGACGCTGGCGTGCCGGCGGTGCACCGCGCCGAACGCGTCGTCGACGTAGAGCTCGGCGAGGGCGGCTAGCTGGTCGGCGAACAGGCCGCGCTCCGCGTCGTCCTTGCTGGTCTCCCCCGGGTTGAACCGGAGGTTCTCCAGCAGGGCGACCTGTCCACCGGACAGCGACGCCACAGTCGCCCGCGCGGACTCACCGACGGTGTCCTCGGCGAACGCGACGGGCGTACCGAGCAGCTCGCTCAACCGCTGCGCCACCGGGCGGAGGCTGTACGTCGGGTCCGGAGCCCCCTTGGGGCGCCCGAGGTGGGAGCAGACGATGACCGCCGCTCCCGCGTCGCGCAGCGCCCTCAGGGTGGGCAGCACGGCCCGGATCCGCCCATCGTCGGCGATGACCCCCGGGCGGTCCTTCTCGAACGGCACGTTCAGGTCGGCGCGCACCAACACGCGCCGACCCGCCACGCCCTCCGCGAGCAGATCGTCAAGTGTCCGGACGCTCACGGCGTTGCCCCTCCGCTCGCAACCTCCCTCGACGTGGTCACAGCGACGCGCCCACGAGCTTGACGAGGTCGACCAGCCGGTTCGAGTAGCCCCACTCGTTGTCGTACCAGCCGATCACCTTGACCTGGTTGCCGATGACCTTGGTCAGCGGCGCGTCGAAGATGCACGACGCCGGGTCGGTGACGATGTCGGTGGACACGATCGGGTCCTCGTTGTAGCGCAGGTAGCCCTTGAGCGGACCCTCCGCGGCCGCCTTCATCGCCGCGTTGACCTCCTCGACCGAGGTCTCACGGCTGGCGGTGAAGGTCAGGTCGGTCGCCGAGCCGGTCGGGGTCGGCACGCGGATCGCGAAACCGTCCAGCTTGCCCTTGAGCTCCGGCAGCACCAGGCCGATCGCCTTCGCGGCGCCCGTCGAGGTCGGCACCATGTTCAGCGCCGCGGCCCGGGCACGCCGCAGGTCCTTGTGCGGACCGTCCTGCAGGTTCTGGTCCTGGGTGTAGGCGTGGACGGTGGTCATCAGACCGCGCTCGATGCCGATCGCCTCGTGGAGCACCTTCGCCATCGGCGCGAGGCAGTTCGTCGTGCACGACGCGTTCGAGATGATGTTGTGCCGCGCCGGGTCGTACTTGTCGTGATTCACTCCCATCACGACGGTGATGTCCTCGTTCTTCGCCGGCGCGGAAATGATGACCTTCTTCGCGCCCGCCTCGATGTGCGCCCGGGCCTTGTTGGCGTCGGTGAAGAAGCCCGTCGACTCGATCACGATGTCGGCGCCGAGGTCGGCCCACGGCAGCTTGCCCGGCTCACGCTCGGCGAACGCCTTGAACGTCTGTCCGCCGACGCTGATCTCGTCAGCGGTCGCCTTTACCTCGTGCGGCAGGCGGCCCAGGATGCTGTCGTACTTGAGCAGCTGCGCAAGCGTCGCGTTGTCGGTGAGGTCGTTGACCCCCACCACCTGGATGTCCGCACCGGACTCGAGGACGGCCCGGAAGAAGTTGCGGCCAATGCGGCCGAAGCCGTTGATGCCAACCCGGATGGTCACAGGTCCCATCTCCTCGCGTTCACGTCCGCCGGGCGGAACTGGTGACCGGCGGAAAACTCTGCGTCGACCGGTTGGGTCGATCGCTGCTACGGACACCTCGACCGCCCCGTCACTGCCCTGCCTGTGCGGCGGTAGAGGACGGCGGCAGCCGAGTACCGGCCTCGTCGCCGTACATCGTCGACCCTATAGGAGAAGTCACCGGGAGGGTGCAGCGGGGCATAGGTAACCCCATTCAGGACGACACCCCACTGCCGTCACCCGGCCGATAGACGGCGATTTAGCTGGCGAGCATGTCGGGAGTCACGGCGGACTCGGTGTCCGGGATCCCCAGCTCCCGCGCACGCTTGTCCGCCAACGCCAACAAGCGCCGGATACGCCCGGCGATCGCGTCCTTCGTCAACGGCGGATCCGCCAGCGCACCCAGCTCCTCCAGCGATGCCTGACGATACTTCAACCGCAGCTTGCCAGCATCCTTGAGGTGTTCGGGCGCATCGTCGCGGAGGATCTCCAAGGCTCGGGTCACCCGAGCCGCGGCCGCCACCGCGGCGCGCGCGGACCGCCGCAGGTTCGCGTCGTCGAAGTTGGCCAGACGATTCGCCGTCGCGCGTACCTCGCGGCGCACCCGCCGTTCCTCCCAGGTGAGCACACTGGAGTGTGCGCCGATGCGCGTGAGCAACGCGGAGATCGCGTCTCCGTCCTTGACCACCACGCGGTCCACGCCACGCACCTCGCGGGTCTTCGCCGTGATGTTGAAGCGCCGGGCGGCTCCGACGAGCGCGAGCGCGGACTCCGGGCCAGGACACGTAATCTCCAAGGCGCAGGAGCGCCCCGGCTCGGTCAGCGAGCCGTGCGCCATGAAGGCGCCCCGCCAGGCGGCCACCGCGCAACAGACCCCGGCAGAGACGATGTGCGGAGGCAGCCCCCGCACCGGTCGACCGCGGACGTCGAGCAGGCCGGTCTGCCGCGCGAGCGCCTCCCCGTCCTTGACGACGCGCACGATGTAGTGGCTCCCCTTGCGCAGGCCGCCGGAGGCGAGCACGTGGACCTCGCTCGGATAGCCGTACACCTCGGCGATCTCGCGCCGCAGACGCCGGGCAACGGAACCGGTGTCCAGCTCCGCCTCGACCACCACCCGCCCGGAGACGATGTGCAATCCGCCGGCGAAACGGAGCAGGGCGGTCATCTCCGCGCGGCGGCAGCAGGGCTTGGGTACGTCGACCCGGCTCAGCTCGTCCTTGACCGTAGCGGTCATCGCCATCGTTTCGTCACCTCATGCGCCCGGTCCCGGCGTCCTGCCGGTGATTCGTACCTGCTAACGATCGGCACCCAGCAGAGGCACCAGCGCGGCTCCCAGCGCCTCGGGGTCGTGTCGAGGACTTCCGTCGGCAGCCGCAACGGAGGCCAGCACGAGCCGCGCTCCCAGCGATTCTGCCGCGGAATCGACCGGTTCGGGGTCACCTACGGCATTTCCGTCCGCCAAAACGGTGTCGACATGCAATTCCGGTAGATACCAGGAGAGCGCCGCTAGGTGATCCGCGACCGATAAGCCGGTCGTTTCCTTTTCTGGGGCGAGGTTGAGCGTGACCAACCGCCGTGCCGGACTCGCCACAATCGCCTCCGCTAACTCCGGCACCAACAGGTGGGGAATGACGCTCGTGTACCAGCTCCCCGGTCCGAAAATGAGCCAGTCGGCGTTGGCCACCGCTTCCAACGCCTGCGGGCAGGCGCGCGGTGCCGAGGGGATGAGCCGCACCATCTCCACTCGGCCCCGGGTGACCGCCACCGCGTGCTGGCCTCGGACCGTCACCACCTCATCGGGCCGCTCCGGATCGGCCCCCCGCACATCGGCCTCGATGCTCAGCGGCTCGCAGCACATCGGCAGCACCCGGCCGACGGCGCCGAGCATCCGCGCGACGTGATCCAGCGCGGCGACCGGGTCCCCCAGCATCTCCATCAACCCGCACAGCACGAGGTTGCCCACCGCGTGCCCGGTCAGCGGGTCGCTCGGCACCTCCACCCCGGGATCGGCGATGGGTGGGCAACTGCGATCCGAGCCGGCGCTCTCCATCCCGTGTCTCGGGAGGAACCGGTGCTGGAAGAGCTCAGCGGTGAGCTGGTGGAACGCGTCCAAGCCAGCCAACGCCGCAAGCGCCTGACGCAGGTCCCCGGGCGGCAGGGCGTTGCGCTGCGCCCGCAGCCTGCCACTCGATCCGCCGTCGTCGGCGACGGTCACCACGGCGGTGATGTCCACATCTAGGCCGCGGGCGCTGCGCAACGCGCGCAGAGAGGCCGACAGACCGTGTCCACCGCCGAACGCAACAACCTTGATCGTCACTCGCGCCCCAGGTCCCGATGCTGAGCGTGCGCGGCGAGCTGCCCCTGGCGCAGCGTCTCGGCGAGCTTCTCCGCGATCGCCACACTGCGGTGCTTCCCTCCGGTACAGCCCACCGCGATGGTCAGATACCGCTTGCCTTCCCGCTCAAAGCCGGGAGCGGCCTCGCTTATCAACTTCGCGTATGTTTCCACGAAGGTCATCGCGCCGTCTTGCCCGAGCACATACTCGCGCACCGGCGCCTCACGGCCGGTCCGATCCCGCAGTTCGGGCACCCAATAGGGGTTAGGCAAGAAGCGCGCATCTAACACGAAATCGGCGTCAGGCGGCAAACCATACTTGAAGCCAAACGACAACACCGTGATCCGCAACCGCCGCGTGTCCTCACCACCGAAGAGCTCCTCCACCCGACGGCGAAGCTGATTGACATTCAAATGTGTCGTATCGATGATCACGTCGGCTTGTTCGCGCGCCTCGGCGAGCAGTTCACGTTCGGCGGCGATACCGTCGGTCAAACGACCGTCGCCTTGTAAGGGATGCGACCGGCGTACGCTTTCGAAGCGACGGATCAACACATCGTCGTCGGCCTCGACGAAGACCACGCGCGGCTGAAAACCCCGCTCCTTCAGTGAGCGAATGGCCCCTGCCAAATCCGTGGAGAAGGCCCGACTGCGAACATCGAGCACCATCGCCGTCCGCCGCGCCGCGCCACCGGCCCGCCGCGCAAGCTCCGCCATATCGAGCAACAACGCCTGGGGCAGGTTGTCCACGACGTAGAACCCGACATTTTCCAGCGCACGCGCGACGGTGCTGCGCCCGCCACCGGACAGCCCGGTGACCACCACGAGAGTGGTGTCAGAGCTCGCCGATTCCGGGGGCCCGGCAGGCTGGCCATCCCCCGTGAAGTGTCGCTTGCTCGGTTCGCCCACGCTCCTCCTGTCGTAGGGGCAACCCCGGCTCGTACTGTGGGGCAAATTCTAGGCGGCTGGTCCAGGACTTCCGGATCGCGACCCGCTGGTCAATGCCGTGACAATTGCCTCGGCGGTGCGGCGCCCGATGCCCGGCACTTCGGTGATCTCCTCAATGCTCGCCTCCGCGATCCGCTTGAGCGAACCGAAATGACGCAGGAGCGCTTTGCGCCGCGCCTCCCCCAAACCGGGAATGCCGTCGAGTTGCGACGCCACCATTCGGTGTGAACGGCGCTTGCGGTGGTGGGTGATGGCGAAGCGGTGCGCCTCGTCACGCACCCGCTGCAACAGGTACAGCCCTTCGGAGGCGCGGGGCAGGATCACCGGGAAGTCGCTGTGCGGCAGCCACACCTCCTCCAGCCGTTTAGCCAGGCCACACAGCGCGACGTCGTCGATGCCAAGCTCCGCGAGCACCGCCGCGGCGGCGTTGACCTGCGGCAGGCCACCGTCTACGACCACGAGCTGCGGCGGGTACGCGAACCGGCGGAGCCGGCCCGACGTCGGGTCCACCCCCGGGAGGCCCCCGTCCGCCGCCGACTCCTCCCCCGCCTCGCCCGTGGCCATGCGCGCCTCGATGTACCGGGAGAAGCGACGCCGCAGCACCTCACTGATGGCGGAGACGTCGTCGGTCGCCCCCCGGATGACGAACCGGCGGTATTCGCTCTTGCGCGGCAGCCCATCCTCGAAGACCACCATGCTGCCCACGACATCGGTGCCCTGCATCTGGGACACGTCGAAGCACTCGATCCGCAACGGGGCGCTGCGCATCCCCAGCGCCTCCCCGATCTCCTCGAGGGCGCGGCTGCGGGTGGTCAGGTCAGAGGCGCGGCGGAGCTTGTGCTGGGCGAGAGCTTCGGCGGCGTTCCGTGCCACCGTCTCGAGCAAGGCGCGCTTGTCCCCCCGCTGAGGCACCCGCAGCGTCACCCGGCTGCCCCGATGCGCCGACAGCCACTCGGCGAGGGCGTCCGCGTCCGGCGGCAACACCGGCACGAGCAGCTCCCGGGGGATGTCCGCCTCGCCCCGCTCGCCGCCGTAGACCTGGGAGCAGAAATGGTGGACGAGGTCGCCGGTGGTGAGCTCCTCGACCTTCTCGACCACCCAGCCCCGCTGCCCACGGACCCGACCGTCGCGGACGTGGAAGACCTGAACCGCCGCCTCGAGTGGATCTTCCGCGAAGGCCACGACGTCGGCGTCGGTGCCGTCCCCCAGCACCACCGCCTGCTTCTCCATCGCGCGCCGCAGCGCCGCGATGTCGTCGCGCAACCGCGCCGCCCGCTCGAACTCCAGTGCCTCGGCGGCCTGCATCATCTCCCGTTCGAGCTTGCGGATGAAGCCGTCGGTGCGCCCCGACATAAACTCGCAGAAGTCGGTGACGATCCGCCGGTGATCGGCCGCGGAGATGCGGCCCACGCACGGCGCCGAGCACTTGCCGATATCCCCGAGCAGGCACGGCCGACCAATGTGGGCGGCCCGCTTGAACACTCCGGGGGAGCAGGTGCGCGCCGGGAAGACCCGCAACAGCAGGTCGAGGGTCTCACGGATCGCCCACGCGTGCGAGTACGGCCCGAAATAGCGAACACCTTTGCGCTTGGCGCCCCGCATCACCTGGAGCCGCGGGAACTCCTCGTCGAGGGTGACCGCGAGGTACGGGTAGCTCTTGTCGTCGCGGTATCGGACGTTGAACCGCGGGTCGTACTCCTTGATCCAGGTGTATTCGAGCTGCAGGGCTTCGACTTCGGTGGTGACCGTCACCCAGTCCACCGACGCGGCGGTGGTGAGCATGTGCTGGGTACGCGGATGCAGCTGGCTGAAGTCACCGAAGTAGGAATTGAGCCGGTTGCGCAGATTCTTGGCTTTGCCGACGTAGATGACCCGACCGTCCGCGTCGCGAAAGCGATACACCCCTGGGGATTCGGGGATTGTGCCGGGCGCGGGACGGTATGTGGACGGATCGGCCATTTCGACAAGCCTAGCGCGGCGCGGCGCGGCCGACGGACGCGGTCGCCGGGGCCCTAAGCCCGCTCACCGCCGGGTGGCGCGTCGGGAAGCGGGCAGCCGGCCCGGCCGCGCCCTGGAATCCCGGGGTGCGGCCGGGCCCGGCAGTCCTCCCGATACCGAACGCCGCCCTAGGCGAGCACGATGTTCTCGCCCTCGACCGAGATCTGCTTTTCGGGAAGCGGGCTGCGCGCGGGCCCGCCAGTCACCGATCCATCCGCGATGGAGAAGGTGCTGTTGTGGCAGGTGCAGACGATCGAGTTGCCATTGACGCTGGACACCGGGCAACCCTGGTGCGTGCAGACGTTGCTGAATGCCTTGAACTGCCCCGCGGTCGGCTGCGTGACGACGACACCCTGCTCCGCGAAGATCTTTCCTCCGCCGACTGGGATCTCCGTGGTCTTCGCGAGCACCGACCCGGCGCTGCCCTGCCCCGCCGAGGACGTCGAGCCGCCGGTGCTCTGCCCCGCCGAGGACGTGGCGCCACCGTCCGCAGCGCCACGGTTGCCGAGGTCGTTCCCGCTGCTCGTGCCGCATCCGCTGAGCGCCACGGTGGCGCCCACGGCACCCGCGCCGAGCAGCAGCGTCCGGCGGCTCGTGGCGTGCGGTCCGAGCACGTCTCTGTTGTCGCTCATGCGAGTCCTCCTGTCGGCTACCACGGCGGGGCCGGCTTCGGCCCCCCCGACCATAGACACGAACGAGATCCCTGTCGGGTTCATGGGCGGGGCGAGATCCCTGTCGGGTTCATGGGCGGGGCAGACATCCGGAAAATCGGATTCGCTCGACTTCCGGATGGGACGATGACGGCCCGCGTCAGCGACGGCGTCGGGTCCCCGCCGGACGGTCACGCGACGCTTCCCCGTCAAGACCGAGCACCGTGCGCAGGAAACGACCCGTGTGGCTCTCCGGCACCTGGGCGACCTCCTCGGGCGTCCCGGCCGCCACGACGGTCCCACCGCGGTGACCGCCCTCCGGTCCGAGGTCGATCACCCAGTCGGCCGTTTTGATCACGTCGAGGTTGTGCTCGATCACCACCACGGTGTTGCCCTTGTCGACCAGTCCGTTGAGGACCCCGAGCAGTTTGCGGATGTCCTCGAAGTGCAACCCGGTCGTGGGCTCGTCGAGCACGTACACCGTGCGGCCCGTGGATCGCTTCTGCAGCTCCGCGGCGAGCTTGACCCGCTGCGCCTCACCCCCGGAGAGCGTCGGCGCCGGCTGGCCGAGCCGGACGTACCCCAGCCCGACATCGACCAAGGTCTTGAGGTGGCGGTGGATCGCGGGAATCGCCTCGAAGAACTCCGCGGCCTCCTCGATCGGCATGTTGAGCACGTCGGCGATGCTGCGGCCCTTGTAGTGGACCTCCAGCGTCTCCCGGTTGTAGCGCGCGCCCTTGCAGACCTCACACGGGACGTACACGTCGGGCAGGAAATTCATCTCGATCTTGATCGTGCCGTCCCCGGTGCACGCCTCACACCGGCCGCCCTTGACGTTGAACGAAAAGCGCCCCGGGCCGTACCCCCGGACCTTCGCCTCCGGGGTCTCGGCGAACAGCCGGCGGATGTGATCGAACACGCCGGTGTACGTCGCCGGATTGGACCGCGGGGTACGCCCGATCGGCGACTGGTCGACGCCGACCACCTTGTCCACGTGTTCGAGGCCGGTCACCCGGCTGTGCCGGCCCGGCACCACCCGAGCGTGGTTGATCTGGCTGGCGAGCACCGCGTACAGGATGTCGTTGACCAGCGTCGACTTCCCGGAGCCACTGACCCCCGTGACGGCGATGAACTGCCCCAACGGGAAGGTCACCGTGATGTTGCGCAAGTTGTGCTCACGGGCGCCGTGCACCACCAGCTCGCGCCCTGGGGTGCGCGGACGGCGCTGCGCCGGGACCGGAATCTGCCGGCGACCGGACAGGTACGCCCCCGTGATCGACTCCTCGTTGCGCAGCAGCTCCGCCACCGGGCCGCTGTGCACGATCCGCCCTCCGTGCTCCCCGGCCCCAGGGCCGATGTCGACGACCCAGTCCGCGGTGCGGATGGTGTCCTCGTCGTGCTCGACGACGATCAGCGTGTTGCCCAGGTCGCGCAGCCGCAGGAGTGTCTCGATGAGCCGCTGGTTGTCGCGTTGATGGAGGCCGATCGATGGCTCGTCGAGGACGTAGAGGACGCCCACCAAGCCTGACCCGATCTGGGTGGCGAGGCGGATCCGCTGTGCCTCACCCCCGGAGAGCGTGGCCGCGGGTCGGTCGAGAGACAGGTAATCCAACCCCACGTCAACGAGGAACCGCAGGCGCGCGTTGATCTCCTTGAGCACGCGCTCCGCGATCATCTTCTGCCGCTCCGTGAGCTCCAAGCTCGCCAGGAACTCGGCGCACTCGGCCACGGACAGGCTGCACACCTCGGCGATGTTGCGCCCACCCACCGTCACGGCGAGCACCTCGGGCTTCAGGCGCGTCCCCCCGCAGCTCGCGCACGGCACGTCTCGCATGTAGCCCTCGTACCGCTCGCGCGACCATTCGGATTCGGTGTCCGCGTGCCGCCGCTCGATCCACTGCACGACACCCTCGAAGCCGGTGTAGTAGGAGCGCACGCGCCCGAACCGGTTGCGGTAGCGCACGAGAACCTGATCGCCCGAGCCGTACAGGATGAGCTTCTGGACCCGGGACGGCAGCTTGCGCCACGGCGTGTCGAGGTCGAAGTTTTCCTGCTCGCCCAGGGCCGCCAGCAAGCGGAGGAAGTACTCGGCGCTCTGCCCGCCGGACCACGGCTGAATCGCCCCCTCGCGCAAGGTGCGGTCGGGGTCGGGGACGACGAGCTCGGGGTCGACCTCCTTCTTCACCCCGATGCCGGTGCACTCCGGGCAGGCCCCATAGGGGGCGTTGAAGGAGAAGACCCGAGGCTCCAAGTCCTCGATCGCCAATGGGTGATCGTTGGGGCAGGCGAGGTGCTCGGAGAAGCGCCGCTCCCGCTGCGGGTCGTCCTCCGGCAGGTCGACGAAATCGAGCACGACGATGCCGCCGGCGAGGGCGAGCGCCGATTCCACCGAATCGGTCAGCCGCTGCTTGGCGCTGGCCTTAACGGTCAGCCGGTCGACGACCACCTCGATGGTGTGTTTCTCCTGCTTCTTGAGCTTGGGCGGCTCCGTCAGCGGGTACACCACGCCGTCGACCCGCACCCGGGCGTACCCCTTGGACTGCAACTCGGCGAAGAGGTCGACGTACTCCCCCTTGCGGCCCCGCACCACCGGCGCGAGCACCATGAACCGCGTGCCCTCCGGCATGGCGAGCACCCGATCGACGATCTGCTGGGGCGTCTGCTTCGAGATGCGCTCCTTGCAGATCGGGCAGTGCGGCTCCCCGACGCGGGCGAAGAGCAGGCGCAAGTAGTCGTAAATTTCGGTGATGGTCCCGACCGTGGACCGCGGATTGCGGGAGGTCGACTTCTGGTCGATGGAGACCGCCGGGCTCAGCCCTTCGATGAAGTCGACATCGGGCTTGTCCATCTGCCCGAGGAACTGCCGCGCGTACGCCGACAGCGACTCGACGTACCGACGCTGCCCCTCCGCGAAGATCGTGTCGAACGCGAGGCTGGACTTGCCCGAGCCGGACAGACCGGTGAACACGATCAGGGCGTCACGGGGCAGCTCGAGGTTGACGTCACGCAGGTTGTGCTCGCGCGCGCCACGAATGATCAGTCGGTCGGCCACGTTCCGCCCACTCCCGCCAAGAAAAAGCGATATGTCCGATCCGCATCGGCCAAAGCCGCGCTCATGGCAGGGGCAACCACGCCCCGCGCAACTGTAGCGCCGTCCCCTGACGCGTTCTGGTCGTGGCGGATGCCATGGCGTCGGATGACACGGCTGAGGCCATCAGGAAGCACACCTTGAGGAATGAATCGGAAAAGCCGGATTTGCCCGCAGAGAGTGGCGCGACTGGCGTAGCGTGAGCAGCAGCGATCCGCTCAACAAGCCGGCCGGTTCGCCCTATCGGGGGGTGGGGCGAACCGGCCCCTCCGTCTTCAGGGAACGTCGCCTCAGCCCGCTCCCCGATCGCCGCCCACCCCACCCCCGAGCCGACGTCAATCGATTTCCCGCCACCATCGGTCTGTCAGGCGATAGCGTCGAAGCGTGACCGTCGACCCGCTCGGCCTCATGTCCGAGGTGGACCGTGCTACCGAGCGGCTACTCCGGAACGTGGCGGACCTCCGCGACGCTGATCTCGAGGCCCCCTCCCGCCTGACCGGCTGGAGCCGTGGCGCACTGCTCGCCCGCATCGCCGACAACGCCCGCACCGCCGCTGCCCTGCTCACCGCCGCCGCCCACGGCCACGTCGCGCCTCACGCCACGCCACGTGTCACCGACACGCCACCCCCCGCGGCGGGCTCCGTCGCCGCGCACCTCAGGGATCTGCGCGCCTCAGCGGACCAGTTCGCCGACGCGGCCGCAGCCATGCCCCTCGCCGCCTGGGGGGTCGAGGTGACGTACGGCGACGCGCCCCCGCGTCCCGCCGCCGCACTCATCTGGGACCGACTGCGCGTGGTGGAGCTCCACCACGTCGACCTCGACGTCGGCTACTCCCCCGCGGACTGGTCCGAGGCGTTCAGCCACCGCTTGCTGCACGACGTCGTCACCGGATGCGGGGACCGGAGGATCCCGCCGGTCGTCCTCGCGCCGATCGGCACCGGGCATCCACTTATGATCGGCACGGCCACCGACGGTGTGCCCACGGTCCGCGGCCCGCTGACACGACTCGCCGGATGGTTGACCGGACGAGGCGACGGGGACGGGCTCACCGTGGAGCCGGAGGGGCCGCTGCCGAGCCCGCCGATATGGATGTAGAGGTAACCGCATGGCTTACACCGGTGTCGTCACTCCCGGTGGCGTGCCTGACGTGCGCGAACTTGAGCATCTGACGATCACCAAAGTGTCGGTCGGGCCCATGGACAACAACGCGTACCTGCTGCGCTGCCGCGCCACCGGCGAGCAACTGCTCATCGACGCGGCGAATGAGGCCCCCCGATTGCTCGACCTCATCGGTGACGCCGGCCTGACCACGGTGGTCACCACGCACCGGCACCAGGACCACTGGATGGCGCTCGAGGAGGTCGTGGCGCGCACCGGCGCCCGTTCCTTGGCGCACGCCGCGGACGCCGAAGCGATTCCCGTGGTCACCGACACCATTGCCGACGGCGACCGCATCACCGTTGGCGCCTGCGAGCTCGAGGTGATCCACCTGGTCGGGCACACCCCCGGATCGGTGGCGCTGCTCTACCGCGATCCCGCCGGCTTCCCCCACCTCTTCACGGGGGATTCCCTTTTCCCCGGAGGCGTGGGGAACACCCACGGCGACCCGACCTGCTTCGCCTCCTTGATCAACGACGTCGAGCGCAAAATCTTCGATCGGCTCCCGGACGAGACGTGGTTCTATCCCGGGCACGGCCACGACAGCACCCTCGGCGCGGAGCGCCCCGCGCTGCCGGAGTGGCGCGCCCGAGGTTGGTGATTTCGGGGATCGTTTCGTCCACATCCCGCTCCTGGCGCCCGGCCCCAGCGCTACGGTCAGGTGCGGGCGAGAAGCACCGCCGGTCGCGGCCGGCGTGCGGAAAGGACCACCAATGCCGGAGCCGACAGAACATCGCCTGCCGACGTGGTTACGCGTGTCGGCCACGCCGCCACCGGCGGACGCGGTCATCGTCGGAGGTCGATCGTGCCGCTCGCGGCCCGGCCTGTTGGCCGAGTGGACGGCGGCGCTGCGTCCGGCAGATTCTCCCGGTCCTGACTGGGCGGCGCTGGGCGAGATGATCCGCGAACGGGCCTGCGATGGTGGGTTGACCATCGCGGTCGAGAACGCCGAGCACCTGCTCGCTGCCGAGCCTCCGGCGCAGCTCACCGAATTCCTCGCGCTCCTCGACGACATCGCCAGCGATGACCGGGCGACGCTCCGTCTCGTCTTGCGGCCCCGCGGTGCGCGCACGGACGAGCTCCACCGGCGCCTCGTCATGGCGCTGCCCCGCACCGGCGCGGCCCACGGTCCCGGGCGGACCACGGCATAGATCTGCACCGGAAGGTCGCGGATTTCGGATTGTGGCGATCGGATCACACCCGTCGACGGACTGTGCGAGGGTATAGACCATGACCGATTTCGACAATCCTCTCGATCCCCCGGTGGGCACCTGGCAGCGCGAGCACGTTGAGCGGTACGTGGCCAGCGGCGGCGCCGACGGTCACATCTGGAACGGCGTGCCCACCCTCCTCCTCACCACGCGAGGGCGGCGAACGGGCCGCCCGCGGCGGACCCCGCTGATCTACGGGCGGGACGGTGACGACTACGTGGTGGTGGCCTCCGCCGGCGGCAGCCCCACCCACCCTGCCTGGTACCACAACCTCAGCGCCGACCCGCGGGTCCGCGTCCAGGTCGGAGCGGAGGTCTTCGACGCCGTCGCCCGGACCGCCTCCGCCGAGGAGAAGGCGCGACTCTGGCCGGTGATGACCGCGATCTGGCCGGCGTACGACGAGTACCAGGCCAAGACCTCCCGCGACATCCCCATCGTGATCCTCAGCCGCGCCTGACGTCTCATTCGTCCCGGTCGCCGCTGCGCGGCCGGGGCGAATCCCCAGATCGACGCGTCCCCAGAACACCGCCTCCGGCGCGGGTTCGCTGGCTCAGTACCGCAGACACTCGCACGCGGTCATCAGGGCGCGGACATTGGCCACGTACCCCGGGTTCGGGATGACGATCCGCCCATCGACATCCACCGCCCCGAATCCGGCGTTGTAGCTCGCGATCACGGCGTTGAGCAGACACGGGCTGTCGACGTCGGGACAATCGGCGGCATCCACGCGGTAGGAGCCCTCGAAGTAGCGATCGCCGAACCACTTGATCAGCCAGGCGAGGTACGTCGCGCCGATCATCGCGTTGTCCGCGGGATCGGCGATGTCGTACGACTTGCCAAACCGCTGATTCATCCACGTCGCCGTGTCCGGCATGATCTGCATCAGCCCGACGCCGCCGTCACAGGCGATGATGTTGGATTGCCACCCGCTCTCCTGCCACGCCACCGCCATGACGAGTTCGGGCGGGACGCGAATCTCGGGGGCGGAGATCGGCCAGTACTGCCGCGCGGCTGCGGCGCTCAACAGCCGCTTGACGTCGGCGTGGGGCAGGGCCTCACCCTCCCGACGCGGCGTGCACTCGGGAGCCGGCGGCACCGGGGACGGCGACGGGTCGTCCGCGGAGGGCGGGGCTGCGGCCTCACGGCTCGACGTGGCGCTCGGGTTCGGCCGCGGTGAGGCGGTCACCGGTGCGGGGGCCGGTGTGGCCACCGTCGGCGCGGGGAACGGCCGCGGATCCGGCATCGCTGGTACCAGCCGCAGGGTCCGCGCGGGGTCGGCGCTCCGTGAGGAGGCCTCCCCTCCGGGGCGCGCTCGCCGGTCCGCCGGCGCGTTCGCTACCCGCGCCGGCGCGGAAGACGCAGGCTGCGGCGCGCTCCACGTCAAGTCGGGCCACGCCCCAGCCGATAAGTGATCACCCGGCGACGTGCCGGTCGGTTCCGCCAACGCTGCGGAGACGAGCGCGAGGATCAGCCCTGTCGCCACCCACACACGCGGCCGGCGAAGCGTATTCATCTGTTCCCTTCTGTCTCGCCTGTCCGCATTGGCACCACGTACCGCCCACGCACCTTAACAACGAACGACAACGCTGGGGGATGTCGCCAAGGCGGGCGTCATCGACCGTCGCCGCGGCGCCGCCCGGCCGCGGGCGCGCCGGTGTGACGCGAACGACCGTCGCGGCGGCCCCAGGCGGCCGGCGGCGCCGCGGCGTACGCTTGACCGTCGGTCTGCCTGTGGAACGAAGTGGCCCGGGCACCGACGGGCCCGTGTTCCAGCGGGCCGATGGGCACGTGACAGCGATTCGCGCGCAGCGCCACCCGTATGCGATCAGACGACCTGAGGGAGCCGATGCAGACCCGCCCTGATCTCCGCAACGTCGCCATCGTCGCGCACGTCGATCACGGAAAGACCACCTTGGTGGACGCCATGCTGCGGCAGGGCGGCATGCTCCACACCCGCACGGAGCTGCCCGAGCGGGTCATGGACTCCATGGACCTGGAGCGGGAGAAGGGCATCACGATCCTCGCGAAGAACACCGCGATCAGGTACGTCGCCCCCGACGGCCACCCCATCACGATCAACATCATCGATACCCCGGGGCACGCGGACTTCGGCGGCGAGGTCGAACGCGGGCTGACGATGGTCGACGGCGTCCTCCTGCTCGTCGACGCGAGCGAAGGGCCGCTGCCGCAGACCCGGTTCGTCCTGCGCAAGGCCCTCCAGGCCCGGCTCCCCATCATCGTTGTGATCAATAAGGTCGATCGGCCGGACGCGCGGATTAAAGAGGTCATCGACGCCACCTACGAACTCTTCTTCGATCTCGACGCCGACAGCGACCAAATTGACTTCCCGATCGTCTACGCCTGCGCCCGAGCGGGCGTCGCCTCGCTCACCCAGCCCGCAGACGGCGCGATCCCGACGGACAGCGACAATTTGGAGCCGCTGTTCCGCACGCTCATCGAGACGATCCCCGCCCCGACGTTCGACCCCAGCGTTCCCCTCCAGGCCCACGTCACGAATCTGGACGCCTCTCCCTTCCTCGGCCGCCTCGCGCTGTGCCGCGTCCGCAACGGCACCATTCACAAAGGCCAGACCGTGGCGTGGTGCCGCACCGACGGCACCATCGAGCGCGTCCGGGTCACCGAACTGCTCATGACGGAAGGCCTGGAACGTAAACCGGCGGAGAGCGCCGGCCCAGGGGACATCATCGCCGTCGCCGGCATCCCCGACGTCATGATCGGCGAGACCTTGACGGACCCCGAAGACCCCCGCCCGCTCCCTTTGATCACTGTGGACGAGCCGGCGATCTCCATGACGATCGGCACGAACACCTCACCCCTCGCTGGCCGCACCAGGGGCACCAAGGTCACCGCGCGACTGGTCAAGGAACGGCTCGAACGGGAACTCATCGGCAACGTCTCCCTGCGGGTCCTCCCCACCGATCGACCGGACACCTGGGAGGTGCGGGGCCGCGGCGAGCTCGCGCTGGCGGTGCTCGTCGAGCAGATGCGCCGCGAACAGTACGAGCTCACCGTCGGCAAACCCCAGGTGGTCACCAAGGACATCGACGGCAAGCTGTGCGAGCCGGTGGAGCGGCTCACCATCGACGCGCCCGAGGAGTACCTGGGTGCCATCACCCAGCTCCTCGCCAGCCGGAAAGGGCGCATGGAGCAGCTCGTCAACCACGGCACCGGGTGGGTCCGCATGGAGTGGCTCGTGCCGGCGCGCGGCCTGATTGGCTTCCGCACGGAGTTCCTCACCGAGACCCGCGGCACCGGGATCATGCACCACGTCTTCGAGTCCTACGAGCCATGGTTCGGGGAGCTGCGAACCCGGACCACCGGCTCACTCGTCGCTGACCGGGCCGGGGTGGTCACGGCGTACGCGATGCTCAACCTCCAGCAGCGGGGCACGCTCTTCGTCGAGCCCGGCACCGAGGTGTACGAGGGAATGATCGTCGGGGAACACGCGCGCCCCGACGACCTCGACGTCAACATCACCAAGGAGCGGAAACTCACCAATATCCGGTCCTCGACCGCCGAGGAGCTGGAGAAGCTGACGCCGCCGCGCAAGCTCTCCCTGGAGGAAGCGCTGGAGTTCTGCCGCGAGGACGAGTGCGTCGAGGTCACGCCCACCGCGATCCGCCTCCGGAAGGTCGTGCTCGACCAGGCGGAACGCGCCCGCATCGCCGCCCGCCGCAAGCAGAGCCGGTGACGCCGCGGCGACGCCGCCGGGCCCACGCCGCGGCTAGTCCACGGCACCGACGAGGGCGCGCTTCCGCTCCCGGCTCATCTTGATCAAGCTGGCGATCGCGGCGATACCCAACGACGCGATGATCACCGACAGCGAGAGCCAGATCGGCACGTGCGGCGCCCAGGCGATCGGCTTGCCCCCGTTGATGAACGGCAGGCTGTTCTCCGCGAGGGCCTCCAGCACGAGCTTCACCCCGATGAAGGCGAGCACCACCGCGAGGCCGGTGCTGAGGTAGACCAGCCGGTCCAGCAATCCGCCGAGCAAGAAGTACAGCTGGCGGAGCCCCATGAGGGCGAAGACGTTGGCGGTGAAGACCAGGTACGGCTCCTTGGTAATCCCGAAGATCGCCGGGATGGAGTCGAGCGCGAAGATCAGGTCGGTGGTGCCGATCGCGATCATCACGATGAGCATCGGGGTGAACAGCCGCCGGCCCGTCGCGGGATCGCGAGTGAGGAAGCGCGCCCCGTCGTAGGCCGTGGCCATCGGCAACGCCCGCCGGGTCAACCGGATGAACACGTTCTCGGAGAACTCTTCCTCCTCCGAGTTCCCCTGGCGCAGCATCGTGATCGCGGTGTACACCAGGAACGCGCCGAAGATGTAAAAGACCCAGGAGAATCGCGATATCAAGGCCGCGCCCGCCGCGATGAAGACGCCGCGCATGATCAACGCCAGCACAATGCCGACCATCAGCACCCGCTGCTGGTATTCGCGCGGCACGGCGAATCGCGCCATGATGATGACGAAGACGAAGAGGTTGTCGACCGAGAGGCTGTACTCCGTCAGCCAGCCGGTGAAGAATTCGCCCGCCGGGACGGGGCCCGCCGCGACCCAGATCCCTATTCCGAAGAGCACCGCGAGTCCCACGTAGAAGGCGACCCACAAGCTCGACTCGCGGATACTCGGCTCGTGCGGGCGACGCGTGATGAGGGCGAGATCGCCGAGCAGGATGACCACAAGGACGGCCAGCGTCGCACACCACACCCAGGTGGATACGTTCACGTCAACCTCCGGCAGGCACACGGCAGCACCGAGGCACGCCTGGCGGTGACAGGCGGCGACGATGCGCGCTCCAGTGACTGTCGGAGGTCTCTTCCGCCACCGCCCGGGCTCCTCTCGACCGGGCGATGACCGACTGCGCCGGGTCGGAAGACACAGAGGCCACCCGACCGTGTTGACGACGCGGCCGCGGGGGAATACTCCCCTCCTCGTCCGTCATTGTTTCGTATCTGCCTGGAACCTAGTGAGCACCCCCCGGCAAGAAAAGTCGCGAGTCGACACCATCACTGTGGTCCGTGCCACATTCCGTCGAGCTTCCTAGGAGGATGGGCTGAAACGGGGAGGCGGGCGGGAATCCCTCGCGCCGCGCGGGCCCGGCTACTTCGCGCCCGCAGCCTCCATCGCCCGAAGCTCCTTCTTGAGCTCCGCGATCTCGTCACGGATACGCGCGGCCAACTCGAACTGCAACTCCCGCGCCGCGCTCAACATCTGCTCGTTGAGCTCCTCGATGAGCCGGGCGAGATCCGCCCGCGCCATTCCCGCCCGCGACGGCGTGACGACCGCGCCGCGGCTCCGCGTCTCCGGCACCGGAGCCTTACCCCGGGAGATCTGGCGACCGCCCCCGCCGACCGCCCCAGGCCCAGCGAGCATGCTCGCGGTGTCCTCGGACTCGCGGTAGATGTCGTCGAGGATGTCGTGGATCTTCTTTCGCAGCGGCTGGGGCGTGATGCCGTGCTCCTCGTTGTACGCGAGCTGCTTGGCACGCCGCCGGTTCGTCTCCTCGATCGCGGCCGCCATCGCTGGAGTGATCTTGTCGGCATACATGTGGACTTGGCCGGAGACGTTGCGCGCCGCACGGCCAATCGTCTGGATCAGTGACCGGGTGCTGCGCAGGAAGCCCTCTTTGTCGGCGTCGAGGATGGCGACGAGGGACACCTCGGGGAGGTCGAGGCCCTCCCGCAGGAGGTTGATGCCGACGAGCACGTCGTAGTCGCCCTTGCGCAGCTCCCGCAGGAGCTCGACTCGACGCAGCGTGTCGATCTCGGAGTGCAGGTACCGCACGCGGATGCCGTGCTCGAGCAAGTAATCGGTGAGGTCCTCGGCCATCTTCTTGGTGAGCGTCGTGACGAGCACGCGCTCGTTGCGCTCCGCCCGCGTCGTGATCTCGTGCATGAGGTCGTCGATCTGCCCCTTCGTCGGCTTGACGATCACCTCGGGATCGACAAGCCCGGTAGGCCGGATGACCTGTTCGACGACCTCACCGCCCGCCTGCTCCAGCTCCCAGTCCCCCGGCGTGGCGGACAGGTAGACGATCTGCCCCACCCGCTCGAGGAACTCGTCAAACCGCAGGGGTCGGTTCTCCGCGGCGCTGGGGAGCCGGAACCCGTGCTCGATGAGCATCCGCTTGCGCGACGCGTCGCCTTCGTACATGCCCCCAAGCTGGGGCACCGTCACGTGCGACTCGTCGATGACGGTCAAGAAGTCATCGGGGAAGTAGTCGAGCAGACAGTGCGGCGGCGTACCGAAGTCGCGGCCGTCGATGTGCATCGAGTAGTTCTCGATGCCGGAGCAGAAGCCCACCTGGCGCATCATCTCGATGTCGTAGGTGGTGCGCATCCGCAACCGCTGCGCCTCCAGCAGCTTGCCGTGCCGCTCGAGTTCAGCCACGCGCTCGGCGAGCTCCTCCTCGATCCGGCGAATCGCACGCTCCATCCGCTCCGGGCCGACCGCGTAGTGCGTCGCGGGGAAGATGAACACCTGGTCGACTTCGCGGATCACGTCCCCGGTTAGCGGGTGGAGGTACGACAGCCGCTCCACCTCGTCGCCGAAGAACTCGATCCGCACGGCGAGCTCCTCGTACGCCGGGATGATCTCCAGGGTGTCGCCCCGTACCCGGAACGTGCCCCGGTGGAAGGAGACGTCGTTGCGGGTGTACTGGATGTCGACGAGGCGCCGGAGCAGCGCATCACGGTCCCACTCCTCCCCCACGCGAAGGGAGACCGCGCGCTCGAGGTACTCCTGCGGCGTCCCCAGGCCGTAGATCGCCGACACCGTCGCGACGACGACCACGTCCCGCCGGGTCAGCAGCGACATCGTCGCCGAATGCCGGAGGCGCTCCACCTCCTCGTTGATCGAGGCGTCCTTCTCGATGTAGGTGTCGGTCTGCGGAATGTACGCCTCAGGCTGGTAATAGTCGTAGTAGCTGACGAAATACTCCACGGCGTTATTCGGCAGCAGCTCCCGGAATTCCTTAGCGAGCTGAGCCGCCAAAGTCTTGTTGTGCGCGAGCACCAACGCCGGACGCTGGAGCCGCTCCACCAGCCAGGCCGCGGTCGCGCTCTTACCGGTCCCGGTGGCGCCGAGCAGAACCACATACCGATCCCCTCGCCGGATCCGCCGTTCTAGCTCGTCGATGGCGGCGGGCTGGTCCCCCGCGGGCTGGAAGTCACTGACGACCTCGAAGCGGCCGTCCACACGTGGGATGTCTAGCGCCATACCCACACCGTACGCCCTCGGTATGACACGGCACGGTGAGCGGTTCCAAAGTGGCTCCAAACGTGTAGTTGAATGCCGTTGATTCCGTGACTGGTTAAGAAAAACATCAGTGTGACGAGAGGTGGAAAAGGGTTGTCCGGTTAATATCGCCGCGCTACCGTCGACAACGGTACGCGGGGTTAGCGCGCGGAGAAGTTCTGGCGGTTCTGCTGGGCCACCGGCCGACAGGCCGGGGTGGCCCCGTTCCGCTGGAATGAGCGGCTGCAGCCCCGACAGCGCCGCCGGCGCGTCGGCGAGCGCGCCCCTGCGCGCACCCGCGCAGAGAGGCCCCTCCGCCTAATACGGAGGGGCCTCACCATTTTTGTGTATTCGATTCACGAGGAATCCGTTAACCCCTTTCCCCTAAAGGGAACTCGACGCCCATTTAATGCGCACGTCGCACTGTCGCCCCTCCATCCAATACCCACGCTCGTGATGAACCGGCACCGAAAAAACCACGTCGCGCAGGGCTGTGGCGCGGATCGGCCGTGGCGAAGGGCGCAGTCGCGACAAAGGTCGTCGCTGGTCACCGTTGTCGCAGTCGCACGCGTGGCAGAGGACACGCCCCGCATTTCATCCTAGGAAGCTAGGTTTAAGCGTGGACCAATCGTCGCGCTCACCCCAGAGACATCAGACGTTTTCAGCTGTTTTCAACGCAAAACCGCACAGCCCAGCCGCGACATCTCAGCCCATCAGAACAGAAACACGAGGTTTTATCCTCGTCACACTCTAATTTCTGATACGTACCCTTTTTCCTGTGACTGTCTTCATGCACGCATCACGCACGTGTGAATGAGTACGCCACAGCTACGGCACCATTCCTCAGATAACTAGGTAAAACCGGGCATTTACACCGTATTGGTGGCATTGGTGATGTCTGCCGACAGTCCTACCGTCGCTACCCTCTACCCGACTTGGCTACCGTGTCGGTTGTCATTCCGCATCGGCATCGCCCACGCTCGGCGGCGCCCATTCGGCATCCTCCTAGGCCACCTACGGCGCCACGCGTCAAAGACACATCACGCACCGCCCTGCGGCCACAGCCCTAGCAGCGACTCAGTGAGTCAACCGCCACCCCGTCGCGCCGGCCCACTCCTCAGCACGCGGCAACGCCGCCGCCCACCAGGCGGCCTTCGCCCGGGCGTACTCCCGCTGCTCAACCCGCTGCTGAACAAGTCGCCGCCGGAGAGTGGTGTACTCAGCGGCGGCGTCAGGGTCCGCCGTCAACCAGTCCCGCAGCAGCACGGCCCGACGTCGCTCCGGGGAATCAGCCGACCGCGGGTACACCTGTACCAGCCGTCCCGGGTCCGCGCCTGCGTGGTCGTCACTGCCGGCCAGCCGGGGGAAACCAGCCTCCTCCAGTGCGGCGTGGACCCGATGATCCACCTCGGGCACGGTGACCATGATGTCGATGACGTCCACCGCCGCCATCCCCGGCACCGCGGTGGCGCCGATGTGATCAACACGGGGGTCGTGGGCGGCGAGAGCGTGCCCGATCCGGGCGGCCAACCGCGCGTACTGGGCTGCCCAATCGGCATCGTGGTCGCGCAGCGAAGCTGGCTCCTGGCTGGTCACGGGATGACGCAGCCGCAGGTTCCGCTCATACCCGAGGAGCCGCTCCCGCCACAGCCGGTCCACCTGATCGCGCAACTGGGTCAGGTCACCAGAGTTGTCCACCACAGCATCGGCTGCGGCCCGCCGACGCTGGTCATCGA
>DATCMA010000008.1:0-34703 GCA_036563645.1 Micromonospora sp.
GACAGCGACCTGCGGGATGCTATCGAGTACGCCCGCCGCAAGAACGTCGTCCTGGTCGCCGCCGTCGGCAACAAGCCCAACGACCCCATCATCGGCTATCCCGCCGCCTACCCAGGCGTGATCGCGGTAGGCGGGGTGGACCAGCACGGGCAGCACGTCAGCTTCTCGGTGACCGGGAAAGAAGTCGACATCGCCGCCCCCGCGGTCGATATCGTCTCCACGGGCACCGGTGGGCGCTACAGCAGGATCGAAGGCACCAGCTACGCGACGGCGATTGTGGCGGGTGCGGCGGCGTTGATCCGTGCCCGGTATCCGGACTTGTCCGCCGATGAGGTGGCCTACCGGCTGTTGGCGACCGCGGTGGACAAGGGCCCGAAGGGCCGGGACGAGCAGTACGGGTACGGGGTGCTGGACATCTACGCGGCGTTGACCGCCGAGCTGCCGCCGATGCCCGATGACTTCGTCGAACCCCTGCCCACCCAGCAGGCCGCGCCACCGCCAGCCGTGCCACCACCACCGGCCGCCGCCAGTGGCGCAGCGTCGAAACGGCCCGTCATCATGGTCAGCCTGTTCATCATCGCCGGCGGGGTGTTCCTGCTCGCCCTCGCCATCATCGGGCTGATCGTCTGGATCGTCTGGCTCATCACCCGACGTTGATCGTGATCGCGCCATCCGACAGTCTGTCCGTATTAGATAGAGCACATCGGACGGACACTGGAGAGAAACAAGACTAGAAAGATTTTCATGTGGTGTTCGTATCCCGGTTCGTATCCCGGTCGTGTGGGACGCGCGGGGATCCGGGGCGGTGTGCCGGCGCGACGCGCGGTGGCGCCGCCTGCGGTCGGCGCGCAGGTCACCCGCCCTCCGGGTCGGTGGCGCGGCTGTCGTCCGCCTAAGTCGATCTTGACGGGCCGGGTCACCGAGTATCCCAGCGTGTAGGGAACAATCGGAGCGTGCCAGAACCCGAGATCTCCGCCGCCGACCGCTCTGGCGCCGCGTCGACGCCAGCCGGTCCCGCCCGTCCCTCCTCGCTCGACCCGGCGATCGCCGCCCGGCTGCGCCGCACCCCCGATGGGCTGGTGCCGGCGATCGTCCAGCAACACGACACGGGCGAGGTGCTCATGCTCGCGTGGATGGACGACGAAGCGCTCCATCGCACGCTGACCACCGGGCGGGCGACGTACTGGTCGCGCAGTCGGCGCGAGTACTGGGTGAAGGGCGCGACCTCCGGCCACTACCAGTACGTCAAGTCTGTGGCGCTGGACTGCGACGGCGACGCGCTGCTCGTCACGGTCGAGCAGGTGGGCCCCGCGTGCCACACCGGCGCGCGGAGCTGCTTCTTCAACGAGTTGCCGGTGACTGTCGGGGCGGCAGAAGAGGAGTCGCGATGACCAACGGGGCGGTGAGCCCGGACGAGAAGACCTTCCGGGAGTTGGCCCAGACTCGGCGGGTAGTGCCGGTGACCCGGCGGCTACTCGCCGACTCCGAGACGCCGGTCGGCGTGTACCGGAAGCTGGCTGGCGGACCGGGTACGTTCCTGCTGGAGTCCGCAGCACAGGGTTCAGCCGGCACCGCGTGGTCACGCTACTCCTTCGTCGGGGTACGGAGCGCCGCCACCCTCGTGGAGCGCGAGGGGAGGGCCGTGTGGCTGGGCTCGCCCCCGGCGGGCGTCCCGACCGACGGCGACCCGGTGCAGGTGCTGCGCGCTACGGTCGAGGCGCTCACGAACCCCAGCGTGTGCGCCCGCCTGTCCGGGCTGCCGCCGTTGACCGGGGGCCTGGTGGGCTACCTCGGCTACGACCTGGTCCGTCGCTTCGAGCGGCTACCGGAGCACGCCGAAGACGATCTCGGCGTGCCGGAGCTGTGCCTCATGCTCGCCACCGATCTCGTGGTGCTCGACCACTACGACGGCTCGGCGCTCCTCGTGGCCAACGCGGTGCTTCCCGAGTTCGACGATCCGTCCCGGCCCGACGCGATCACGGCCGCCTACCACCAGGCGATTGGCCGGTTGGACGCGATGACGAGCGCCCTGTCCCGCCCGATCCCGCCGATGGTGTCGACCCTCGACGCGGCGCCCCCGCTCGGGGAGGTGATCAGCCGGACGCCGTCCGGCGGCTTCCCCAAGGCGGTGATGATGGCCAAGGAGGCCATTCGGGACGGCGAATGCTTCCAGATCGTGGTGGCGCAGCGCTTCGAGCGGGAGACGACGGCGGACCCGCTCGACGTCTACCGGGTGTTGCGCGCCACCAACCCGAGCCCGTACATGTACCTGATTCGCTTCGACGACTTCGACATCGTGGGCTCCTCGCCCGAGGTGCACCTCAAGGTCACCCTCGGCGAGGGTGGGGTGCGACGGGCGATGCTCCACCCGATCGCGGGCACCCGGCCGCGGGGCGCGACCCCGGAGGAGGACGCGGCGCTGGCGGCGGAGCTGTTGGCCGACCCGAAGG
Organism: Micromonospora sp.; assembly: GCA_036563645.1. Classification (GTDB taxonomy): domain Bacteria; phylum Actinomycetota; class Actinomycetes; order Mycobacteriales; family Micromonosporaceae; genus DATCMA01. The sequence goes on from DATCMA010000008.1 coordinate 2,451, forward strand.
AGCGCGCGGAGCACGTCATGCTCGTCGATCTCGGGCGGAACGACCTCGGCCGGGTCTGTCGGCCCGGCACCGTCGAGGTGCCCCAGTTCGCCCAGATCGAGCGGTACAGCCACGTCATGCACATCGTGTCGACCGTCGTCGGGGAGCTGCTGCCGGACCGGTCGGTCCTCGACGCGCTCGCCGCCACCTTCCCGGCGGGGACCCTCACGGGCGCGCCAAAGGTCCGCGCGATGGAGATCATCGAGGAGTTGGAGCCGGTCCGGCGCGGGCTGTACGGCGGCACCGTCGGCTACATCGGCTTCGGCGGGGAAATGGACATGGCGATCGCCATCCGCACCGCCCTCATGCGCGAGGGGCGCGCCTACGTGCAAGCGGGTGCGGGGATCGTCGCTGACTCGGATCCGGCGGCGGAGGAGCAGGAGAGCCGGAACAAGGCGGCCGCGGTCCTGACGGCGATCGCCGCGGCGGAGACGCTGCGGGCGGCTCGGTGAGGAAGCGGCGTCGGGAATTCCTCGTCGCGCTCCTGCTGTGCGCCGCCGGGGCCGGGGTGGCGCTCGTCGCGGCGACCCGCACCTGGAGCCTGGAGGTGATCAGCCGCCCCGCGCCGTTGCCCGACCGGCACGTGCCGCACACCGGGGGCGCGCTGCTGCCGTGGCTGCCGGCGGCGGCCACGGTGGGGCTCGCCGGCACCGGCGCGGTCGTCGCCACCCGGGGGATCCTCCGGCGGATCGTGGGGATCCTGCTGGTGCTGGTGGGCCTCGCGCTCGGCGCGGCCGGAGGGTACGGGCTGGTCGGTGTCGATCGCGGCGCGGCGGGTGCGGCGGCGGCGATCTGGCCCGGGCTGGTCGCCGTCGGTGGGCTGCTGCTGGCCGCGGGGGCGGCGGCGACCGCCCTGCGCGGGGAGCGCTGGCCGGCGATGGGAGCGCGGTACGAGCGGACCGCCGCGCGGCGGGATCCGCCCCGGCGCACGCAGCAGGCGGTGACGGACGATCCGCGGAGCGTGTGGGACGCGCTGGACCGCGGTGACGATCCGACGCTGGGCTGAACGCGCACCGCGATATATAGATATGTGCGTATACCTGGTGTCCGGGTGGACCGCGCGGGCCGAGGCATGGTGACGGCGTAGCCGGGCATTATGCCCGAACCACAGCGTGAGGAGCGCCATACCCCCGGCTTGGTTCGCCTTCGCAGGCCACCTAGCATCGGCCCATGGCACCCGGAGAGGGGAGTCCGTTGGTGACAGCTGTGCCCGCCTACGCGGAAGACGACAGCACCCGCCCCGCTAAACGGGGTGACGTGCTCGAGGAGATCATCGCCGGAGTTCGCGAGGATGTCGCGCTGCGCGAGCAGCGCGTCCCGCTGGAGAAGATTCGCAAGCTCGCTGAGGCCGCACCGCCCCCGCGCGACGCGTACGCCGCACTCTGCCAGCCCGGTGTCGCCGTCATCGCCGAGGTCAAGCGCAAGTCGCCCTCGCGGGGGCAGCTCGCCGAGATCCCGGATCCCGCTCAGCTCGCCGTCGAATACGCGGCCGGTGGCGCGCGGTGCATCAGCGTCCTCACCGAGGGACGGTGGTTCGGGGGCTCGCTGGACGATCTCGCCGCGGTGCGCGCCGCGGTGAACGTCCCGCTGCTGCGCAAGGACTTCATCGTCTCCACCTACCAGGTGCACGAAGCCCGGGCGTACGGCGCGGACCTCGTGCTGCTCATCGTCGCCGCGCTTGAGCAGAAAGTGCTGGTCGGGCTCCTCGAGCGCATCGAGTCGCTCGGCATGACCGCGCTGGTGGAGGTGCACACCGAGGAAGAGGCCGACCGTGCCCTCGAGGCCGGTGCCCGGGTCATCGGCGTCAACGCGCGGAACCTGCGGACCCTGGAGGTGGACCGGTCGGTCTTCGAGCGCATCGCACCGGGCCTCCCCAACGACGTCGTCAAGGTCGCCGAGTCGGGTGTCCGTGGGCCGCACGACCTGATCCGGTACGCCTCGGCCGGCGCCGACGCGGTGTTGGTGGGGGAGGGTCTGGTCACCCACAAGAGCCCTCGCGACGCGGTGGCCGAGCTGGTCAACGCCGGCAACCATCCGGCGACTCCGCGTCCGGTCCGCTGAGGGGCCGCGCCCTGACCGTCAACTGAAGGAGCTGCCATGAGTGCCACCGCGCTGCCTGACGAGGCGGCCGCCCTGCCGGACGCCACCGGTCACTTCGGCCGGTACGGCGGTCGGTTCGTGCCCGAGGCTTTGATGGCGGCCCTGGACGAGCTCGACGCCGCGTATCGGCGGGCGATGTCCGACGAGACGTTCCAGGCCGAGTTCGACGCGCTGCTGCGGCAGTACGCCGGCGCGCCCTCGCTGCTCTACCACGCGCGACGGCTCTCCGCTCAGGTCGGCGCCCAGATCCTGCTCAAGCGGGAGGATCTCAACCACACCGGCGCCCACAAGATCCGTAACGTCCTGGGTCAGGCGCTGCTGACCAAGCGGATGGGCAAGCGTCGGGTGATCGCCGAGACCGGGGCGGGGCAGCACGGCGTGGCGACCGCGACCGCCGCGGCGTACCTCGACCTGGAGTGCGTGGTCTACATGGGCGAGGTGGACACCGAGCGGCAGGCGCTCAACGTCGCCCGCATGCGGATGCTCGGCGCCACCGTCGTGCCGGTGACCACCGGGTCGCGCACCCTCAAGGACGCGATCAACGAAGCGTTGCGGGACTGGGTCACCAACGTCGACCACACCCACTACCTCCTCGGCAGCGTCACCGGGCCGCATCCGTTCCCCGCGATGGTGCGCGACTTCGTCCGCAGCATCGGCGTGGAGACCCGGCAGCAGTGCCTGGAGATGCTCGGCCGGCTGCCGGACGCGGTGGCGGCCTGCGTGGGAGGCGGCTCCAACGCCATCGGCATCTTCCACGCGTTCATCCCCGACGCCGAGGTTCGGCTCTACGGCTTCGAAGCCGGTGGGGAGGGCGTGGCGACCGGGCGGCACGCGGCGAGCATCACCGGCGGCTCACTCGGGGTGCTGCACGGCGCCCGCACCTACCTGCTGCAGGACGAGGACGGGCAGACGCTCGACTCGCACTCCATCTCCGCGGGCCTGGACTACCCGGCTGTCGGGCCGGAGCACGCGTGGCTCGCCGACAGTGGGCGGGCGCGCTACGAGCCCGTGACCGACGCCGAGGCGATGGAGGCGTTCCGGCTCCTGTGCCGCACCGAGGGGATCATCCCCGCGCTGGAGAGCTCCCACGCGCTCGCCGGCGCGTTGCGCATCATCCCCGAGCTCACTCGCGAGCTCGGGCGGGAGCCGACGATCGTCGTGAATCTCTCGGGCCGGGGGGACAAGGACGTGCACACCGCCGGTGTGTACTTCGGCCTTCTCGACAAGCGGGATGGACAGCAGGCATGAGCATCGCGGAGGCGTTTGAGAAGGCCCGCGCTGAAGGGCGGGCGTTGCTGTTCGGCTGCATGCCGGCGGGCTTCCCCACGGTGGAGGGGAGCGTCACCGCGATGCGAGCGATGGCGGAGGCCGGCGTCGACGTCATCGAGGTCGAGCTGCCGTATTCGGATCCGGTGATGGACGGGCCGGTCATCCAGCGGGCCAGTGACATCGCCCTGGCCAACGGGGTGCGCATCGTCGACGGGCTGCGCATCATCGAGACGCTCGCGGCGACCGGCGTCCCCGTGGTCACCATGACCTACTGGAACCCGGTCTTCCGCTACGGCGTCGACCGCTTCGCCCGCGACCTCGCCGCCGCCGGCGGCACCGGGCTGATCACCCCGGACCTCATCCCCGAGGAGGCCGACGAGTGGCTCGCGGCGTCCGACGCGTACGGGCTGGACCGCACCTTCCTCGTCTCGCCCTCCTCGACGGACGCCCGGATCGCGAAGACCGTCGCCCACTGTCGGGGTTTTGTCTACGCCACCTCGCTCATGGGCGTGACCGGAGCCCGCGATCAGGTCTCGGCGGCGGCACCCGCGCTGGTCAAGCGGGTCCGCGCGGTGACCGACCTGCCCGTCGGGGTCGGGCTCGGGGTGAGCACGGGCGCGCAGGCCAGCGAGGTCGGCGAGTACGCCGACGCGGTGATCGTGGGGAGCGCCCTGATCCGGTGCCTGCTCGACGCCCCCGATGAGGCCACCGGGCTCGACCGCCTGCGGGCGCTGAGCGCGGAGCTCGCCGAGGGCGTGCGGAGCGCGCGGCGGTCGTGACGCGAATACGTTCGTACGGCAAAGGAATGACAGTTATCGACGTCTGACGCTTGGCGGACTGCCCAAGCGGCCCGGACGCGGTAGCGTGTGCACCCGTGACACTCGCAGCGATCCCCAGCCCGACCACGGCGGTTTGGCACGTCGGCCCGGTGCCGATCCGGGCGTACGCCCTGTGCATCATCGTCGGCATCGTCGTCGCCTGCTTGGTGACCGAGGTGCGGCTGCGCCAGCGTGGGGTGGCGCCCTGGGCGGTGCTCGACATCGCCATGTGGGCGGTCCCCTTCGGCATCGTGGGCGCGCGGATCTACCACGTGCTGACCTCTCCTGAGCACTACTTCGGAGCGGGCGGGCAGCCGCTCGACGCGGTCAAGATCTGGGAGGGCGGCCTCGGCATCTGGGGCGCGGTCGCCGGCGGCGCCTTGGGGGCGTGGCTGGGCGCGCGGCAGCTCGGCATCCCGTTGAGGGTCGTCGCCGACGCGCTCGCCCCCGGTCTGCCGCTGGCTCAGGCGGTTGGGCGATTGGGCAACTGGTTCAACAACGAGCTGTACGGGACTCCGACCACGCTGCCGTGGGGGCTGGAAGTCCACCGCATGGTCGACGGGCGCGCCGAGCGCGACCTGGACGGGAACCCGATCACCGAACCCGGGCTGTACCACCCCACCTTCGCCTACGAGGCGTTGTGGAACATCGGGGTGGCGCTGCTGGTCCTGGCGGTGGACCGGCGGTTCCGGCTCGGGCGCGGCCGGGCGTTCGCGCTGTACGCCATGGGCTACACCGCGGGCCGCTTCTGGATCGAGCTGATGCGCAGTGACCCGGCGAATCAGGTGCTCGGGCTGCGGCTCAACGTCTGGACGTCGGTGCTGGTCTTCCTCGGCGCCTTGATCTACCTGCTGCGCGTCCGGGGCCCGCGGGAGTACCTCGTCCCGCGTCCGCACGCGGCGTCCGCCACCGACACCGACTCCGCGTCGCGGCGGCCCGCCGCGCCGGAGTACCAGGTGGTTGGCGAGGCGCAGTACCGGCGCTATCGCGAGACGGGTGAGTTGCCGAGCGAGCCCGCCACCGGTGCCGGCGACGCCACCGCGGACGACGACGAGCGGCCGTCGCCGGATCCCGCGGCGCAGCCGTCGGCGACGCACGGCGCGGAGGACCGCTGAGCGACGGGTGAACGAGGAGAGACGCCATGCGCACGGCCGTGGTGGTAGGCGCGGGGATCGCTGGGCTCGCCGCCGCCGGCGCCCTCGCGCGCGGTGGCTGGCGGGTGACGCTCCTCGAACGGGCGGAGCGCATTCGTCCGGAGCCGACGGCGCTCGTGCTGTGGCCGAACGGCTTGCGCGCGTTGCGCGCGCTGGGTCTCGGCGCCGGGCTGGACGCGATCGCGACAACGCTTCCGGCGATCGGGGTTCGCCGACCGGACGGCCAGTGGCTCGTGCCGCCGCGCCCCGCGGCGGCGGACCACGCCCCGGTCGCGGTGCGCGGTGAGGACCTGTACGACCTCCTGATCGCCGGGCTCGGCGAGCAGGTGGAGATCCGTACCGGGTTCGAGGTGCGGCAGGTGCGGGCCGAGGAGGGCGAGCGGCCCGCGGTGGGCGATGGGCGACATCAGCTCGAAGCGGATCTCGTCGTCGCGGCGGACGGGATCGACAGCGTGGTGCGCTCGGCGCTGGTGCCCACCTCGACCGTCGTGAACTCGGGGTGCACCGCGTGGCGTGCGGTGATTCCGTGGTACCGGGCGCCACGGTTAGCCGACGACCAGCCCGTGACGGGGGAGACCCTCGGGGCCGGGTACCGCTTCGTCTCCGCGCCCCTCGGCGAGCGGGGCTCGTCGGCCAAGGGCGGCATCTACTGGGTGGCCACCGCCGCCGGCGCGCCCCGTCCCGAGCCGCCGGCGACCCAGTTGGCCCTCCTGCGGCGGTGGTTTGACGGCTGGCCGGCGCCGATCGGGGAGTTGCTCGCCGCGACCGAACCGGGGGATCTGGTGCAGCAGGAGATCCGGGAGCTGCGTCCCCTGCCGCGTCGCTACGGCTTCCCCGCCGGGCCCGGAGGTGTGGTGTTGATCGGTGATGCCGCTCACGCGATGCCCCACCACCTCGGGCAGGGAGCCGGTTTGGCGTGTGAGGACGCGGTGACGCTGGGGTCGGTGCTCCGTGAGGCGCATCTCGGGCCCGCGCTGCGGGAGGCGCTGGAGAGCTACACTCGCATCCGGCGCCCGCGCACCGTGACCATCGTGCGTCACACGCGGCGTATGGCGGCATTGTTGCGAGCCCGCGGTCGGCTGGCGTTGCGCGCTCGCGACGCGGTGCTCAGTGCGATCAGCCCACGACTCGTGGGCAGCGCCACAGCGGCGATCGTGCAATGGCATCCGCCAAGCTAAGCGGCGGTGGAGCGCACGGCGCCGGGGCCGATGAATCGAACAGTAATGGTGTCAGGAGTCAAATCACCGTACGGGCTCCTTTAACACCCCCTTAGCAACCGCCTATACTCGGTCGTCACCGCCGGGCCAACGTCGTCCCGCGCTGGCAATCAGTACGAGACGACGGGAGGCCCAATGCACCGTCGTTATCCGCAGCACACTTTCGCTTCTTCGCATTTCTCGACGCCACAGGTGGAGCCCAACGAAGGGCTCTATGACGCGCGTTTCGAACACGACGCTTGCGGGTTCGCCTTTGTCGTTGATCTATATGGCCGTCGTTCCGCGGAGATCGTGGCCAAGGGTCTCGCCGCATTGCGTCGGCTCGATCACAGAGGTGCCCGAGGCGCGGAACCTACCACCGGCGATGGCGCGGGCATCTTGCTCCAGGTGCCGGACGCCTTCTACCGCGAGGTGGTCGATTTCCCGTTGCCACCCGCCGGCCAGTACGCCACTGGTCTGGTGTTCCTCCCCACGGATCCCGCGGACGAGCAGCGGGCCCGGCACATCCTGGAGCGGTATGTCGAGGCTGAGGGGGCCGAGCTGCTGGGGTGGCGGGATGTCCCCGTCGACCCGGAGGGCTTGGGCCCCACGGCGCTGGCGTCCCGGCCGACGATCCGCCAGGTCTTCCTCGCCGCGCGTCGACCGGTCGACTCCCCTGAGGGGCCTGCGGGCGAGCTGCTGAGCGGGCTCGCTCTCGACCGGGTCATGTTCTGCGTGCGCAAGCAGACTGAGCGGGAGACGGCCGCGCAGGGGGTGGCCGCGTACTTTCCGTCACTGTCGTCGCGGACCGTGGTCTACAAAGGAATGCTCACCCCCGATCAGCTGCCGGCGTTTTATCCGGAGCTGACCGACCCGAGAGTGACCAGCGCTGTCGTGCTCGTCCACTCCCGATTTTCGACCAATACTTTCCCGTCCTGGTCGCTGGCGCACCCGTTCCGCTTTATCGCCCACAACGGCGAGATCAACACGATTCGCGGCAACCGGAATTGGATGGCGGCGCGTGAGGCGCAGCTCGCCAGCCCGCTCATCCCCGGTGATATTCGACGGCTCTTCCCCATCTGCACGCCGGGCGCCTCCGACTCGGCCACCTTCGATGAGGTGCTGGAGCTGTTGCACCTCGGGGGGCGCAGCTTGCCGCACGCGGTGCTGATGATGATCCCGGAGGCGTGGGAGAACCACGCGGAGATGGACCCGGCCCGGCAGGCGTTTTACCGCTACCACGCCACGCTCATGGAGCCGTGGGACGGCCCGGCGGCTGTCGCTTTCACCGACGGTGAGCTGGTCGGCGCGGTCCTCGACCGCAACGGCCTGCGGCCCGGACGGTGGTGGATGACCTCCGACGGCCTGGTGGTGCTCGCCAGCGAGGCCGGCGTGCTCGACCTGGACCCGGCCACCGTGGTGGCCAAAGGACGGCTGACCCCGGGGCAGATGTTCCTGGTGGACACCACCGCGGGGCGTGTGGTGGGGGACGACGAGATCAAGGCCGAGCTCGCCGCCGCCCAGCCGTACGCCGAGTGGCTGCGCGACAACCTCATCGACTTCGCGGACCTGCCGACGCGCCAGAGCGCGCCGCGTGACCGCGAGTCGCTGCTGCGCCGGCAGCAGACCTTCGGCTACACCGAGGAGGAGTTGAAGGTCCTGCTCACGCCGATGGCGCGGACCGGCGCCGAGCCGATCGGCTCGATGGGCACTGACACGCCGATCTCGCCGCTGTCGACGCGACCCCGGCTGCTGTACGACTACTTCCATCAGCTCTTCGCCCAGGTGACGAACCCGCCGTTGGACGCCATCCGGGAAGAGCTGGTGACGAGCCTGCAGTCCACGATCGGGCCGGAGGGGAATCTCCTCGAACCCGGTCCGGCGAGCTGCCGGAAGATCACGCTGCCGCACCCGGTCATCGACAACGACGAGCTGGAGACGCTGATCGGGGCAGGCGAGGCGCTCGGCTTCGCCACCGCGCGGATCTCCGGCCTGTACGCGGTGCGGGATGGTGGCGCGGGGCTCGAGGCACGGCTCACCGAGATCTGCCAGGAGGTCTCCGCGGCGATCGAGGACGGCGCCCGGTTTGTGGTGCTCTCCGACCGTGGCTCCACCGCCGAGCTGGCGCCGATTCCGTCGCTGCTGCTCACCGCGGCCGTCCACCAGCACCTGCTGCGTGAGGGGACGCGGACGCGGGCCGCGCTGCTGGTGGAATCCGGTGACTGCCGGGAGGTGCACCACGCCGCGGTGCTCCTCGGATACGGCGCCGCGGCGATCAACCCGTACCTGGCTATCGAGTCCGTGGAGGAGTTGGTCACCACCGGTGTGCTGACCGACGTCGACGTCCGCACCGCGGTCCACAACTACGTCCACGCGCTCAACAAGGGCGTCCTGAAGATCATGTCCAAAATGGGCATCTCGACGGTGGCGTCGTACCGCGGGGCGCAGATCTTCGAGGCGGTTGGCCTGGACAACGACCTGCTGGAGCGCTACTTCACGGGCACGCCCGGACGCATCGGCGGCGCGGGGCTCGCGGAGCTGCACGCCGAGATCGCGGCGCGGCACGCGCGCGCCTACCCGGCCACGACCGCGGAGCGCGCGCACCGACGGCTGGAGGTCGGCGGTGAGTACCAGTGGCGGCGCGAAGGGGAGCTTCACCTGTTCAACCCGGAGACGGTGTTCCTGCTCCAGCACGCCACCCGGAGCCGCCAGTACGAGGTGTTCCGCCGTTACACGTCGACCGTGAACGAACTCGCGGCGCGTGGGGGATCCCTGCGAGGGCTGTTCCGGTTCCGCACGGGGGTGCGGCCGCCCGTGCCGCTGGAGGAGGTCGAACCCGCATCCGAGATCGTCAAGCGCTTCTCGACCGGCGCCATGTCGTACGGCTCGATCTCGGCTGAGGCGCACGAGACCCTCGCGGTGGCGATGAACCGCCTGGGCGCGCGGTCGAACAGCGGCGAAGGGGGCGAGGAGGTCGCGCGGCTCTACGACCCGTTGCGGCGCTCGGCGATCAAGCAGGTCGCCAGTGGACGGTTCGGCGTCACCACGGAGTACCTCGTCAACGCCGACGATCTCCAGATCAAGATGGCGCAAGGGGCGAAGCCTGGCGAGGGCGGCCAGCTTCCGGGCCACAAGGTGTGGCCGTGGATCGCCCGTACCCGGCACTCGACGCCGGGGGTCGGGCTCATCTCCCCGCCGCCGCACCACGACATCTACTCCATCGAAGACCTCGCCCAGCTCGTCCACGACCTCAAGTGCGTCAACCCGTCGGCTCGGGTGCACGTCAAGCTCGTCTCCGAGGTGGGCGTCGGCACCGTGGCCGCTGGGGTGGCGAAGCTCAACGCCGATGTGGTCCTGATCTCCGGGCACGACGGCGGTACCGGCGCCGCTCCGCTCAACTCGCTCAAGCACGCGGGCACCCCGTGGGAGCTAGGACTGGCTGAGGTCCAGCAGACGCTGCTGCGCAACGGGCTGCGCGACCGGGTCACCGTCCAGGTCGACGGCCAGCTCAAGACAGGGCGCGATGTCGTGGTGGCGGCGCTGCTGGGGGCCGAGGAGTTCGGGTTCGCCACGGCGCCGCTCATCGTCTCGGGGTGCGTGATGATGCGGGTCTGCCACCTGGACACCTGCCCGGTCGGCATCGCCACGCAGAACCCGGTGTTGCGCCGTCGCTTCACCGGCAAGCCCGAGTTCGTGGAGAACTTCTTCCTCTTCATCGCCGAGGAGGTCCGCGAATACCTCGCTCAGCTCGGCTTCCGGACGCTGGACGAGGCGATCGGCCAGGTGGAGATGCTGGACGTCGCGCCCGCGGTGGCGCATTGGAAGGCCCACGGCCTCGACCTCAGCCCGGTGCTGCACGTGCCCAACGTGCCGCCGGGGACGCCGCGGCGGCGCGTCCGTGGCCAAGATCACCGTCTGGAGCGGGTGCTCGACAACGAGCTCATCAAGCTGGCTGAGCCGGCGCTCACCGATCGCGCGCCGGTGCGGATCGCCCTTCCGGTGCGCAACGAGCACCGCAGTGTCGGGGCGATGCTCGGCGGCGAGGTCGTCCGGCGCTTCGGGGGAGCCGGGCTGCCGGACAACACCATCGACGTGACCTTCACCGGTACCGCGGGCCAGTCGTTCGGCGCGTTCGTGCCTCGCGGCGTGACGCTGCGGCTCATCGGCGACGCCAACGACTACGTGGGCAAGGGGCTCTCCGGTGGGCGGCTGGTGCTGCGTCCGCATCCGGAGGCGCCGTTCGCCGCGCAGCCGACCGGCGGCGGCGACCAGATCATCGCCGGCAACACGATCCTGTACGGCGCCACCTCGGGGGAGCTGTTCGTCCGGGGCCGCGTGGGCGAGCGGTTCGCGGTGCGCAATTCGGGCGCGACCGCGGTGGTCGAGGGCGTCGGGGACCACGGCTGCGAGTACATGACCGGGGGCACGGTCGTGGTGCTCGGGCCGACCGGCCGGAACTTCGCCGCCGGGATGTCCGGGGGTATCGCCTACGTCTGGCGTCTCGATCCCCGGTTGGTGAACCGGGAGCTCGTGGAGTTGGAGCCGGTGTCGGAGGACGCGGAGGCCACCCTCCGGGAGCTCGTCGAGCGGCACGCGGCGGAGACCGGGTCGCCGGTGGCCGCCGAGCTGCTGCGGCGGTGGCCCGCGGCGGTGCGGGAGTTCACGGCCGTGGTGCCGCGGGACTTCAAGCGGGTGATGGCGGCGATGCGCGCTGCCGAAGCCGCCGGACGCGATGTCGACCAGGCCGTCATGGAGGTGGCACGTGGCTGACCCGAACGGTTTCCTGCGCTACGGACGGCGGCTTCCCCAGCGTCGGCCCGTGTCTGTGCGGATCACCGACTGGAAGGAGATCTACCCGCCGGCGGACGACGACCTGATCCGTGAGCAGGCGACGCGGTGTATGGATTGTGGCATCCCGTTCTGCCACTCCGGCTGCCCGTTGGGCAACCGGATCCCGGACTGGAACGACCTGGTCCGCACGGGCACGTGGGCCGCCGCGATCGAGGCGTTGCACGCCACGAACAACTTCCCCGAGTTCACCGGTCGGCTCTGCCCGGCGCCCTGTGAGGCCGCCTGCGTCCTCGGCATCGGCAAGGGCGAGCCGGTGACGATCAAGCAGGTCGAGGTTGAGATCATCAATCGGGCTTTCGACGCGGGCTTGGTCGTCCCGCACGCGGCCGTCGCCCCGTCGGGCAAGCGGGTCGCGGTGGTCGGGTCGGGGCCGGCCGGGTTGGCCGCCGCCCAGCAGCTCGCGCGCGCGGGGCACGCGGTGACGGTGTACGAGCGGGATGACGCGCTCGGTGGGCTCCTGCGCTACGGCATCCCGGACTTCAAGCTCGAGAAGGAGCACATCGATCGGCGGCTGGCCCAGCTCGCCGCCGAAGGGGTGCGCTTCGAGATCGGCGTCAATGTTGGCGTCGACATCCCGGCGGACCAACTGCGCGCCGAGTACGACGCGGTCCTGCTGGCCTGTGGCGCCCTCGCCGGCCGGGACACCCCGCAGACACCGGGCCGCGCGGCGCGGGGGATCCACTTGGCCATGCCGTACCTCGTGGCGGCGAACCGGGTGGTCGCCGGTCGCGCGGCGCGACCGGAGATCGACGCCGCGGGGAAGCACGTGGTCATCATCGGCGGTGGGGACACCGCGGCGGACTGCCTCGGGGTCGCCCATCGGCAAGGGGCGGCGAGCGTCACCCAGCTCGACCGGTACCCGCTGCCGCCGGCCGAGCGCGACGAGACCCGGGACCCGTGGCCGACGTGGCCGTGGATTCTGCGCACCTACCCGGCGCACGAGGAAGGCGGTACCCGGCTCTTCGCGGTGGCGGTCCAGGAGTTCCTCGCCGACGAGACCGGCGCGGTGCGCGGGGTGCGGATCGCCGACGTGCGGGTGGAGCGCCGCAATGGTCAGGCGCACGTGCACGTCGTGCCGGGCACCATGCGCGAACTCCCCGCCGATGTGGTGCTGTTGGCCATCGGTTTCGAAGGCACCGAGGAGCAGCCGCTGCTGGAGCAGCTCGGACTGAAGCGCAACGCCCGAGGCGTGATCGACGTCGGCCCGGACTGGCAGACCGACGTCGAGGGCGTCTTCGTCGCCGGTGACATGCACCGCGGGGCGTCGCTCATCGTATGGGCGATCGCGGAAGGACGGGCGGCCGCCGCGGCGATCCACGCGTACCTGGGCGGCGCCGGCGAGCTGCCCGCGCCCGTCACGCCGAGTGCCCGACCGCTGGCGGTGGCCGACACGGCGAGATAGCAAAACGTAAAATTGATGGGTTAACCCGCAGCGATAGCGCTACCATCCCACCGCCAGCGGCCACCGCGATGGCGATCTCGCGGCGTAGGCCGCTACCGGCCGGTGACACCCAATCGCACGTGGCGTTTTCCGATCGACGCCGTTCACGCCGCCCCCTCGCGCCCCAAGCGGTGCCGAGGGGGCGGCGAATCGAGCCGAGATGGGTAAGCTTGCGTGCGCGGTCGTCGATGCCCGCTGCCACCGATTGCGGATGCGCCGCCGGTATCCCCCCGGCAGATTGCACGCAAGGTTGGGTAACTGTTCGTATGTCGGACACGGGTCGGCCACCGGTCGGCCCAAGGGAGAGATTGGCCTGATGGGTGTGACAAGGCGCGCCAAGATCGTCTGCACGCTTGGCCCCGCCACCTCGTCGCCGGAGCGGATCCGAGGGTTGGTGGAGGCCGGCATGGACGTGGCCCGGCTTAACTTCAGCCATGGCTCCCACGCAGAACATGAGCGGGTATACCGGCTTGTGCGAGAGGCCGCGCGGGCCTCGGGTCGGGCAGTGGCGGTCCTGGCTGATTTGCAGGGCCCCAAGGTTCGACTCGGCCGCTTCGCTGACGGGCCACACGAGTGGCGAACCGGGGACACCGTCATCATCACCAGCGACGACATTCTCGGCACGCGTGATCGCGTCTCCTGCTCCTACAAGAAGTTGCCGCAGGAGGTGAAGGTCGGAGACCGCCTGCTCATCGACGATGGCAAGGTGACCATCGAGGTGACGTCGGTGTCCGGCAATGACATCCATTGCCTGGTCATCGAAGGCGGCATGGTCTCCGACAACAAGGGCGTCTCGCTGCCGAACGTCGCCGTCAGCATGCCGGCACTCTCCGAAAAGGACGCTCGAGACCTTCGCTTCGCCCTGAACCTCGGTGTGGACCTGGTGGCGCTCTCCTTCGTGCGCTCACCGGAGGACATCAAGCTCGTCCACGCGGTCATGGACGAAGTGGGCATTCGCCGCCCCGTGCTCGCCAAGCTGGAGAAGCCGGAGGCGGTGGCTCACCTGGAGGCGATCGTGGACGCCTTCGACGGCATCCTGGTCGCCCGTGGTGACCTCGGGGTCGAACTGCCGCTCGACCAGGTGCCGTTGGTGCAGAAGCGCGCGGTGCAGCTGTGCCGGGAGAACGCCAAGCCCGTCATCGTCGCGACCCAGATGCTGGACTCCATGATGGAGAATTCCCGCCCGACGCGGGCGGAAGCCTCGGACGTCGCCAACGCGGTGCTCGACGGCGCCGACGCGGTGATGCTCTCCGGGGAGACCAGCATCGGGAAGTACCCCGTGCTCACCGTGAGCACGATGGCGAAGATCATCGCGACGACGGAGTCGGGCTCCCTGAGCGTGCCGGCGCTGCAGCACGTTCCGCGTACGCACAGCGGGGCGCTCACCGTCGCCGCGGCCCAGATCGCCCGCAGTATCGGCGCGAAGGCGATGGTGGCCTTCTCGCAGACGGGCGACACGGTCCGACGGCTCTCCCGGCTGCACTGCGAGCTTCCGTTGCTCGCCTTCACGCCGGTGCCCGAAGTTCGCGATCAGCTCGCCCTCTCCTGGGGGGTGGAGTCCTTCCTCATGCCGTTCGCGCAGCACACCGACGACATGTTCCGGCAGGTCGACGAGGCCTTGCTCGGGCTTGGCCGGTGTCAGCCGGGCGACTACGTGGTGATCGTCGCGGGGAGCCCGCCGGGCACGCCGGGGTCGACGAACACCCTCCGCGTCCACCAGCTGGGGACGTTGGTCGACGCGGCGACGGCGAAGCGTAAGGCGCTGTGAGCAGCCCACTGGTCGGCCAGGCCGCCGTCGATCAGCTGCTGGAGGTGCTGGACCTCACTCGGCTCGGCCCGATGTCGTTTCGAGGGACCAGCCCTCCAACGGGTTTGCAGCGCGTCTTCGGCGGTCAGGTCGCCGGGCAGGCGTTGGTCGCGGCCGGTGCCACGGTCGATCCGGACCGGCGGGTGCACTCGTTGCACGGCTACTTCGTCCGCCCGGGTGATCCGACCGTGCCGATTACGTTTGAGGTCGAGAACATCCGCGACGGGCGGTCGTTCTCGGTGCGTCGATCGGTGGCCCTCCAACACGGCAAGCCGATCTTCTTCATGTCCGCCTCGTTCCACCGCGCGGAGGACGGGCTCGACCACCAGGCGCCACCCCCTCGGGACGTCCCGCGTCCCGAGGAGTTGCCGTCGCTCGGCGAGCTCCTCGAGCGGTATCCGGATCGGCTCGGCATCTGGGCGACCGCGCCGCGTCCGATCGACATTCGCTACGTCAGCGACCCCGGTTGGGTGGCGCCGGGGGTGCGCGCGGCCGATCCGCATCCCAAGGTGTGGATGCGGTTCGACGGGGCGTTGCCCGACGACCCGCTGCTGCACGCCTGCGCGTTGACGTACGCCTCCGACCTGACCCTGCTCGACTCGGTGCTCGCGGCGCACGGTGAGGTCTGGGGTCCCGGCGGCGTGATTGGGGCGAGCCTCGACCACGCGGTGTGGTTCCACCGCCCATTCCGCGCCGACGAGTGGTTCCTCTATGACTGCTGGAGCCCGTCCGCCGCTGGGGCCCGCGGACTGGCGATGGGACGCATGTTCAGCCTGGACGGGCGGCACATCGCCAGTGCCGTGCAGGAGGGGCTGCTGCGGCGAGCCTACGGCTAGCGGCTGCCGGCCGGTGTCGGGTGTGCCGACGGCAAGGGATCATGACGAGGGCGGTATGGCCTCCCGATACCCTTGCGGCCATGCGTCTTTCGGCCCGGGTTGACTACGCGCTGCGTGCCGTTGTCGAGTTGGCGAGCGTCGCGGTCGCCGACCCGCACCATCCCCGCACCTTGACCGCCGAACGGATCGCCCAGGCCCAGGATATTCCGCCGAAATTCTTGGAGAGCATCCTGCTTCAGCTCCGTCGCGCGGGCATCGTGAACGCGCAACGAGGGCCGGAGGGAGGCTACTGGCTCGCGCGGCGGCCGAGTGAGATTTCGTTGGCGGACGTGATCCGTGTGATCGACGGGCCGCTCGCGCATATTCGGGGACAACGTCCGGAAGATCTCGGTTATCGCGGTGCGGCGGCGGCGCTGCAGGATGTCTGGATTGCGCTGCGGGCCAGCGAACGACAAATTCTAGAACTGGTCACCCTTGCGGATGTCGCTACTGGTCAACTTCCCGACAGAGTGCGGGAGTTGGCCGACGATCCCGCTGCGTGGACGTGAGGGATATATCTCACGAGACGAAACGCTGATTGACGTCCTGTCTGACCGCTCGCTTAAATCCCTACCAAGCCTATCGGGAAAATCGTTCCGATGGGAAAAGGTCAGAAGGGACAATCGGGTGCGGAAACTTCTCGTCCTCGCCTTGATCGGGCTCGCCGCGCAGCTGGTCGACGGCGCGCTCGGCATGGCATACGGGGTCACCTCGTCGACACTGCTCCTGCTCGCCGGGGTCGCGCCTGCCTCGGCGTCGGCGTCTGTCCACCTGGCGGAGATCGGCACCACGCTCGCCTCCGGGCTCTCGCACTGGCGGTTCGGCAACGTGGACTGGCCGGTCGTCCTCCGCATCGCGCTGCCCGGCGCGCTCGGAGCCTTCGCTGGGGCGACCTTCCTCAGCTCCCTCTCCACTGAGGCCGCGGCACCCTGGATGGCCACCATCCTGCTCCTGCTCGGCGTCTACCTGCTGGTGCGGTTCACCCGGCCGTTCCGCGCTCCCCGCAACCCGCGTCCGCTGCGCAGCGGCTTCCTCGCGCCGCTGGGGCTGTTCGCGGGCTTCATCGACTCCACCGGCGGTGGGGGATGGGGGCCGGTGGCCACGCCGTCCCTGCTCGTCTCCGGCCGGTTGGAGCCGCGGAAGGTGGTTGGCTCGGTGGACACCTCTGAGTTCCTCGTGGCCATCGCGGCGAGCATCGGCTTCCTGCTGGGCCTGGGGTCGGAGGGCTTCGTCCTGCCGACGGTCCTCGCGCTCCTCATCGGTGGTCTGATCGCCGCGCCGATCGCCGCGTGGCTGATCCGGATCATTCCCGCTCAGCTCCTCGGCGCCTTGGTCGGCGGCCTCATCGTGCTGACCAACGCCCGGACGCTGATGCGCTCCTTCGACGTCGCCACCGGAATCCGTCCGGTGATCTACCTGGCCATCGTGGCCGCGTGGGCGCTCGCCATCACCCTCGCCGTCCGGGTGCTGCGGCGCACCCGAGCCCGCGAGGCCGCCGGCGACGATTCGGTCGAGGCCGCGCTGGAACCCGCGCGCCCGTAAGCGCGGAAACGCTCACCCACTCGCGCACGACACAAAGGCGGGCGGCACGCTGGCCGAGCGGCTCACTCGGCACGGCGCAGTCCGCCCGCCACCTCGGTGGCGATGAGTTCAAAGGACCGCACCCGGTCCTCGATGTCGTACACCATCGTGGTCAGCATGAGCTCGTCCGCCTGGGTGCGCGCCACGAGCTCGGCGAGCTGCCGCCGGACCGTCTCGGGTGAGCCCACCGCTTGCCCCTCGAAGCGGCTGCGCACCACCTCCCGTTCGAGGTCCGTGTAGGGGTAGGCGGCGGCTTCGTCGGGTGTCACGAGCGGCTCGGGGCGGCCGGCGCGCAGTTTGAGGAACGACAGCCCGCTCGGTCCCGCCAGCCACTGGGCGCGTTCGTCGGTCTCCGCGCAGATCGCGGTCACCGCCACCATGACGTATGGCCGGTCGAGCCACCGCGACGGCCGGAAGTGCTGGCGGTAGAGCGCGAGGGCGGGGAGGGTGTTCGCGGCGCTGAAGTGGTGGGCGAATGCGAACGGCAGGCCGAGTAGTCCGGCGAGCTGCGCGCTGTAGCCGCTGGAGCCGAGGAGCCAGATGGCGGGCATGTCCCCGCGCCCCGGCGTAGCGGTGATCCGCAGCCGGGGATCGCCGTCGAAGTATCCGATGAGGTCGGCCAGCTCCTGGGGAAAGTGCTCGGCCGCGAGCCCGTCCGGGGTGCGCCGCAGCGCGAGCGCGGTGAGCTGGTCGGTTCCGGGTGCCCGGCCAATGCCGAGGTCGATTCGGCCGGGGTAGAGCGCCTCCAGCGTGCCGAACTGCTCGGCCACGACGAGGGGGGAGTGGTTCGGCAGCATCACCCCGCCGGAGCCGATGCGCATCGTCGAGGTCGCCGCGGCGAGGTGCGCGATCAACACCGCCGGGGCGGAGGAGGCGATCGATGGCATGTTGTGGTGTTCGGCTACCCAAAACCGGCGGTAGCCGAGGCGCTCGGTGTGGCGAGCCAACTCGGTGGTGTGGCGCAGCGCCTCACCGACGGTGCGGCCAGCGGCGACAGGAGCCAGGTCGAGGACGGAGAGCGGTACGGTGATCACACCGCTTCCAACCCGCCACGCCGCGGCGTTCTTCCGCCGATGCCCGTTCAGTCGGGATCCGGCGTTCCGTGGTGTTCGTCACGCCTTTCGCTCGTGCGGGCAGATGGACGTCTCGCCTTATCCGGCAGATCGTGCCATCGGAGACGCGGTCGGGCCCGCGTCGCGGGCGCGGAGGATGTGGCGAGAACACGTATCCGCTCGCGCCCCCGGGGTGTGTCGCCCGGTGGGCGCGAGCGGAAAGTGCCTGGTCAGTGGTGCCGGGAGCGGGACTCGAACCCGCACGCCCTTTCGGGCAAATGCTTTTGAGGCATTCATGTCTGCCGATTCCATCATCCCGGCAGGCCCGCCGTCCCGGCGGCCGCCTTCCACTGTACCGGACTACGCTCATGCGCGACCATTGCTGGTGCCGGTTCGATGCATCGTTGGGGGTAGGGTCTGTGGCCGAGACGCAGGCGACTGCCGAGCACAGGCGAGTCTTGATCGCCGAGGACGAGGCGCTGATCCGCCTCGACCTCGCGGAGATGCTCGCTGAAGAGGGCTACGAGGTCGTGGGCGAGGCCAGCGACGGGGAGACCGCGGTGCGCCTCGCCGAGGAGCTGCGGCCCGATCTGGTGATTCTCGACATCAAGATGCCGGTCCTCGACGGGCTCGCCGCGGCGGAGCGGATCGCTGCGGCGCGGATCGCGCCCGTGATCATCTTGACCGCGTTCAGTCAGCGCGACCTCGTCGAGCGCGCCCGGGCGGCTGGCGCGATGGCGTACCTGGTCAAGCCGTTCCAAAAGAGCGACCTGGTTCCGGCTATCGAGGTCGCGATCTCCCGGTACGCCGAACTCACCGCATTGGAGGCCGAGGTCGCCACGCTCCAGGAGCGGCTGGAGACGCGCAAGTTCGTCGAACGCGCCAAGGGCCTGCTCATGACGACGTACAACATGACCGAACCGCAGGCCTTCCGGTGGATTCAGCGGACCGCCATGGACCACCGGATGACGATGCGCGAGGTCGCCGAACGCATTCTGGTCGAAGTTCCCAACATGACCCAATCAGGTCAGTCCACGTAAAGAAATTCCCACAAAGGGTGTTAAACTTTTCATATTAATGGATATCGCTTCTGGCGTCTAACGTAACAGTTTAGGAAATCCCGCTTCTCTGACCTTACGGCGACTGTCCCTCGTGGGATAACGTCCCGCGGCAGACCGAATCGACGGTCTGCTTCGTCGCACCCGCGAATGAGCCAACGTGCTGGTGGGGCACGGGGCAATGGATGGAGGAGGGGTTCGAGCCGTGAGGCAGAGACTCGCGCGCGTGCTCGGTGGCGTCGCCGTGCTGGCGCTTGTGGCGTCAACCGCCGCTTGCGGTGGCGGAAGCGACGACACGGCCGGGGGCGACTCGTGCGGCTTTAAGATCGCATTCTTTGGCGCGCTCACCGGGAGCTCCGCGGCGCTGGGCATCAACGAGAACAACGGTGTCAAGCTCGCCGTTGAGCAGTACAACAAGGAGCACGCCGACTGTCCGGTGGAACTGGTGTCGTTGGACTCCCAGGGCAGCCCGGACCAGGCGCCGCAGCTCGCTCAGAAGGCGATCGACGATGAGAAGATCCTCGGCGTGGTGGGCCCGGCGTTCTCGGGTGAGTCTGAGGCGGCCAACCCGCTCTTCGCGGAGGCCGGGCTGGTGCACATCACCGCGTCGGCGACCCGGCCCAGCTTGGCCGAGCAGGGCTGGAAGACGTTCTTCCGCGTCGTCGGTAACGACCTGAGCCAGGGTCCCGCGGCCGGTATCTACATCCGGGACGTGCTCAAGGCCGAGCGGGTCTTCGTCATCGACGACCAGTCCGCGTACGGCGCGGGCCTGGCCGACGAGGTGAAGAAGGTGCTGGGCAGCCGAGTGGTCGGCACCGACAAGGTGCAGGGCGAGGGGAAGCAGGCTGACTTCTCCGCCACCGTCACCAAGGTGAAGAACGCCAATGTGCAGGCGATCTTCTTCGGCGGCTACTACCAGGAGGCGGGACTGCTGCGCAAGCAGCTCACTGCGGCCGGAGTCAACGCCGTGATGGTGGGGGGTGACGGTGTCAACGACCCCGCCTTCATCGAGTCCGCGGGACAGGCAGCGGCCGAGGGCACCATCCTCACCTGCCTGTGCGCTCCGGCGACCGAGGCGCGGGGCACATTTGCCCAGGACTACAAGGCGCTCCACGGGGTTGATCCGGGTACCTACAGCGACACCGCGTACGACGCGGCGACCATCCTGCTGAACGGCATCAAGCAGGGTGTGAAGACGCGCCAGGAGATGCTGGAGTTCGTCCGGAACTACAACGGTCAGGGCGTCGCCGCGAACTACCGGTTCACGGAGAACGGCGAGATGGATCCGGCCGAGGTCAAGATTTGGGCGTACAAGGTTAAGGACGGCAAGGTCGTCCCGGACCGGGAAATCCCCAAGTCCTGACAGCGTCGTCCAAGGGTCAAGCTGTGTGAATTCGGGTGCGGCAGGGAAGTCGTCCCGGCCGCACCCGAATGCCGTCCCGTTCCTTTCGGAGCACCTCGGTGGATATCAACGGGCTGTTCTCCAATTTCGGGGAACTCACCACGACTGGCCTGACACAAGGGGCGATTTACGCGCTTGTCGCGTTGGGCTACACGCTCGTCTACGGCGTGCTGCGATTGATCAACTTCGCGCACTCCGAGGTCTTTATCACCGGCGCCTTCTTCGCCGTCTGGACCTGGCAGTTCCTTTGGGGACTGAATCAGGATTCGACGGTCAGCGGGCTCGTCGCCGTAGGGTGCTTGGTGAGCGCGATGGTGGTCGCCGCCCTCGCGTCAGCGACCATCGCCTCTGTGGTGGAAATGGTCGCCTATCGGCCGTTGCGCAAGCGCCACGCTCCGCCACTGGCGTTCCTGATCACCGCGATCGGTGCGTCGATCGTCATCTCTGAGGCGTACGCGATCCTGACCCGGCGCCGGCCCACCGGCATGCCGACCCTCGTCAGCACCGACCCACTAATCCACATTGGTGGGGTGCCGATCAGCGCGGCGGACCTCCTGATCGTGGCGTCGGCGCTGATCATGATGATCATTCTCGATATCTTCATCAATCGAAGCCGTATCGGTCGGGGTATCCGGGCCGTGGCGCAGGACGCCAACACCGCGGCGCTGATGGGCATCAACAAAGACCGGATCATCTTGCTCGTCTTCCTCACCGGCGGCTTGATGGCCGGTATCGCTGGGGTGTTGTTCAACGTCCGGATTGGGGTGCTCACTTACAGCGTGGGATTCCTCATGGGGATCAAAGCCTTCACCGCCGCGGTTCTCGGCGGCATTGGAAACCTGCGCGGGGCGCTCCTCGGCGGCCTCCTGCTCGGCGTGACGGAAAACTACGCCTCCGGCCTGTTCGGTACGCAGTGGAAAGACTTCACGGCATTCGCGGTCCTGGTGGTGTTGCTGATGTTCCGGCCCACCGGGCTACTCGGTGAGTCCTTGGGGAGGGTCCGGGCATGAGGAGCGCTATCGACCGCGTGCGTGCCGGGCGTGAGGCGGTGGGCGCGTGGTGGCAGCGGGCGCCGCGCGGGGTGCGCTGGGCGGTGCTCGGCGCGGTCATCGTCTTCTTCTACGCGCTGCCGAACAAGGAGTTCTACCAGTACCTCGGGCCGATCCCCACGACTGGCTCGAACTTCGGGCAGGTCTTGTTCACGATCTCCATCTACGTCCTGCTCGCCGTCGGCCTCAACATCGTGGTCGGGTACGCCGGCCTGCTCGACCTCGGATACTTCGGTTTCTTCGCCGTCGGCGCCTACACCGTGGCGGTGTTGACCTCGCCGGTCAGCGACCTCAACACGCAGTGGCCGTGGCTGGTGGCGCTGCCCTTCGCGCTCATCATCACCATGGTCTCCGGCGTGTTGCTGGGGATGCCCACGTTGCGGCTGCGTGGCGACTACCTGGCGATCGTGACGCTCGGGTTCGCCGAGATGATTCGGCTGGCCGCCACGAGCTCGGAGTTCCTCCGGGGACAGCGGGGGTTCAACCAAATTCCCCATCCGCCCGGACGCTACGCCGACGGCACGCCCGTATTCGGGGTGCTCGATCCGCGGCCGTACTACTGGCTGGTGTTGACGCTGATCATCCTGGTGTTGATCGGGGTGCGGAACTTGTCCCGCAGCCGGGTCGGGCGAGCGTGGGTGGCGATCCGCGAGGATGAGGACGCGGCCCAGCTGATGGGGGTGCCGACCTTCAAGTTCAAGCTCTGGGCCTTCGCCATCGGCGCGTTGATCGGTGGTTTGGCCGGCGCGCTGTTCGCCGGGAAGCAAAACTTCGTCAACTCCCAGAACTTCGAGTTGCTGAACTCGATCATCATCTTGGCCGCGGTGATCTTCGGGGGATCCGGGAACCTCGTCGGCGCGATCACCGGTGGTGCGCTGGTGGCCTACTTGGTCGAGCGACTCCGCGGGGTCGAACTCTTCGGCTGGGAGTTGTACGAGTTCCGTTTCATGTTCTTCGGGGCGGTGTTGATCATCATGATGATCTTCCGCCCGCAAGGGCTGATCCCGAACCGACGCCGCGCGGCGGAGTTCGCGGATCGCCGCCGGGAGGTGACCGTTGGTGGGTGACACCACGGGTGAGGGCACCCAAGCACAGGTGGCCGCGGACACCGCCGTCCAGGCCCACGAGCCCCTGCTTGAGGTCGACCACGTCACCCTGCGCTTCGGCGGCGTGGTCGCCCTCGATGACGTGTCCTTCACCCTCAACAAAGGAGAGATCCTTGGCCTGATCGGGCCGAACGGGGCGGGGAAGACCACCTGCTTCAACGCGATCACGGGGATCTACCGCCCGACCCAAGGGGAGATCCGATTCCAGGGCGTACGGATCACCGGCAAGAAGCGCCACCACATCACGCGGATGGGGATCGCGCGGACCTTCCAGAACATCCGCCTCTTCCCCGAGATGACCGCGTTGGAGAACGTGATGGTGGGGGCGGACGCGCACCACAAGACCAGCGTCCTGTCGGCGGTGTTCCGACTCCCGCGCCACTGGCGAGAGGAACGTGAGGGCCGGGAGAAGGCCGAGCAGCTCCTGGAGTTCGTCGGCATCCGCCACCGGATAAACGACATGGCCCGCAACCTCTCGTACGGCGAACAGCGGCGCCTGGAGATCGCGCGGGCACTGGCGACCGACCCCACGCTGCTCTGCCTCGACGAGCCCGCGGCCGGCTTCACGCCCGCCGAGAAGGAGCAGCTCCTCCCGCTCATCCGGGCGATCCGGGACCGGGGGATCACGGTCCTCCTCGTCGAGCACGACATGAAGCTCGTCATGGGGGTCACGGATCGAATCGTGGTGTTGGATTTCGGCAAGAAGATCGCCGATGGTCCTCCTGCGGCCGTCCGGGAGGATCCGAGGGTGATCGCGGCGTACCTGGGAGTGCCGGACGATGCTGCTTGAGGTTGAGAACGTCAGCCTGCATTACGGACGGATTCAGGCGCTCCACGGCATCAGCCTGTCGGTAGCCGCGGGAGAGGTGGTCACCCTCATCGGCGCCAACGGCGCCGGGAAGACCACCACGATGCGCGCGATCTCCGGGCTGCGCCCGGTCAGCGCGGGGAGGATCCTCTTCGACGGCGAGGACATCACCCGGTTGCGGGCGGACCTGCGGGTCCGTCGAGGCCTGTGCCTCGTCCCGGAAGGGCGGGGGATCTTCCCGGGACTGACCGTGTTGGAGAACCTGGACATGGGCGCCTACACCCGGCGGGACCGCAAGGCGGTCGCCGCCGACCTGGCGCGCGTGTTCGACCTCTTTCCGCGGCTGGCCGAGCGGCGCAAGCAGCTCGGCGGCACGCTCTCCGGCGGCGAGCAGCAGATGCTGGCGGTGGGGCGGGCGTTGATGAGCCGGCCCAAGCTGCTCCTGCTCGATGAGCCATCGATGGGGCTCGCCCCGATGCTCATCCAGCAGATCTTCTCGATCATCACCGAGATCAACAAGCAGGGCACCACCGTGCTGCTCGTGGAGCAGAACGCGCAGCAGGCCCTATCGCGCGCCGACCGGGCGTACGTCCTGGAGACCGGTCGGATTGTCCGCAGCGGTACGGGCCAGGAGCTGCTGCGCGACCCCGCGGTCAAAGAGGCCTACCTTGGCGTGGCGTAGCGCGAGGCCCACGCTGACCGAAGCCGTTTCGGCGCCAGCGCGACCACGGACGTGTCCGTGCCACCGCCGCGCCCCGTATCCGGCACCGTACGGGGCGCGGCGGTGCTGTCGCTTTGTGGGCGACTAGAGTCGCTGCCGTGACGGATACTCGGCCCCGCCTGCTCCTCCTCGATGGGCATTCCCTGGCCTATCGGGCGTTTTTCGCTCTCCCGGTGGAGAACTTCGCGACCTCCACGGGGCAGCCGACCAACGCGGTCTACGGCTTCACCTCCATGCTCATCAACCTGCTCCGCGACGAGCAGCCCAGCCACATCGCGGTGGCGTTCGACGTCTCGCGCCGCTCGTTCCGCACCGAGCGGTACGCGGAGTACAAGGCGGGCCGCGCGGAGACACCCGCCGACTTCATAGGCCAGGTGAGCCTGGTCAAGGAGGTGCTCGCCGCGCTGCGTATCCCCGTCGTCGAGAAGGAGGGGTACGAAGCCGACGACGTCATCGCCACCCTCGCCTGCCAGGCGCGGGACGCCGGCATGGAGGTGCTGATCTGCACCGGGGACAAGGACGCGTTCCAGCTCGTCGGGGAGGGGATTACCGTGCTCTACCCCCGCAAGGGGGTCTCCGACCTGGCGCGCATGGACCCTGACGCGGTGGTCGCGAAGTTCGGCGTCCCCCCGGAGCGGTACCGCGACCTCGCGGCGTTGGTGGGGGAGGACAGCGACAACCTGCCCGGCGTGCCGGGGGTGGGGCCGAAGACGGCGGCCAAGTGGATCAACCAGTACGGCGGGATCGACGGGATCATCGCGCACGCCGACCAGATCACCGGAAAGGCGGGCGCGAACCTCCGCGAACGCCTCGCCGACGTCATCCGCAACTACGAGATCAACTGCCTGGTCTCCGACCTGGACTTGCCCATCCGCCCGGAGGACACCCGCTGGCCCGGGTGGGATCGGGAGGCGGTCCACCGTGTCTTCGACACCCTCGAGTTCCGCATCCTGCGCGACCGGCTCTACCAGTACCTCCAGCCGGTGGAGCCGGAGGCGGACGCGGGCTTCGAGCTGCAGGGCGAACGGCTCACCGCCGGAGCGGTCGCGCCGTGGCTCGCAGCCCACACGCGCCCGGGCGTCCCCGTCGGCGTGGCGGTCACCGGGGTCTTCGGCCGCGGCACCGGCTCGCTGACCGGGGTCGCCATCGCCACCGGGGAGGGGGCGGCGGCCTGGTTCGACCCGGCGCAGCTCGACGCCGCCGACGAGGCCGCGGTCGCGCAGTGGTTGGCCGACCCGGAACGCCCCAAGGTGCTGCACGACAGCAAACCAGCCATGGTGGCGTTCGCGGCGCACGGATGGCGGCTTGAGGGGGTGACGGGCGATACCGCGCTCGCCGCGTACCTCGCCCGTCCGGACCAGCGCTCCTACGACCTCGCCGATCTAGCCCTGCGGTACCTGCACCGCGAGTTGCGCATCGACACCCCGGCCAACGGGCAGCTCGCCTTCGACGGGCTCGGTGGGGACGACGCTGACGACCTCATGCTCCGAGCCCGCGCCACCCTCGACCTCGAGGAGGTGTTGAGCGCGGAGTTGTCCCGTGACGGAGGCGCGGCGCACCGGCTCCTCGCCGAGGTGGAGCTGCCTCTCGTGCGGGTCCTCGCCGAGATGGAGCAGGTCGGAATCGCCGCCGACACCCAGTACCTCTCGGAGCTCGAGGCGCGTTTCGCGGCGGAGGTGAAGAAGGCGGCGCAGGCCGCGTATGAGGCCGTCGGGCGAGAATTCAACCTCGGCTCGCCCAAACAGTTGCAGGACGTCCTCTTCAATCAGCTCAAGCTGCCGAAGACCAAACGCATCAAGACGGGCTACACCACCGACGCGGAAGCCCTCCAATGGCTCTACGCCCAGCATCCGCACCCCGTCCTGGAACACCTGCTGCGCCACCGCGACGTGGCGCGGCTGAAGTCCACGGTGGAGGGACTACTCAAGTCGGTCTCGGACGATGGGCGTATTCACACGACCTTCCACCAGACGGTGGCGGCCACTGGGCGGTTGTCGTCCACCGATCCCAACTTGCAGAACATCCCGATCCGCACCGAGGAAGGGCGGCTCATTCGGCAGGCGTTCGTGGTCGGCGAGGGATACGAGTGCTTGCTCACCGCCGACTACAGCCAAATCGAGATGCGGATCATGGCGCACTTGTCCCGCGATGAGGCGCTGATCGCCGCGTTCCATTCCGGGGCCGACTTCCACGCCGCTACCGCGTCCTCCGTCTTCGGGGTCGACATCCATGAGGTCACCCCGGAGCAGCGTCGGCGGATCAAGGCGATGAACTATGGCCTGGCGTACGGGCTCAGCGCGTACGGTCTGTCCCAGCAGCTCGGCATCTCCACTGAGGAGGCCCGGGCGCTGATGGCCGAGTACTTCGAACGCTTCGGCGGGGTGCGGGATTACCTGGAGACCGTGGTCGAGCAGGCGCGTCGCGACGGGTACACGGAAACCATGCTCGGGCGGCGGCGTTACCTGCCCGACTTGGTCAGCGACAACCGGCAGCGCCGGGAGATGGCGGAACGGATGGCGCTGAACGCACCCATCCAGGGCTCCGCCGCCGACCTCATCAAGGTCGCGATGCTGCGTATCCACGCGGGGTTGCGCGCGGCGGGCATGCAGTCGCGGATGCTGCTGCAGGTGCACGACGAGTTGGTCTTCGAGGTTGCGCCTGGGGAACGGGAGGCCTTGGCGGAGCTCGTGCGCCGCGAGATGAGCGAGGCCTATCCGCTCTCCGTCCCACTGGACGTCTCCATCGGCGTGGGGACGAACTGGCACACCGCGGGCCACTGAGGACGGTGCGGCCCGCCGCGCGCCAGCTCGGCCAGGGCGGGGTGCGCGGCGGCCCCAGGTGACGCCTGCGGCGTGTTCAGCCGGCGGCCGCGGGCTTGTCCGCGACGAAAATGGCGGTCCCCGGAAAGAGCCGACCGCGCAGCGGGCTCCACTGTCCCCAGATCCGGTCGTGCCCCTCAGGCCATTCGGGTTCGATGAGGTCGCGCAGGATGAAGCCGGCGCCGACCAGCTCGCGGATGCGGTCGCCCATCGTCCGGTGCTGCTCGACGTAGACGGGGGTCCCGGTCGCGTCCTGCTCGACGTACGGTCGGCGGTCGAAGTAGGAGTGCACCGCGACCAGCCCGTCCTCGCCCGGCTCGTCGAGGAAAATCCAGCGCATCGGGTGGGTGATCGAGAAGACCCAGCGCCCGCCCGGGCGGAGGACTCGGAACACCTCCCGCATCACCCGGGCGGAGTCGGCGACGAAGGGGATCGCGCCGAACGCGGTGCAGACGATGTCGAAGACCTCCGAGGCGAAGGGGAGGGCGAGGGCGTCGGCCTGGACGAGCGGTACCACGACCCCGGTGCGGCGCGCACCGGCGACGGCGTGCCGCAGCATCCCGGCGGAGAGGTCGAGGGCGACGACCCTGGCTCCTTCCCGTGCGAGCCACCGGGCCGCGGCGGCCGCTCCGCAGCCGAGCTCGAGGACGCGTCGGCCGCGGACGTCGCCGAGCAAGCGCACATCCGCCTCGCGGAGCCCTTCCGGGCACCACACGAAGTCAACGTCCCCGAGGAAAT
Organism: Micromonospora sp.; assembly: GCA_036563645.1. Taxonomy (GTDB): domain Bacteria; phylum Actinomycetota; class Actinomycetes; order Mycobacteriales; family Micromonosporaceae; genus DATCMA01. Next base: position 30,335 of record DATCMA010000008.1, read on the forward strand.
TCCCGTGTCGCGCTTGGTAGTTGTCGGCGTCGGAGTCCCACCACTGGCGGTTGGCGCGTCGGCACTGGGCGTCGGTCACGTCACGGCGAGTGACGTCGACTGGCCCTGCCGCTGGGGGTGTCCCTGACGCTGTGTGGTCGCTGGTGCGGTCGTGTCCGGGTCCGTCCACTCGCTCACCGTACGTCGGTTCTGGCGCAGCCGGGACAACCACCCGGGCGGTCCGATCCTTCACCCGGAACTGGGCTATTCGGGCTGTTAGGGCGTTTTCGAGGGATCCGGAATCTGTGTTGCCCGTCAACCTGGGAGGGCTTGCACCTTGTGGTAATGCGCACGGTAAGCTAGTCGATGCGCTTGCGGATCGTGTACCTCGGCAGGGAGTAGGTCCGCTGTCGCGAGAGGACCCAATCCACGGTCATGTGACGAGGCTCACGGGTTTATGAGGCCGTGAAACGGGGACCCCGACGACAGGTCCGCTTGCGCGTGTATTAAGGTCACCGCGACCAATTGTGCTGTGACAACCAACATCCAACCGGAGCAACCGCCCACATGACGAGCAGCATCGAGGCCACCTCGAGCGCCCCCAGGGTCGCTGTCGACGATCTCGGCTCTGAGGAGGCTTTCCTCGCCGCGATTGACGAGACCATCAAGTACTTCAACGACGGCGACATTGTCGAAGGAACCGTCGTCAAGGTCGATCGGGACGAGGTCCTGCTCGACATCGGCTACAAGACCGAGGGGGTCATCCCCGCGCGCGAGTTGTCGATCAAGCACGACGTTGATCCCGCCGAGGTCGTCAAGGTCGGTGACCAGATCGAGGCCCTTGTCCTTCAGAAGGAGGACAAGGAGGGTCGACTGATCCTCTCGAAGAAGCGGGCGCAGTACGAGCGCGCCTGGGGCACGATCGAGAAGATCAAGGAAGAGGACGGCGTCGTCCGCGGAGCCGTCATCGAGGTTGTCAAGGGTGGTCTCATCCTTGACATCGGGCTGCGCGGCTTCCTGCCAGCGTCGCTGGTGGAGATGCGCCGTGTCCGTGACCTCCAGCCGTACGTCGGCCGCGAGCTCGAGGCCAAGATCATCGAGCTGGACAAGAACCGCAACAACGTCGTGCTGTCCCGCCGGGCCTGGCTGGAGCAGACCCAGTCCGAGGTCCGCACGGAGTTCCTCAACAAGCTCCAGAAGGGTCAGGTCCGCAAGGGCGTCGTCTCCTCGATCGTCAACTTTGGGGCGTTCGTCGACCTTGGCGGTGTGGACGGCCTGGTGCACGTCTCCGAGCTGTCCTGGAAGCACATCGACCACCCGTCCGAGGTCGTCGAGGTGGGCCAGGAAGTCGAGGTCGAGGTCCTCGACGTGGACCTCGAGCGCGAGCGGGTCTCGCTGTCGCTGAAGGCGACGCAGGAGGACCCGTGGCGGCAGTTCGCCCGGAAGCACGCGATCCAGCAGATCGTGCCGGGCGTCGTCACCAAGATCGTGCCGTTCGGTGCCTTTGTCCGGGTTGAGGACGGCATCGAGGGCCTGGTCCACATCTCCGAGCTGTCGGATCGGCACGTCGAGATCCCCGAGCAGGTCGTTCAGGTGGGCTCCGAGGTCATGGTCAAGGTCATCGACATCGACCTGGAGCGCCGCCGGATCTCGCTGTCGATCAAGCAGGCCAACGAGAGCTACGTCGAGGGTGAGGAGAACTTCGACCCCACCCTCTACGGCATGCCCGCCAGCTACGACGAGCACGGCAACTACATCTACCCCGAGGGCTTCGACCCGGAGACGGGCGAGTGGCTGCCGGGCTACGAGAAGCAGCGTGAGGAGTGGGAGCGCCACTACGCCGAGGCGCGTGCGCGCTGGGAAGCCCACACGCGGCAGGTGCAGGCGGCGCGGGCGTCGGCGGCGGAGGCCGAGAACGCGCAGGCTGCTGCGCAGAGCGGGCAGTCGGAGAGCGCGGGTGGCCAGAGCGAGGAGCCGTCGGGCACGCTCGCGACCGATGAGGCGCTCGCCGCGCTGCGGGAGAAGCTGGCCGGCGGCCGTAGCTAAGGCAGTTTCTCCACCGTTCGGCGTTCACAAAGGCCCTGGCCGCACCCACGGCCAGGGCCTTTGTCGTGCGCGCCGAACCCTGCCCGTGACCGCCCGACGGGGCGCGCCCCCGCCCCGCGGCACCCGGGGGTGCGTGTGACGGCCGACGGCGCGTGCGGTTGACTGAGCGTGTGTTAAAGGTGGGACTGACGGGTGGCATCGGCGCGGGGAAGAGCGCCGTGGCCGCGCGCCTGGCCGCGCACGGCGCGGTCATCATCGACGCTGACCGGATCGCGCGGGAGGTCGTCGCTCCGGGCACCGACGGACTTCGCGAGATCGTCGAGGCGTTCGGCGCTGACGTCCTCGCGCCGGATGGCACCCTGAATCGGCCGGCGTTGGCGGCGCTGGTCTTCCGCGACGAGGCGGCGCGGCGCCGGTTGGAGCGCATCACCCACCCGCGGATTCGAGCCCGCAGCGACCAGCTCGCCGCCGCGGCCCCACCGGACGCGGTCGTCGTCCACGACGTGCCCTTGCTCGTCGAGAGCGGGACCGCGGCCACGTATCACCTCGTGATCGTCGTGGAGGCGCCACAGGAGATCCGCATCGCCCGGTTGGTCCAGGACCGGGGCATGACGCGCGCCCAGGCGATCGCCCGGATCGCGACGCAAGCCACCGACGCCGAACGCCGTGCGGTAGCGGATGTCATCCTGCACAACGACGGCACCCTGGCCGACCTCGCGGCACAGGTCGACGCGCTCTGGCGCGATCGGTTAGTGCCGTACGAACAGCACGTGCGGCAGCGGCGCCCCGCCGCCAGCCCGGAGGCTCTGCGTGCGGCGGACCCCAGGTGGCCCGCCGACTTTGCCCGCGTGGCCGCCCGGATCCGCGCCGCGGTCGGGGACCAGTGGCGGATCGACCACATTGGAGCCACCGCGGTGCCCGGCCTACCGGCCCGGGACATCATCGACATCCAGCTCGCCGTGGCGTCGGTGGCGGAGGCGGACGCGTTAGCGGACCGGTTGGCGCAGGCGGGTTTTCCCCGCTGCCCCGACAGCGCGCCGTCGACGGGGTTGTCGCCGGAGCGCGCCGAGCGTCGGCACGCAAGCGCCGATCCCGGGCGCCCGGTGGACCTGCGCCTGCGGGTGGCGGAGTCGCCAGAGTGGCGGTTCGCCTTGCTGGTGCGGGATTTTCTCCGCGCTGACGCGTCGGCCCGAGCCGACTACCTCGCGATCCGGCAAGACGTTTCCCCGCTGGAGGCGTACGCGGAGAGGAAACGGCGCTGGTTCATGGAGATTCGGCCTCGCGCTGAACGGTGGGCGGCGGAGACCGGTTGGCGGCCCTGACGGGCAGCTGTGGCTCGCTCGCGGCGGCCGTGCCGTGCGCGCCCGGCGTGCGGTGCGCTCGCCGGCGACAAGCCGGGGCAGCTACCGCGTACCCCCGGGGCGACCAGCCCGTACGGATATGGCGATCGTGTCCCCGGGTGGCCGCCGCGAGCGGCCTACGCCTAGCACGGTAGTCGGCGGTGTGACCCCAGACAATGGGCCGTATTGACGGCTTGTGTACGGGCGCGGGGGTGAGGAGCCCTGCGGCGGCCCCGTGTGGCCCCGGGCGCCGCTCACCCCGGGCCGCCCCGGGACGCGGTGTCGGTGGGGCCGCGTACTTTTGACACCATGGGGCTCGACATTCCGCGGCGCGAAGGCCGTTTTCAGGTCGTCAGCGACTACCAGCCCGCCGGTGACCAGCCAGCGGCGATTGACGAGTTGGAGCGGCGGGTCCGCCGCGGCGACCGGCACATCGTGCTGCTCGGCGCCACCGGCACCGGGAAGAGCGCGACGACCGCGTGGCTGATCGAGCGGGTGCAGCGCCCCACCCTGGTCCTCACACCAAACAAGACGCTCTGCGCGCAGCTCGCGAAGGAGCTCCGTGAGCTGCTGCCGCACAACGCGGTCGAGTACTTCGTCTCCTACTACGACTACTACCAGCCCGAGGCGTACATCCCGCAGACCGACACCTACATCGAGAAGGACGCCTCGATCAACGAGGAGGTTGAGCGGCTGCGCCACTCGGCGACGATGTCGCTGCTGACCCGCCGCGACGTCATCGTGGTGGCCACGGTGTCGGCGATCTACGGTCTCGGTCATCCCCAGGAATACCTGGACCAGTCGGTGCGGGTGACGGTCGGCGCGGAGCTGGACCGGGACGTCCTGCTGCGCCGGCTCGTCGACATGCAGTACACGCGCAACGACATGGCGTTCAACCGCGGCACGTTCCGGGTGCGCGGAGACACCCTGGAGATCATCCCGGCGTACGAACTGATGGCCGTGCGCGTGGAGTTCTTCGGTGACGAGGTGGAGAAGCTGTACTA
>DATCMA010000028.1:0-189508 GCA_036563645.1 Micromonospora sp.
GTGTGGGCGACCACTCTAGGATCGCCTCGTGGCGATCGATGCGGAGCGCCCAATGGCTGGGGATCGGACGGAACACCAGCGATCGGACGATTCGGGGTCGGGGACAATCCAGCGGTGACCTCGATCCGCGACATCGTCTTACTGGGTTCCACGGGCTCCATCGGCACCCAAGCCATTGACCTAGTCCGGCGCAATCCGGATCGCTTCCGGATCGTCGGGATCGGTGCCGGCGGAGGCAACGTGGAGCTGCTGGCCGCGCAAGCGCTCGACCTTGGCGTCGAGGTCGTCGGCGTGGCGAAGGCGTCGGCGGCCCAGGATCTCCTGCTCGCCTTTTACGCCGAGGCGGCCAAGCGGGGGTACGCGACCGGGGACTTCCGGGTACCCAAGATCCTCGCTGGTCCGTCGGCCATGGCTGAGCTCGCCGAATGGCCGTGCGACGTCGTCCTCAACGGGGTCGTCGGTTCGATCGGGCTCGCGCCCACCCTGGCCGCCCTCCGCGCGGGTCGGACCGTCGCGCTCGCGAACAAAGAGTCGCTCGTCGCCGGGGGCCCGATCGTCCGGGCCGCGATGACGCGGCCGGAGCAGATCGTGCCGGTGGACTCGGAGCACTCGGCGCTCGCGCAGTGCCTGCGTGCCGGTCGGCGCGGTGAGGTCCGTCGCCTCGTGATCACGGCGAGCGGCGGCCCGTTCCGCGGCCGGCGCCGGGAGGAGCTCGTCGGCGTGACGCCCGAGCAGGCGCTCGCGCACCCGACCTGGTCCATGGGGCCGGTCATCACGGTCAACTCCGCGACGTTGGTGAACAAGGCCCTCGAGGTCATCGAGGCGCACGAGCTGTTCGGCATCGCGTACGACGATATTGAGGTCGTGGTCCACCCGCAGTCGGTGATCCACTCGATGGTCGAGTTCACCGACGGGTCGACGATCGCCCAGGCCAGCCCGCCGGACATGCGCCTGCCCATCGCGGTGGCGTTGGGGTGGCCGGATCGCGTTTCGGACGCCGCGCCGCCGGTCGACTGGACGCGCGCGCACACGTGGGTGTTCGAGCCGTTGGATGAGGTGGCGTTTCCGGCGGTGCGGTTGGCCAAACAAGCCGGTGCCGAAGGGCGCTGCCGGCCGGCGATCTACAACGCGGCGAATGAGGAGTGTGTCGCCGCGTTCCTGGCCGGGCGGCTGCCTTTCCTCGGCATCGTCGACACGATCGACCGGGTGTTGCAGGCAGCGCCCGATTTCGACGAACCGGGTACCGTCGAAGAGGTGCTCGCCGCCGAAGCCTGGGCGCGTGCCCGAGCCCAGGAGTTCATCGCGGCGGCGGGGGAGGGAGCTTAATGGCGTACGTGCTCGGGGTGGCGCTCTTCGCCCTAGCGATCTTGGTTTCGGTGAGTCTCCACGAAGCCGGGCATATGCTCACCGCCAAGGCCTTCGGGATGAAGGTCACCCGTTACTTCGTCGGCTTCGGCCCGACGATCTGGTCATTTCGCCGGGGCGAGACCGAGTACGGCATCAAGGCGATCCCGCTCGGCGGATTTTGCAAGATCGTCGGCATGACGCCGCAGGACGACGACGTCGATCCGGCGGACCAGCCCCGGGCGATGTGGCGGTTCCCGGTCTGGAAACGGACGATCGTGATGGCGGCGGGGTCGCTCACCCACTTCGCCTTGGCGCTCGTCGCGATCTGGCTCGCCGCCGTCTTCATGGGGTTGCCCAACCCGGATCTGCCGGCGAACGCCGAGGAGGCGCGCGAGGAACCGGCAATCATCTCCCTCGCCGACTGCGTGATCGTCGAGCCGACGCAGCGCTCGTGCACCGCCAGCGACCCGGCCAGCCCGGCCGCCCAGGCGGGCCTGCGTGACCGGGACCAGATCGTCGCGATCAATGGCGTCCCGGTCGCCACGTGGGGTGAGCTGCTCGACGTGGTGCGGCAGACGCCGCCGGGCAAGGCGCAGGTGGAGTACCTGCGGGACGGGGTGAAAGGCCAGCTGGAGGTGGAGCTGGCCGCGGTGCGCCGCGCGCCGCTGGACGACCCGGACGGGCCAGTGAGCACGGTCTCCGCGTTGGGGGTCGGGCTGCTGGTGGACAAGCCGGCGTTCGTCACGTACGGGCCGATTGAGGCGTTTGGGGCGACGGGCCAGTACACCGCGAATCTGGCGATGGGCACGCTCCAGGCGATGAAGCGGATCCCCGAGAAGATCCCGGCGCTGTGGACGGCGATCACCGGTGGCGAGCGGGACGTGGACACCCCGATCAGCGTGGTTGGGGCGAGCCGGCTCGGCGGCGAGGCGGTCGCGCATGAGGCCTGGGAGATCTTCGTCCTGCTCTTCATCTCGCTCAACTTCTTCGTCGGAGTCTTTAACCTCCTGCCGCTGCTGCCGCTCGACGGTGGGCACATCGCGATCGCCTGGTTCGAACGAGCTCGGTCGTGGCTCTTCGCCCGGCTCGGCAAGCCGGATCCCGGTCGGGTGGACTATTTCAAGCTGATGCCCGTGACGTACGCGGTGATCTTGATTGGTGGTGCCTTCATGCTGTTGACCGTGACCGCGGACGTCGTCAACCCCGTCACGCTCTTCTCAAGGTGAGTGGCCAAGTGACCGCTGTCAATCTCGGTATGCCCACTGTGCCTCCGCCGCCGCTGGCGCCCCGCAGGAAGAGCCGGCAGCTCATGGTCGGCACCGTGCCCGTCGGTGGGGGAGCGCCGATCTCGGTGCAGTCGATGACCACCACGCCGACCGCCGACGTGAACGCCACCCTCCAGCAGATCGCGGAGCTCACCGCCGCGGGGTGCCAGATTGTCCGGGTGGCGGTGCCGTCCCAGGACGACGCGGCGGCGCTGCCGGCGATCGTGAAGAAATCGCCGATCCCCGTCATCGCCGACATCCACTTCCAACCCAAGTACGTCTTCGCGGCGATCGACGCGGGGTGCGCGGCGGTCCGGGTGAACCCGGGCAATATCCGCCAGTTCGACGACAAGGTCAAGGAGATCGCCGAGGCGGCGTCCGCGGCGAAGGTACCGATCCGCATCGGGGTTAACGCCGGCTCGCTCGACAAGCGCATCCTCGCCAAGTACGGCAAGCCCACGGCGGAGGCGCTGGTGGAGTCCGCCCTCTGGGAGTGCTCGCTCTTCGAGGAGCACGGCTTCCGGGACATCAAGATCTCCGTCAAGCACCACGACCCCGTGGTGATGATTCGCGCCTACCGGCTGCTCGCCGAGAAGTGCGACTACCCGTTGCACCTCGGCGTGACCGAGGCTGGGCCGGCGTTCCAGGGCACGATCAAGTCAGCGGTTGCCTTCGGCGCGCTCCTGGCCGAGGGGATCGGCGACACGATCCGGGTCTCCCTGTCGGCCCCGCCCGTCGAGGAGATCAAAGTCGGTATCGCGATTCTCGAGGCGCTCGGGCTGCGTGAGCGCGGCCTCGAGATCGTCTCCTGCCCGTCGTGCGGTCGCGCCCAGGTCGACGTCTACACCCTCGCCAACGAGGTCACCGCCGCCCTCCAAGGGTTCCCGGTGCCGCTGCGAGTGGCGGTCATGGGCTGCGTGGTCAACGGTCCCGGCGAAGCGCGGGAAGCCGACCTCGGCGTGGCTTCGGGGAACGGCAAGGGTCAGATCTTCGTCAAGGGCAAGGTCATCAAGACCGTGCCGGAGTCCCAGATCGTCGAGACGTTGGTGGAGGAGGCGCTGCGACTGGCTGAGGAGATGGGGGCTGAGCTACCCGACGAGCTGCGCGGCGCGACCTCTCCAACCGTGACCGTGCACTGAGGCACCGCCGCCCGCTTCGGCACCTCTCGGGGCCGCCACGGCGCGGCCCCGGCCGGCGCGTCGCCGGGGCGTCCCCTCGGCGACGGCTCGTGGCTCCGCGCTCCTGTGGGGGAGAGGGCGGAACGTCCAGTGGCCCTGTGGCGCGGCCAACTTCTGGCAGGCTGGTGTCGTGCTGACGGTGCCCGTACGCCAGCTCGGAGAACGCGAGCGCGCGACGGTCGAGCGGCTCCTCGACCAGGATCCGTATGGGGCCGCGCAGGTGGCGGAGCGAGTCGCCACGCACGGCCTCTCGTGGTGGCGCGCGGAAGGGCGAATCTTCGGCTACGGGTCGCGGAACCGCGTCGAGTCGCTGTGCTGGGCCGGTGGACACGTCACCCCGGTGTGCGCCACCCCGTCGGCGGTGGCGGCGTTCGCGGAGCGCCTCGCGACCGAGCGCCGCAGCTGCTCGTCGATCGTGGGGCGGGCTGACGCGGTGCTGGGCCTGTGGGAACGGCTGGCCGACCACTGGGGGCCGGCGCGGGACGTGCGGTCCCATCAACCCCTGCTCGTCACGGACTCCGATCCTCCGGTCGCACCGGATCCCGAGGTGCGCCTGGTGCGCATGAGCGAGCTCGACAAGCTCTTCCCGGCGGCGGTGGCGATGTACACCGAGGAGGTGGGGGTCTCGCCGCTGAGTGAGGACGCGGGGCGCAGCTACCGTCGGCGGATCGCGGAGCTGGTGCGGGCTGGCCGGGCGTACGCCCGATTCGTCGACGGGGAGGTTGTGTTCAAGGCCGAGCTGGCGGTGGTCACCCGGCACACGACCCAGGTGCAGGGCGTGTGGGTCGCGCCGGCCTGGCGCGGACGGGGGGTGGCGACCGCCGCGATGGCCGCGGTGGTCCGCGACGCGCTGCGGCGGGTCGCGCCCACGGTCAGCCTCTACGTCAACGACTACAACCACGCGGCGCGCCGGGTGTACGCCCGCTGCGGCTTCCGGCCAGTCGGGGCGTTCGCCACCGTGCTGTTCTGATCGCGCAGCGGGCCGGTGTCGGTACCTCCCGGGCCAGCTGCTCCGGTCGGTGCCGCCGACGCGGGACCGGTCAGACTCCGACGGGCCGGGTTCGCGCGGGCGTGGCGATCCGCAGGTCGTCCTCGATGGTGGCGGCGGTGGCGAGGAGGTGGGGCAAGATCTCGCGGCGGATGTCGTCGACGGAGGCGCGGCAGGCGTGGATCGACACGCTGATCGCGGCGATGACGGTGCCCGCCCGGTCGTGAATGGGGGCCGCCACCGAGCGGAGCCCGTCCTCCAGCTCTTGATCGACGATGGCGTATCCCTGGGCGCGGACCCGCGCGAGCTCGGCGCGCAGCGCGGCGGGATCGGTGATCGTCTTCCGGGTGAAGGCGGGGAAGGGCGACCGGTCGAGCCGGGCGGCCAGCTCGCTCTCGGGGAGGTGAGCTAGGAGGACCCGCCCCACCGAGGTGGCGAACGCCGGTAATCGGGTACCGACGTTGATCGAAACAGTCATGATCCGCGAGGTGGGGACCCGACAGAGGTACACGACGTCGTTGCCGTCGAGGACGCAGATCGACGAGGATTCGTGCACTTGGGCGACGAGCTTTTCCAGGTGGGGCTCGGCGATCTCCGGCAGGGAGACGCTGGAGAGGTACGCGTAGCCGAGCTCGAGCACCCGCGGCGTGAGGGCGAATCGTCGGCCGTCGGTGCGCACATAGCCGAGGTCGACGAGAGTGAGCAGGAAGCGCCGGGCGGTCGCGCGCGTGAGGTCGCAGATGCGGGCCACCTCACTGAGGGTGAGTTCGGGATGCTCGGCGCTAAACGCCCGAATCACCGCGAGCCCGCGTTCGAGTGAGCGAACGAAGTGTGTCGTGTGATCGGTCATCGCCCTACCCCACCTCCCGCCGCGACCGACCCTGTGGGGCCGCCTCGGCGGCGTCGCCCAAGGGTCCGCGGTGGTGCGCGTCGGTCGATGGTCGTCTCTGGCGGCGCACGCTACGGTGGCTCGCGGAAGGCTGTCAACGCCACGCCCTGACCTTCCGGTGTCGCTTTTGTGGCAGTCGCCGGGACCGCTGCCCCCGTCTCCGGGACAGTGTCGTCGTCACGACGCATATCGATATCGTTCCGGTAACAAATCTCGGATAGAACCCGAAAATTGCCGCGGAGGAGCCGCGTCGGCGAACCGGTGGTCCCCATCCACCGGTTCGGCGCGCTCCCGATAGGTCGCGTGGTCGGCGCGGCCGGCGGCGGCATATCCGCCAAGCTGGGCAAATCGCGGTCAGCCGGAGCTGCTGCGGGAGCGGAACGTGGTTCCGAGCAGGTGTGGCTCGGGGGCGTCCGCGGAGCGGTGGTTGCGATGGGTGAGCACGGCGATACGTCCGGTGTGGCGGGGCGGTGGATCACGGCGGGCGAACCTCACAGGTGGCGCATTCCGCTCCTCGGTGGGGTGTTGGGGTGCCGTTGACGGGACGAAGGGCAGCCCCTACGTTCCACACGAGAACTTTGGTGCGGGACGCGTACACCTGCCTCCCTGTCACCCCACCCACCATCCAGGAGGTTCCATGCGACGGTCCTTCGTCGCCCTTACCGCGATCGCCGCGCTGTTGCTGACGGCGGCGTGCGGGGGTTCGTCGGACGACGAGCCACAGAGCGAAGGCACCACGACCATCAAGGTCGGAGTCATCCCGATCGTCGATGTCGCGCCGATCTACCTCGGTAAGGAAAAGGGATTCTTCGCCCGTCGGGGCCTCAACGTGGTCATGGAGAGCGGCCAGGGTGGCGCCGCCATCGTCCCCGGGGTGGTCAGCGGCCAGTTCCACTTCGGCTTCAGCAACGTCACCTCGCTGCTGATCGCCCAGACCAAGGGCGTTCCGCTGAAGGTCGTGGCCAATGGTGTCGCGTCGACGAACCGGGTCGGCGCGGACTTCGGCGGGGTCGTGGTCAAGAAGGAAAGTCCTATTCGGACTCCGAAGGACCTCGCGGGCAAGAAGGTCGCGGTGAACACCCTGAAGAACATCGGCGACACCACGGTGCGCGAGTCGGTCCGCAAGGACGGTGGCGACCCCTCGAACATCAAGTTCATCGAGATGCCCTTCGCGAACATGCCCGCCGCGCTGCAGAAGGGCGATATCGACGCCGCCTGGGTGGTCGAGCCGTCGTTGTCGGTGGCGAAGGACATGGGCGCCCGGGTTGTGGCGTGGAACTTCGTCGACGCGGCCCCGAGCCTGACCGTCGCGGTCTACTTCACCAGCGAGAAGCTGGCGAAGGAGAACCCCGAGCTGGTGCGGAAGTTCACCGAAGCGATCAACGAGTCCCTGGCGTACGCCAACGCTCACCCGGACGAGGTGCGCGACGTCCTCAAGACGTACACCGACATCGACCAGGTGATTCTCGACGCGATGACCCTCCCGCTGTGGCCGGTTGAGATCAACCGCGAGTCCGTCGAGACGTTGGCGCGACTCGGTCAGGCCGACGGGATCTTCTCGAAGGCGCCCGACATCGACCAGCTCCTCGGGCCCGCGACCGACAGTCAGTGACGAGGCGAGGATCCGCGACAGACGGTCGGTCCGCGATGACGGTGACGACGAACCGCCCCGCCGACACCGGTGATCCCGCGGTCGGCGGGGCGGGGAGCCGGGTGGGCGACAGCCGTCGGCTGCGCGGTGCCGTGCTCGGTGTCACCGGGCTGGCCATGCTCATGCTCGTCGTCGAGCTGCTGCCCCACACCGGCGTGGTCCACGAGCAGTACCTGCCACCGACCAGCCGCATCCTCGCCGTCCTCGTCGACCAGCTCGGCAGCGTCGAGTTCTGGGTGGCGGTGGGGGAGACGCTGCGCGCCTGGGCGATCGGCCTGGCGATCGCTGTCGTCGCCGGCGTCCTCGTCGGTATGGTCATCGGCCTGGTCCCGGCGCTGCGCGCGCTGACCGCCTCCACGATCGAGTTCCTGCGGCCGATTCCGTCGGTGGCCCTCATCCCCCTCGCCGTGCTGCTCTACGGCACCGAGCTGCGCTCCACGCTGTTGCTCGTCGTGTACGCCTCGTTCTGGCAGGTGCTGGTGCAAGTCCTCTACGGCGTCCAGGATGTCGATCCGGTCGCCGCGGACACCGCCCGCAGCTACCGACTGGGGGTGTGGGGGCGGGTGCGGTACGTGGTGTGGCCGACCGCCCTGCCGTACGTCATGACCGGGGTCCGCCTGGCCGCCTCGGTGGCGCTCGTCCTGGCGATCACCGCTCAGCTCGTCATCGGGTCACCGGGGCTCGGCGCCTTGATCGCCCGGGCTCAGGCGTCCAACGCCATCCCGCTGCTGTATGCCCTGGTCGTCGTCGCCGGTGTCCTCGGTGTGGTGATCAACCTGGTGGCGCGGGCGGCGGAGCGTCGGGTGCTGGCCTGGCACATCTCGGTCCGTCGGGAGGTGCCGAGGTGAGGGGTGTGCTGCGCCGGGCCGGGCTCGCCTTAGGGCTACCGATCGCGTTGCTCGCCGTCTGGTGGATATCCACTGAGGACAGCCAGAACTTCTACCTCCCTCCGCTGCGGACCATTCTGCGCGCCTTCGTGGAGACCTGGACCCTCGATCGGCTTCGCGCCGACGTCGCGCCCAGTCTCGCGCGGCTCGCCGCGGGCTACGCTCTCGCCGGGATCGTGGGGGTCACGCTGGGGCTGCTGATCGGATCGTTTCGGTGGATCCGGGCGCTCCTGGAGCCGGTGTTGGAGTTTTTCCGGGCGATCCCGCCGCCGGTGTTGGTCCCGATCATCATGTTGTTCGCCGGGATCGACCACACCATGAAGATCGTCGTCATCGCGGTGGGGGCGATCTGGCCGATTTTGCTCAATACCGTCGAGGGGGTTCGGTCGGTCGACGAGGTGCTCGTCGACACCTCCCGCGCCTTTCGATTGGGGCCCGTCGCGCGGCTGCGGTATCTGATCGTGCCCGCGGCGAGTCCACAGATCGTCACCGGGCTGCGGCAAGCGCTGTCGATCTCCATTATTTTGATGGTCATCAGTGAGATGTTCGCGTCGAGCAACGGGCTGGGCTTCACGATCATCGAGTTCCAGCGCAGCTACGCCATCCCGGAGATGTGGAGCGGGATCCTGCTGCTCGGCCTGATCGGCTTCTTGCTCTCGGTGCTCTTCCGGGTCGTGGAGAACCGGGTGCTCGCCTGGTACCACGGCCTGCGCCGCGCGCAACGCAGCTCGTGAGAGGAACGCGCATGCTTGAGGTGCGGGGCCTGAAGAAGGTTTACGAAGGCCGGCAGCGTCGGGTGGAGGCGATCCGCAACTTGACGTTCACTGTGGACGCCGGCGACCTGGTCTGCCTCGTTGGTCCCTCGGGGTGCGGGAAGACGACGCTGCTGAAGTGCATCGCCGGGCTCCTCGCGCCGACCGCGGGCGCGGTGTGGTTCGGCGGCCGACCGGTGACGGGCCCGCCCGAGGGGATGGCCGTCGTCTTCCAGGAGTACGGGCGCAGCCTCTTCCCCTGGCTGACCGTCCGCGCCAACGTCGAGCTGCCCCTGCGCCGGCGGCGGAAGCTGCGGCGCGCCGAACGCGCCCGGTTGGTGGAGGAGGCGCTGGCCGCCGTCGGCCTCGCCGACGTCCACCACGCGTACCCCTGGCAGCTATCCGGCGGCATGCAGCAACGGGTGGCGATCGCCCGCGCCATCGCGTACCAGCCCCAGGTGCTGCTCATGGACGAGCCGTTCGCGGCGGTCGACGCCCAGACCCGGGCGGAGCTCGAGGACTTGATCCGTGACCTGTGGCGCAGGCTCGGGGTGACCGTCCTGTTCGTGACGCACGACATCGACGAGGCGGTCTACCTCGGCCAGCGGGTGATCATCCTGTCCGCCTCCCCGACGGTGGTCGCCGAGCAAGTCACCGTCGACCTGCCGGCCCAGCGCGACCAGCTCCACACGCGGGCCCTGCCGCGCTTTGCGGAGCTGCGTGGCCACGTCTACGAGCAGATCCAGCTGGCCAAGCGAGGGACACGGGTGCCCGCGGTCACCGGCTGACGGCCCGGGCCCCAGCAGGATCTCCGTCGTGCCCCGCGCCGCGGCGACTGGGCGCATCGGTCGTCGACCGTCGATCGCACGGATTTTTCGTCGTCATGGTGGAACTCTGTGCGCGCGTCAGCTGCGTATCCTCTGACGAAGGGCTGTGGGGCCGGCGAATGAACTGAGGGCATCGCATGCAACTGCCACGACACCCGGGAGACGACCGGAGCCGATGGGGCACTGGTTGCCAGCACTCGCTGCCCACGTCCACGTGACCGGCCACTCCGCCGAGCAGTGCCGTCGATCGAGAGCCCTGGGTTGAGCCGAATGGGCGTGGAACGCTTCGCCCGGGACTGGGCAGAGGCGGTCCGGCGTGCGGGCGTGGTGGTGATGCCCGAGTCCGCCCTGCGCCGCTTCCTCCTCGACCAGACCGTGCGGTTGGCCCGCGCCGCGGTGGGGGAGCCCTTTTCGGTCGAGCCAGCCCGATCGGTGGGGCGGGCGTTGGCGGAGGCGGGTATCGCCAACGCCGATGTCGCGACGTGGTCGGCCCGCGCCCTCGTGGATCGCTTTCCGCCGATCGTGCGTGGCCGGCTCGACGCGGCGACGGTGCACGAGCGGCTCGTTCGACTCGGCCAGGCGTTGGTCGCTGGCTATCAGTCGGTCATGCGGCGGGTGGCCGACGCGAGCGGTGCGGACTCCCCGGACGCGCGGGCGAGCGACGAGAGCGCGGCGTCGACCAGCGGGGCATCGCCCCCGGCCGACGCGGTACGCGCGCTGCGGGACAGTGAGGCGCGCTTCCGGGCGGTCTTCACCGGGGCGGCCACCGGTATCGGAATCGCCGACTTGACCGGCCAGCTGATCGAGGTCAACCAGGCGTTCGCCGAAATGCTCGGCTACTCCATCGCCGAGCTGCGGCGGACCAACGTCGCCGCGCTGTTCCACCCCGACGACGCCACGGAGCTAGCCGCGCTCTACCGCGATCTGGTGACGGGGCGGCGCGATCGGGTCCGCGTGGAGAAGCGCTACCTGCGGAAAGACGGGTCCGCGCTGTGGACCGACCTGTCCGTGTCGCTAATCCGGCACGACGATGGGCGGCCGCGGTTCACCGTGGCGATGATCGCCGATATCACCGAGCGGTACGAGCTCCAGGAGCGGCTGCGGTTTCAAGCCCTGCACGATCCGCTGACCCGGCTCCCCAACCGCGCGATGTTCTTCGATGAGTTGACCGCCGTGCTGCAACGGGCGAAAGCGGGGGACCGGATCGGGCTCTGCTTCCTCGACCTCGACGGCTTCAAGGCGGTCAATGATCGGCTCGGGCACGCGATGGGCGATCGGCTGCTGGTGGCCGTCGCGGAGCGGCTCGCGGCTCGCGTGGCGAGCCGCGGGCACCTGGTGGCTCGGATGGGGGGCGACGAGTTCGTGATCCTCGTCCCGCGCTCCACCGGCACGGAGGACGCCGTCGCGGTCGCGCGGACGGTGCTCGAGACGCTCGCCACGCCCATCCGCATCGACAACCACGAGCTGGAGGTGTCCGCGAGTATCGGGGTCGTCGAAGGGCCAGCGGACGGCACCAATCCCGGCGATCTCATGAAGGCCGCCGACGCCACGCTGTACCTGGCGAAGGCGGAGGGGCGGGGGCGCTACGCGCTGTTCGACCCCGTGCGGAGCGCGGAGTACTTGTCTCGATCGATGCTCGCCGGTGACCTCGCCGCGGCGGTGGAGCGCGGCGAGTTCCTCCTCGAGTACCAGCCCATCGTGAACCTCGCCGACGGCACCCTGCACGCCGTCGAGGCGCTGGTCCGCTGGCGGCACCCCAGCCTCGGCCTCCTCGGTCCGGATCGGTTCATCGGTGTGGCGGAACAAACCGGACAGATCAACCGGCTCGGGCGCTGGGTGCTCGAGCACGCGTGTGCCCAGGCCAGCCGCTGGCACCGCGAGTTCCCCGAGGCGCGGCTGCTCCTCAGCGTCAACCTCGCCGCCCAGCAAGTCAGCGATCCGCGGATCGTCGCGGAGGTCTCCGAGGTGCTCGACCGCACCGGTCTGCCGCCGGAGCTCCTCCAGTTGGAGCTCACCGAGAGCGCGGTGATGGTCACCACCGGGGAGCCGCTGCGCTCGCTGCGTCGGCTGGCGGAGCTGGGCGTCCGGCTGGCCATCGACGACTTCGGCACCGGCTACTCCAACTTGGCGTACCTGCGGCGGATGCCGATCCAGACGCTCAAGCTGGCCGCGCCGTTCGTCGAGGGGATCGGCGCGGCGGGCCAGCTGGATTCCGTCGACGAACGCATCGTGGACGCGCTGGTGCGCCTAGCCCACGCGCTCGGGCTCTCGGTCACCGCCGAGGCGGTGGAGACCCTCGAGCAGGTCGAGCGTCTGCGGATGCTGGGGTGCGACACCGGGCAAGGGCGCTTCTACGGGGATCCCGCCAGCGCGGACGACATCAGCGCCCGGCTGTCGTTCGCCTGACCTGGCTCGGGTGATGTCCGGCCGCCCCGCCGGGACCGCGCACCCCGCGGAGGCGGCGGCGAGGCGGCCGCCCGAGGTGTGACGAAGTCGTGATTGAAATGGGTGAGTTTGGGGGGTATGGCGCGCGTGAGCGTGGCCGAACCGGGGATAGGCTGGCCGCATGACCGTCCGTGGCCCGCTGACCCCCGGCACGATCTCTCCGCCGCGCACCGTGCCTCCGCACATCGCGCGTCCCGAGTACGTCGGGCGGAAGCGTCCTAAGGAGTACCGCGGTCCGCACGTCCAAACCCCGGAGACGATCGAGAAGATGAGGATCGCTGGCCGGATCGCCGCCCAGGCGCTCCAGGTCGCGAGCGAGTACTGCAAACCGGGGGTCACCACCGACGAAATCGACCGCGTGGTCCACACGTTCCTCTGCGACCACGGCGCCTACCCCTCGACCCTCGGCTACAAGGGATTCCCCAAGTCCTGCTGCACCAGCCTCAACGAGGTCATCTGCCACGGCATCCCGGATTCGACCGTGCTCCAGGAGGGCGACATCATCAACATCGATGTGACCGCCTTCATTCACGGGGTGCATGGCGACAC
The DNA here is from genome assembly GCA_036563645.1 of Micromonospora sp. GTDB lineage: Bacteria > Actinomycetota > Actinomycetes > Mycobacteriales > Micromonosporaceae > DATCMA01. Next base: position 12,779 of record DATCMA010000028.1, read on the forward strand.
CAACGCCACCTTCTGCGTCGGCGAGGTCTCCGAGGAGGTGCGGCTCCTCGTGGAGCGAACCCACGAGGCGATGATGCGGGGAATCCGCGCGGTCGCCCCCGGACGCCAAATCAACGTGATCGGCCGGGTGATCGAGTCGTACGCCAAGCGGTTCGGCTACGGGGTGGTGCGGGACTTCACCGGGCACGGAATCGGTGAGGCGTTCCACAGCGGACTGTACATCCCGCACTACGACAATCCGCACGCGACGGACGTCATGGAGCCGGGCATGACCTTCACCATCGAGCCGATGATCACCCTGGGTACGCACGAGTACGAGATCTGGCCGGACGGGTGGACGGTGGTGACCAAGGACCGGCGCTGGACCGCCCAGTTCGAGCACACCGTCGTCGTGACCGAGGACGGCTACGAGATCCTGACGCTGCCGTGACCGAGACCGGGCGCCTCTATGTCGAGGACCACCACGCCGATGTGTCCGGCGGATGGCTGCGGCCGGCGGTCTTCGGGGCGATGGATGGGTTGGTCACCAACATCGCGCTGATCGCGGGTGTCGGCGGCGGAGGCGTGCAACCCCGCGAGATCGCCCTGACGGGGATCGCCGGTCTCGTCGCGGGGGCGATATCGATGGGGATCGGCGAGTACACGAGTGTCCGGACCCAGAACGAGCAGATCGCCGCCGAACTCGCCAAGGAGCGGTACGAGCTCGAGCACAACCCGGAGGGCGAGGCCCAAGAGCTGGCCGACATGTGGATTCGGCGCGGGCTGCCGCCCAACCTCGCCCGGCGCGTGGCCGAGGTCGTTCACCGCAATCCCGAAGAGGCGCTGCGTCTGCACGCCCGGGAGGAGCTGGGCGTCGAGCCGGGCGAGGAGCCCAGCCCGTGGGTTGCCGCGATGTCGTCGTTCCTCTGTTTCGCCGTCGGGGCGTTGATTCCGATTCTTCCCTATCTGCTGGGCTTCAGCCAGTTGTGGCTGGCGCTCGCCGTCGGCGGGATCGGGCTCTTCGCGGCGGGGGCGATCGTGGCGCGGTTCACCCGGCGGCGCTGGTGGGCCAATGGGCTGCGGCAGCTCCTCCTCGGCGCTCTCGCCGCCGGGGCGACGTACCTGGTCGGGAAGACGATTGGCGTCGATGTCATCGGCTGACGGGGGACCCGCGGGGCGAGCGTCCTCGCCGCTTGGCCGGAGGGGTTAGTCGGGGCGACCCGGGAACGGGACGGTGACCGGCGTGAGCCCGGCGAATCGCCGCCAGCGGGTGGCGCGGACCGCGCAGTCGATGAGCCCATCGAGGGCCTGGGCGCGCTGGTCGCCGGTCGTCTCCCGTAACGCCGCCCGCCACGCGGCCGCCGTGCGTTCCTCGATGTGGACGGCGAGGCGGAGCGCGCTGGCCCGATCGGTGACGGGGAAAGGCAAGGCGTAGCCGGGTTCGGTCGGCGGGGGCGAGTCCCCGTCGGTGGCCAGCGCCACGACCAGCGCGTCGCGGCGAGCGCGGTGCGCCTCCTCGGCGGCCCGAGCCTCCTGCTGCTCGGCGCCGGTGAGTCGGACGCCGATCGCGCCGTACGCGAAGATCGCGGCGTGCTCGGCGGCGAGCGCGGTCGCCAGCCCGGTCATGCCAGTACCTCCACGTGGGTCGCGCGGGCCGCGGCGATCGAGCCGAGCAGCGCGGCCTGGTGCGCGGGGGCGGCGCGACACGCCTCCACGGCCGCCTGCTGGCCGGCCCGTTCCGCTTCCCGAAGCTCGGCCAGGAGGGTACGGACGTCCCCCGGGGTGGACGCCGCGGGGCTGGGGGTCACCGGCGACGCCGTTGGCGTGGCGGTGCCGCTCCAGCGGGCCAGCTCGGCGGCGTGCTCTCGGTGAGCGCGCAGGAGTGGTTCGAGCCGCGAGGTGAGCTCAGGGTGCGCGGCGATGACCGCCTCGTACCGGGCAGCGAGATCCAGCGCGCCGGCGATGAGCGGCGCGAGGGGATCCGGCGACGGCGGCGTATCGGGCTCGCGTGTGAGGAGACCGCAACCCGTGAGCGCTGCGGCCGGGACGGCCATCGCGGTGACCACGGCGCCGCGCAGGAGGTGACGGCGATCGATCTTTCGCCGCGACCAGGTCGACGTCAGCTTCCTGCTCCGCACCGGGCTAGTGAACACTATTCGCCGGCCGCGCGGGGGCAGTGGGGGGTGATCTGACACGCTCTCTTCTCCCCTCGGCCTATCCCTCTATCGGTGCGCCGGGCGGCTGCCGGGGGAGCGTGCGGGTTAGGCTCTGCCCAGCCGCTGGGCAGCGTGCCCGGCGGGGCACCGGCATGCCTCGACGGCCTGTCGATGATCGTGAAGGGGTATGGAGATGACGCAGCGTGGCCGCGCGGGTGCCAGGCCGGCGGTCGGCTCCCGTCCGGTGACTCGTTCGGGGGGTCAGTCCTCCCGCCGTGACCTCGCCGCCCGACGGGAGCGGTTGCGTGCCGTCATCGAGCCTGTGGTCGTCGGCGCCGGCTACGACGTAGAGAACGTCTCGGTGTCGCGTGTCGGTCGTCGACACATCGTGCGGGTGATTGTCGACGCGGACGGTGGGGTCACCCTCGACAACGTGGCCGAGCTCTCCCAGACTATTTCGAAAGCCCTCGATGCAGCTGAGGAGCGGGAGGGCGAGATCATCCCGGGCGAGTACCAGCTCGAGGTCAGCTCTCCGGGCGTCGATCGACCTTTGACCTTGCCGCGGCACTGGCGGCGGAACATCGGTCGCCTGGTCCGGGTCACCGTCGGCGAGCGCCAGGTCGTCGGCCGCATCACCGCGGCGGACGACGAACGGGTCACTCTCGACGTGGATGGCGCGGTGCAACAGTGGAGCTACGGGGAGCTTGGGCCAGGGCGGGTGCAGGTGGAGTTCGACCGTGCCGGCGAGTTCCCCGATGAGGACGAGTCGGACCTCGAGGGGACCGGAAGCGGCGACGATGAGTTCGTCGACGAGGAAGTGGAGGACGAGGAGAGGTGAACATCGACCTCGCGGCGCTGCGCGCCCTGGAGCGCGAGCGGGAGATCCCGTTCGACACGATCCTCGCGGCGATTGAGACCGCGCTGCTCACGGCGTACCGGCACACGGAAGGCGCCCAACCGCACGCGCGGGTCGAGATCGACCGTCGAACCGGGGCGGCCACCGTCTACGCGCAGGAGCTCGACGCGGACGGAACGGTCATCCGCGAATGGGAGGACACGCCGCACGATTTCGGCCGCATCGCCGCGATGACCGCCAAGCAGGTCATTCTCCAGCGGCTGCGGGAAGCCACGGACGAGGTGCACTTCGGGGAGTACCTCGGCCGTGAGGGAGATTTGGTGACCGGGGTGGTCCAAGCGCACGGTCCGCGCTCCGAGAAGGGCATCGTCATGGTCGACCTGGGCAAGGTCGAGGCGGTATTGCCCCAGGCGGAGCAGGTCCCCGGCGAGATCTACCAGCACGGCCAGCGCATCCGCTGCGTGGTCGTGCACGTGGCGCGCGGGTTCCGAGGGCCACAGATCACGGTGTCGCGGTCCCACCCGAATCTCGTCAAGAAGCTGTTCGCTCTCGAGGTGCCGGAGATCGCGGACGGAACGGTCGAAATCGCCGCGATCGCGCGCGAGGCCGGGCACCGCACCAAGATCGCGGTGCGGTCGATGACGCCGGGCGTCAACGCCAAAGGCGCGTGCATCGGGCCGATGGGTCAGCGGGTCCGCGCGGTGATGAACGAGCTGAACGGCGAGAAGATCGATATCATCGACTGGTCCGAGGATCCCGCGACGTTCGTCGGTAACGCGTTGTCACCCGCGAAGGCGTTGCGCGTCGACGTGGTCGACGCGGCGAGCCGGACGGCTCGAGTGATCGTCCCGGATTTCCAGCTGTCGCTGGCGATCGGTCGGGAAGGTCAGAACGCGCGGCTGGCGGCGCGGCTGACGGGGTGGCGGATCGATATTCGACCGGATACGGACCCGTCGCTGGTGTCGCCGGGCGGCGCTGATCACCCGAGAGAGGCGGGCGACGCGGTCTCAGGCACGGCGGGGTAGACTTTCCAAGTGGTACGACGCGCGTGGCCGGTGCGCACGTGTGTGGGGTGCCGGCAACGAGCGCCGACCCATGAGTTGCTACGGGTCGTCGCGGTGAGGCAAGGGCATAGCCTTTGCCTGAAGCCTGATCCGACTCGTAAGCTGCCGGGCCGGGGGGCACACGTGCATCCCGATCCGACTTGTCTCGCGCTGGCGCAGCGGCGCCGAGCCTTCGGGCGGGCACTGCGGTTGACCGGGGTCCCCGATACCGGTGAGCTGGTCGAGTACGTCAGTGCGGTAGCCGCGAGTCCGGCCAACCGGTCGGACGAGGGTCGCAACCAAGGCAGGACGACCGACATGAGCACGCGATGAAGTCGCAACAATGACCAGGCTTCGAGTGCACGAGTGAGGTCGCTGCGGGCGCTGCCCGCACGACCTCGGAGTGAGGAGTGCAGTGGCAGGAAAGGCCCGCGTACACGAGCTTGCGAAGGAGCTCGGGGTCGAGAGCAAGACGGTTCTCGCCAAGCTCAAGGAGATGGGCGAGTTCGTCAAGTCCGCGTCGAGCACCGTTGAGGCGCCTGTCGCGCGGCGGCTCCGGAGCGCGTTCGCCGCAGAAGCGCAGGCAAAAGCAGAAGCAGCAAAGGCCGGCCAGGCTGCGGGTGGTGACACCACGGCCGGGGCGACGGCCAAGTCCAAGGCTACGGTGGCGCCGAGTGCGCAGCCGGCGAGCGCGCACGACATCGAGATCGCTGCTGCCGAGGCGCGGGCTGCGGCGCTGAAAGCGGAGCAGGAAGCGTCGGTCAAGGCTGCACAGGAGAAGGCTGCCCAGGAGGCGGCGCAGCAGCAACAGCGGCAAGACGCGGCACGGCGTGAGCCGTCCTCGGAGGGGCCGGCGCGTCCGAAGATCACCCCCGCCATGATCCCGCCGCGGCCCGGCAGTCCGGCGGCCGCGCGGCTGGGGACGTCCGCGACGCCGACCTCCGCGCGTCCGGGTGTGCGTCCGCCGGCGCGCAGCGGGGGCAACAACCCGTTCGGCATCACCCCAGGCGCCCCGCGCCCGACGCCGCCGGCTGGCGCGTCGGGGGCGCCGAGCGCGCCGACCACGTCCCGTCCGACGCCGGCGTCGATGCCGCCGCGGCCCAGCCCGGCGTCCATGCCGCCGCGGCCGAGTCCCGCCTCGATGCCGCCGCGGCCCAGTCCGGCGTCGATGCCGCCGCGGCCCAGCCCGGCGTCCATGCCACCTCAGCGGCCCAGCCGGCCGGCGCCGGGTGGCGCGGGGCGGTCGGGTGCGGGCGGGTCCGGCCGTTCGGGCGGCGGTGGCCTGCGCGGCGTGCCCAGCGGTGGCGGTCTGCGCGGCGGCCCCGGCGGTGGGCTGCGCGGCGCGCTCCGTGGCGGCCCGGGTGCCCCGGCCGGTGGGCGCGCCGGTGGCGGCCGTGGCCGTGGCGCCGGTGGCGCCTTCGGTCGGCCGAGCGGGAAGCCCACTCGCGGGCGCAAGTCGAAGAAGCAGCGCAGGCAAGAGTTCGACAACCTGTCGGCGCCGACCATGAGCTCGGGCGCGCCCCGAGGGAATGGTCAGGTCGTCCGGTTGTCGCGGGGCGCCTCGCTGGCGGACTTCGCGGAGAAGATCGACGCGAACCCCGGCTCGCTCGTCCAGGAGATGTTCAACCTGGGCGAGATGGTGACGGCGACCCAGTCGTGCTCGGATGAGATGCTGCAGCTTCTCGGCGAGCACCTCGGGTACAACGTGCAGATCGTCAGCCCCGAGGACGAGGATCGTGAGCTGCTCGCGCAGTTCAACATCGACCTCGACGCTGAGGTGCCGCCGGACCGTCTGGTGAGCCGCCCGCCGGTCGTGACCGTCATGGGTCACGTCGACCACGGGAAGACCAAGCTTCTCGACGCGATCCGCAAGACCAATGTGGGTGCCGCCGAGGCGGGTGGCATCACCCAGCACATCGGCGCCTACCAGGTCCGGATCGAGCACGAGGGCCAAGAGCGGGCGATCACCTTCATCGACACCCCGGGTCACGAGGCGTTCACCGCCATGCGGGCCCGCGGTGCGCAGGTGACCGACATCGTCGTGCTCGTGGTCGCCGCCGACGACGGCGTCATGCCGCAGACGGTCGAGGCGCTCAACCACGCCAAGGCCGCTGGTGTGCCGATCGTGGTCGCGGTCAACAAGATCGACAAGCCGGAGGCGAACCCGGCTAAGGTGCGCCAGCAGCTCACCGAGTACGGCCTGGTCGCCGAGGAGTACGGCGGCGACACGATGTTCGTCGACGTGGCGGCCAAGCCCGGCATCGGTATCGACGATCTGCTGGAGGCGATCCTCCTCACCGCGGACGCGACCCTGGAGCTGACCGCGCCGGTCGACGGGCCGGCGCAGGGTGTGGCCATCGAGGCCCATCTCGACAAGGGCCGTGGCGCGGTGGCGACCGTCCTCGTGCAGAAGGGCACGCTGCGGACGGGTGACTCGATCGTCGTGGGCAGCTCGCACGGTCGCGTGCGGGCGATGCTCGACGAGAACGGCAACCCGGTGTCCGAGGCTGGCCCGTCTCGTCCGGTGCAGGTGCTCGGTTTGACGTCGGTGCCCTCCGCGGGTGACATGGTCCTCGCGGCCGAGGACGACCGCACGGTACGGCAGATCGCCGAGCAGCGTCAGGCGCGTCGTCGCGCGGCGGCCTTCGCCGCGTCCCGTCGGCGGGCCACCCTCGAGACGCTCATGGAGCAGCTCAAGGAGGGCGAGAAGACCTCGCTGAACCTCCTGATCAAGGGCGACGTCTCGGGTTCGGTGGAGGCCCTGGAGGACGCCATCTTCAAGCTGGACATCCCCGACGAGGTCCAGCTGCGGGTGATCCACCGCGGCGTCGGCGCGATCACCGAGAGCGACGTCATGCTGGCGAGCGCCTCCTCCGAGGCCGTCACGATCATCGGCTACAACGTCCGCGCCTCGAACAAGGTGCGGGAGCTCGCCGAGCGCGAGGGCGTGGAGATCCGGTACTACACCGTCATCTACCAGGCCCTCGAGGACATCGAGGCGGCGCTCAAGGGCCTGCTCAAGCCGGAGTACGAGGAGGTCGAGCTCGGCACGGCGGAGATCCGCGATATCTTCCGCTCCTCCAAGGTCGGCAATATCGCGGGTTGCGTGGTGCGCTCCGGGGTCATCCGCCGCAACGCGAAGGCGCGGCTGCTGCGCGATGGGACGGTGGTGGCCGACAACCTCACGATCGCCTCGCTCCGGCGCTTCAAGGACGACGTCACTGAAGTCCGAGAAGGCTTCGAGTGCGGTCTGACGTTGAGTAACTTCAACAACATCGAGATCGGTGATGTGATCGAGACATTCGAGTTGCGGGAAAAGCCCCGCAGCTGACGTTTCGCCGATCGTGGCGACGGGCCCGGTGGGAGTCACCGGGCCCGTCGTGTCTCGCCTATTCTGGGCGCGATGTACACCGGAACCGCGATCTTCGACGTGCTGCTCCCCAGCGATTCCCGGTCGTTGAAGGCCAAGCGCTCGTACGTGCGGCCGATTCTCGCGGCATTGCGGCGCTTCGAGGTGGCGGCGGCCGAGGTTGGCGCTCTCGATCTCTATGGCCGGGCGGAGCTGGGAGTGGCGGTGGTGGCGGCCGAGCCTCGCCACACGGTCGAGGTGCTCGACGCGTGTGAGCGGCTGATCGCTAGCCGGCCTGAGATCGAGTTGTTGTCCGTGCGCCGGCAGCTGCACAGCAGCGAAGACTAGGGAGGTGGTGGCCGGCTCGAGGGCGATCGACGGGGCGAGAACAGCCCGGCATGATAGAGCGGTCGAGCGGCCGTGGCGGGCGTCGCCGATTGGCAGCCCGCAGGCCGCGTCGGGCCGCAGGTAGGGTCAAAGGATGGCGCCGGGGCCGACGCGGGGGGTGCGCGCACCCACCCGGGCGCCGGACCCGGGAAGCGATCGCGGAGGTGACGAGATGACGGACCCGGCCCGGGTACGCCGGCACGCGGAGCGCGTGCGGGAACTGGTGGCGTCGGCGGTGCGTACGCAGGTCAAGGATCCGCGACTCGGCATGATCACCATTACCGATGCGCGTATGACTCCTGATCTCCGTGACGCCACGGTGTACTACACCGTCCTCGGCGATGCGGCCGCCCAGTCGGGCACCGCCGCGGCGTTGGAAAGCGCCAAAGGCCTGTTGCGCAGCACCGTGGGCAAGGCCCTCGGCCTGCGCCACGCGCCGACCCTGACCTTCGTCCACGACGACGTGCCGGAACGAGCGCGGCACATCGACGCGCTGCTCGCCGAAGCGCGGCACAAGGACGCGGAGATTCAGCGGCTCGCGGCGAACGCCACATACGCCGGGGACGCGCAGCCCTATCGCATCGACATCACGAGCACGGAGTCCCGGCAGGACGCCGATGACGAGGGCCGGGACGGCGACGACGATGCCGATCGAGACGAGGGTGGGCGGTGACCGAGTCAGCAGGTGCCTCAGCCGTCGCCGAGGCGTCGGCGACGTGTGAGGGACCCACGGAAGCCGATTGGGAAGCGGCTGTCGCGGCGGTCCGGGAGCTGCCGCCCCATGCGCGGGTGCTGCTGGTCTGCCATGTCAATCCCGACGGCGACGCCCTCGGCAGCATGCTCGGCTTCGCCCTGGGATTGCGGCGGATGGGGTTGCGGCACGTGCAGGCGACGTTCCCCGGGCCGCACGAGATCCCGCAGCCGTTCCAAACCCTGCCCGGGGTGGAGTTGCTCGTTCCGGCCGAGCAGGCCTGGACTGATCCCGATTTGGTGGTGTCGTTCGACGCGGCGAGCGCGGCTCGCCTCGGCTGCTTGGCCGATCGGCTGCTGACCGCCCCGCAGTGCTTGGTGTTGGATCACCACGCCTCGAATACCCGGTTCGGCAAGATCCATCTGGTCGATCCGAACGCCGCCGCCACCTCCGTCGTCGCCGAGGAGCTCCTCGCTCGGCTCGCGGTGCCGCTCGACGCGGAGATCGCCGAGTGCTTCTACGTGGCGGTGGCGACCGATACCGGCTCCTTCCGCTTTGACATGACCACCCCCGCCGTTCACCAGATGGCGGCGCGACTGATCGCGACAGGGCTGCGGCCCGGGGAGATCTCGCGGCGCGTCTTCGACAGCCGGCCTTTCGGCGCGATCCGTCTCTACGGGGATGTGCTGCGGCGCGCCCAGCTCGACACGGAGGCGGCGGGCGGCCGGGGACTGGTGTGGACCTACGCGACGCTCGCCGATCTGGAGCGGCACGGGCAGCAGGCCTACGTCCTCGAAGCGTTGATCGACTCGGTGCGGTGCGCCATCGAGGCGGACGTGAGTTGTGTGCTCAAACAGGTGGCGGAGCAGGAGTGGGCGGTCTCCCTGCGCAGTCGGGGGGCGACGGACGTGGCTCAGGTCGCGGTGGCGCTCGGTGGAGGCGGCCACCGGATGGCGGCGGGTTTCACGGGGTACGGCTCGGCACGATCGGTGATCAATACTTTGCGCGCCACGCTCGATCGGTTGTGCGCGAATTGATCACTTCGAATAGGGAGACGGACCTAACTTTCGGTTACCGTTTCCTGTGGTGACAATCGAAGAATGGAACAGTCGCCCGAGGTCATCGCCGAGGTACCGAGGCCCTGGGATCGTCCGATTGTGGCCGTCCCGGTCCTCGCGGTCCTCGCCATCATCGGCGCCCAATTCCCGTCGTTCTCGATGTCGGCGAACGTCTATGTGATGGGTACCGGAGGGGCGCTGTTCTGGCTCGGTCTCTCCCATCGGATACCGAAACGTCCTGCGCCACAGCGACTGGGATCCGGGGCGGCCTGGTGGTTCGTACCTTTACTGATCTTTTGGGTCTTTGAGGCCGGTACCTTCGTTTTGGGGTCGACGGACGAATTTCCGACTTTCTCCCGGTTGGCCGATCCGATCCTTGAGGACCGCCTTATGCGATCCTTGGCCTACTTTGGCTGGCTGAGTGCGTTCTGGGGGCTCGTGCGCCGATGAGCGTCAGCCGGCTTATTGTGATCAGCGGTTTCACCGTGGCGATCGCGCTCGCCGTCGTCATGGAGTGGGCGAGTCGGCGGGAAGGCTCGCGCATTCCCTCGTTCGGCGATGTCTGTGCCTACGTCATGCAGTACGAAGTCGGTCGCGTTCCCGTGGGGCGTCTGGGCATGTACGGATTCTGGTGGTGGGTGGGCTGGCACTTTTTCGCCCGGTAATTGATCTCAATTGGCGTGATCGCAATTGACCTTAACGTCCCGTAATGCGGGAACGATAAACGTGATCATTGCCTGAACGATAGCTTGGTTTGTGTTGTGCGCGCAGGCGTGACATCGCGCCATTCGTGATCAGTTTCCTCATCACATTCGGGTCCATCGGCCCACGGCGCACGTCGGCCCGATGAGCCGCGCCGGTGATCCCGGGAGGGCTGACGGGCAGCCTGCACCCTCACCGCTTGGCGTATGGCGCCTTCACGCGCCGGTGCACCCTGGGAGGACTCGATATGTCGCGCAAACCGCAATCGGACATCTCCGAGGAGGCCCGCGAACAGGCACGCCGCGCTCTCCAAACATCAATTGATCTCCGTCAGTAATGCGGTCGGCGGCTGGCCGCGACGGCGTGACGCGTGTGGAGAGCGCGCGCGGCCACCGGCGACCGCACGCCGACGGGCGGGTGACGGCCCCGGCGATCGGCCTCCGCAGACGCCCCCGGCAGGCATGTGATCATGCGGGGCGATGACGTCCGACACGACGACTGAGACATACGCCGCGGCCTCGCCGCGGCGTATCGTCGCGCTCGCCCTTCCCGCCCTCGTCGTTCTCCTCGCGGAGCCGCTGTACGTCCTCGTCGACACGGCGGTCGTCGGTCACCTCGGCCCCACGCCGCTCGCCGCGGTGGCCATCGGCGGCACGGTGATGTCGCTCGCTGCCTGGCTGGGCACGGTCGTGGCGTACGGCACGACCGGCCGATCCGCGCGGAACTTCGGCGCGGGCGATCGCGCAGCGGCGGTCGCGGAAGGCGTTCAGGCCACCTGGCTCGCCCTGGCCGTCGGGCTGGTGCTCACGCTGAGCCTCCAGCTCGTGGCGGGGCCGCTCACCCACGCCCTCGCCGACTCCGCCGAGACGGCCGAGGCGGCGGCCACGTGGCTGCGGATCGCGGCTCTCGGGGTTCCTGGGCTGCTCCTCGCCGCCGCCGGTAACGGCTGGCTGCGCGGGGTGCAAGACACGCGCCGGCCGCTGCGCTACGTCCTCGGCGCCAACCTCGCCTCCGCGTTGCTCTGCCCGGTGCTGGTCTACCCGCTCGGCCTGGGTCTCCCTGGCTCGGCGATCGCCAATGTCCTCGCGCAGACCGCCTCCGGGTTGCTCTTCGTCCAGGCCCTCGTTCGTGAGCGCGTCTCGCTGCGCCCGCGTCCGGCGGTGATCATTCGGCACCTCGTCGTCGGCCGCGAGCTGCTCGTGCGCGGCGCGGCGTTCCAGGCAAGCTACCTCGCCGCCACCGCGACCGCCGCGCGATTCGGCACCGACACCGTCGCGGCGCACCAGATCGCCGTGCAGCTGTGGTTCTTCACCGCCCTCGCCCTCGACGCGGTGGCGATCGCCGCGCAATCGCTGATCGGCGCAGCGCTCGGCGCGGGGGACGCGGTCGGCGCGCGCACGGTGGCGCGGCGGGTCGCGCTGATCGGCGGCGCCTGCGGGGTCGGGTTCGCCGTCCTTCTGGCGGCGGGCGTCGGGTGGGTGCCGAGTTGGTTCACCAGCACGCCCGCGGTGCGGGCCGAGGCGCAGGTGGCCTGGCCGTGGCTCGTGGCGATGCAACCCCTCGCCGGGGTGGTGTTCGCCCTCGACGGGGTGCTGATCGGCGCGGGGGACGTGCGCTTCCTGCGCAACCTCACCGTCGGCGCGGCGTTCGGCGTCTTCCTCCCGACCATCGGCGTCGCCGCGGTGGGGCACCTCGGTCTCGGCGGTATCTGGGCGGGTTTCGCCCTCTTCGTCGTGGCCCGGCTCATAGGAGTGCTGGCCCGGTTGCGCTCGGGCCGGTGGGTCGTCGTCGGGCCCGCACGGTGAGCGCTTTCGGGCGGTATCCCGCCCGCGATGTGCCATGTCCCACGCGACCAGCGGAGCCGGTGTGATCGCCGCGGATCGCGTCTGGCAGGCTTGAACGCCGTGGACGGGCGCGGGAGGGACGCGGGCGTGAGCGCCGACGGTCTGGTCGTGGTGGACAAGCCCGCGGGGATGACGTCACACGACGTGGTCTCGCGGATCCGCCGGCTCGCGCGCACCCGGCGCGTCGGGCACGGCGGGACGCTGGATCCCATGGCGACCGGCGTCCTCATCGTCGGGGTGAACCGCGCGACGCGGCTGCTCACGTACGTGATCGGAACAGCGAAGTCGTACGCCGCGACCGTCCGGCTCGGGCAGTCGACCCTGACCGACGACGCGGAGGGGGAGGTCGTGGCCACCACCCCCGCCGGACACCTCACCGAGGAGGCGATCCGCGCTGGCCTCCAGGCCCTCACCGGCGAGATCGACCAAGTGCCGAGCGCGGTGAGCGCGATCAAAGTGAACGGTGAGCGCGCCTATCGGCGGGTCCGCGCCGGGGAAGAGGTGCAGTTGGCCCCGCGTCGGGTCACCATCTCTCGACTCGACCTCACCGCGCTCCGGCGGACGACCGTGGCCGGCGTCGACGTCGTCGACATTGACATCGAGGTGGATTGCTCCTCGGGCACGTACGTGCGGGCGCTCGCCCGGGATCTCGGCGCCGGACTCGGCGTCGGCGGCCACCTCACCGCGCTGCGGCGCACCGCCGTCGGCGGGTTCACCCTCACCGAGGCGCTGACCCTCGCCGAGCTGGAGCGGCGCGCTCCGGAGGTGATCAGCTTGCCGCTGGCGGACGCCGCCGCCCGGCTCTTCCCACGCCGAGACGTGGGGGCGCGTGACGCTAAGGTGCTCTCGCACGGCGGCCAGCTGGCTCCGGTCGGTATCGAGGGACCGTACGCCGTCTTCGACCCCGCCGGTCGCCTCATCGCGGTGGTCCGAGAGCGGGCGGGCCGAGCTCGAGCGGAGGTCGTGTTCGCGTCGGCGTGACCACGGTGGAGCCGACGGCGACAGGGACGAAGTGAGGGGAACGGGCATGCTGCGGTGGCGAGGCGTCGAAGCGGTACCCAGTGGCTGGGGCCACTCGGTGATCACCATCGGCGTCTTCGATGGCGTGCACCGAGGACACCAGGCGACGATCAAGCACGCCGTGGAACGGGCACGCGAGCTGGGGATTCGTTCGGTGCTCGTCACGTTCGACCCACACCCGTCGGCGGTGGTCCGCCCGGATGGCCATCCGGCGATCCTGACGGAGCTCGAGCGCAAGGCGGAGCTCGTCGCGGCGCTCGGTGTGGACGGGATGTGCGTCGTGCCGTTCACCCCCGAGTTCTCGCGGCTGTCACCGGAGGAGTTCGTTCGCGACGTCCTCGTGGACCACCTCCACGCGCGGCTCGTCGTGGTGGGGGCGAACTTCCGGTTTGGCCATCGCGCGGCCGGGACGGTGGCGGTGCTGGAGCAGTTAGGGCAGACGTACGGCTTCGGCGTCGAGAGCCCGTCGCTCGTCGGCAGCGGGGACGTCGTCTTCTCGTCGACGTACATCCGGTCCTGTGTCGCGGCGGGGGACGTGGCGGCCGCGGCGGAGGCGCTGGGGCGGCCGCACCGCGTCGAGGGCGTGGTGATTCGCGGGGATGGCCGCGGTCGGGAGCTCGGGTACCCGACGGCTAATCTCCAGACGCACGACCACGCGGCGATCCCGGCCGATGGCGTGTACGCGGCGTGGCTGGTCCGCGGCGGAGACCAGCCGGCCCTCCCGGCGGCGGTGTCGATCGGGACGAATCCGACCTTCGGGGGCCGGACCCGCCGGGTGGAGGCGTACGCGCTGGACTTCTCCGGTGACCTATACGGGGAGCGGATCGGATTGGACTTCGTGGCGCGGCTGCGGGAGATGCGGCGTTATGACCGAATCGACCTCCTCGTGGCGCAGATGGCGGACGACGTGGTCCAGACCCGAAAGCTCTTGGGCGTGGGATAGCGGCCCGCGTGGGATAGTCAACGTGGTCACGTGGTACGCCACGCGAGAGGCTTTGCTGCGAGACTGATAGCCTGGCAGGACGTTGGAAGCACCGGCGACAGCCTCGTGCTGCCTGCACGACGCCGCGGGCCCGAGGCTGAATGACGAACCCAGGATGGGATGATTCATGGCGCTCGATAAGGAGACCAAGGCAAAGATCCGCCAGGAGTACGCGACCTCGGAGAACGACACGGGTTCGCCGGAGGTGCAGGTAGCGCTGCTCACCAAGCGCATCGCCGACCTCACGGAGCACCTCAAGGTCCACAAGCACGACCACCACAGCCGGCGTGGTCTGCTGCTACTGGTCGGTCGTCGCCGGAGGCTCCTCAACTACCTGCAGAAGAAGGACATCAATCGGTACCGGGCGCTCATCGAGCGTCTGGGCCTGCGCCGGTGACATGATCGGGAGTAGTTGCTTCGGCAAGTACTCCCGATCATGCCACATCTCACACACCAGGGGCGTTCGCGACCCAATCCCCTTGGGGAGCCGGTCAGCGTACCGGTCCTCGGTGGTGGCCTCCGGGAGGCCGGATACGCCGGCGATCCCCGGGCGCTTCAATCGAAGACCGGCCGTCTGGGCAGCTCCCTAGGTCGTGGCCCCACGACGTGAAGGAGCACGACGCACTAATGACCGACTCGAACAGTCTCGGTACGCAACACAGCACGGCCGTGATCGACAACGGGCCTTACGGTACCCGTGAGGTCACCTTCTCCACAGGGCGGCTCGCGCGCCAAGCCGCGGGATCCGCGGTGGCGCGGCTGGCGGACACTGTGGTGCTGTCCGCGACCACGGTGAGCAAGCAGCCGAGGGAGCAGTTCGACTTCTTCCCGCTCACTGTGGACGTCGAGGAGCGGATGTACGCCGCGGGTCGCATTCCCGGTTCGTTCTTCCGCCGGGAAGGGCGGCCCAGTGAGGAGGCCATCCTCACCTGTCGCCTCATCGACCGGCCGTTGCGTCCGAGTTTCGCGAAAGGACTGCGCCACGAGGTCCAGATCGTGGCGACCGTGCTGGCGCTTGACCCCCAGCACCCCTACGACGTGGTCGCCATCAACGCGGCCTCGATGTCGACGAAGCTCTCCGGTCTGCCGTTCTCCGGCCCGATCGGGGCGACGCGCATGGCCTGCGTGGACGGGTACTGGGTGGCCTTTCCGACGTACGACCAGCTCCAGCGGGCGACGTTCGACATGGTCGTCGCCGGCCGGGTTCTGCCCGACGGCGACGTCGCGATCATGATGGTCGAGGCGGAGGCCACGGCGAACACCGTCAAGCTGATCGCCGCTGGCGCGACCCCGCCGACCGAAGAGGTCGTGGCGCAAGGGCTGGAGGCCGCGAAGCCCGCGATCCGCGAGCTGTGCCGGGCGCAGGAGGAGTTGGCCCAAGTCGCCGCGAAGCCGACCGTCGAATACCCGCTCTTCGTCGACTACACCCAGGAGGTGTACGACGCGGTCGCGGCCGCCGTGCGCGACGAGGTGCGCGAGGCGCTGCGCATCGCAGGTAAGCACGAGCGGGAAGACGTGCTCGATCGCCTCCGGGACAAGGCGTACGAACAGCTCGTCGTCCAGTTCGAAGGCCGTGAGAAGGAGATCGTCGCGGCGTTCCGCGCGCTGACCAAGGCGGAGATGCGGGCGCGCGTGCTGCGCGACCGGGTTCGGATTGACGGCCGTGGTCCCCGTGACCTTCGCCCGCTGGCGGCCGAGGTCAACGTGCTCCCGCGGGTGCACGGCAGCGCGATCTTCGAGCGGGGGGAGACGCAGATCCTCGGCGTCACCACGCTGAACATGCTCCGCATGGAGCAGACGCTCGACAGCCTCTCCCTGGAGAAGACCAAGCGCTACATGCACCACTACAACTTCCCGCCGTACTCGACCGGTGAGACCGGGCGAGTGGGCGCCCCCAAGCGGCGGGAGATCGGGCATGGCGCGCTGGCCGAGCGTGCTCTGATTCCGGTGCTGCCCTCGCGCGAGGAGTTCCCGTACGCGATCCGGCAAGTCTCCGAGGCGATCGGCTCGAACGGCTCGACCAGCATGGGCTCCGTCTGCGCCTCGACGCTGTCGCTGCTGTCGGCGGGCGTGCCGCTCAAGGCGCCGGTGGCGGGCATCGCGATGGGTCTGATCTCCGACGAGGTCGACGGCAAGACCGAGTACGTGACCCTCACCGACATCCTCGGCGCCGAGGACGCGTTCGGCGACATGGACTTCAAGGTCGCCGGGACGGCGGACTTCGTCACCACCCTCCAGCTCGACACCAAGCTCGACGGCATCCCCTCGGAGGTGCTCGCCGACGCGCTGCAGCAGGCGCGAGAGGCGCGGCTGACCATCCTCGAGGTGATGCGGCGGGCCATCGACAAGCCGGCGCCGCTGTCGGAGTACGCGCCTCGGGTGACCACCGTGAAGATTCCGATCGACAAGATCGGAATGGTGATCGGGCCGAAGGGTCAGACCATCAACGCCATTCAGGACGAGACCGGTGCCGAGATCTCCGTCGAGGACGACGGCACCATCTACGTCGGCGCGACCAACGGCCCCGCGGCGCAAGCGGCGATCGACCGGATCAACGCCATCGCCAACCCCACCCTGCCGAAGGTGGGCGACAAGTTCCTCGGCACGGTGGTGAAGACGGCGGCCTTCGGCGCCTTCATCTCCCTCCTGCCCGGCCGGGACGGCCTGCTGCACATCTCGAAGGTCGGGGATGGCAAGCGGGTCGAGCGGGTGGAGGACTACCTCAACGTCGGCGACAAGAT
The DNA here is from genome assembly GCA_036563645.1 of Micromonospora sp. GTDB lineage: Bacteria > Actinomycetota > Actinomycetes > Mycobacteriales > Micromonosporaceae > DATCMA01. The sequence goes on from DATCMA010000028.1 coordinate 29,587, forward strand.
TGAGGTGCAGATCGCCGATATTGACGCCCGCGGCAAGATCTACCTTGACCGGGTCGTACCGGAGAGTGAGCCCGCGCCCGTGGGAGCGGAGGCGTCGACCGAGAGCTCGGCGCGTTCCTCCGGGCAGCGGGGTGAGCGAGCCCCTCGGGATCGGAGTGATCGGGAACGTGGCGAGCGCGGGCCGGGCCGCGGAGAAGGCGAGGTGCGTCGTCGGCGTAAGCGGCGCAGCTAGCGTCATGTCTCGCGCATCGACACAACGAGCGACGTCTCTCCGGGCCGGCGCGGCTGCGCCGGCCCGGGCGATCACCCGGACGGTGAACGCCGACCCGTTGGGCGGCACGGTCCGGCGCACGGTTCTCCCGTCGGGTCTGCGCATCCTCACCGAGGCGATCCCGGCGATGCGCAGTGTCTCGTTCGGGATCTGGGTCGCCGTCGGGTCGCGGGACGAGAGCCCGGCCCAGTCCGGCGTCTCCCACTTCCTCGAACACCTGCTCTTCAAGGGGACCCGGCGCCGCGGCGCCCTCGACATCTCCTCGGAGATCGAGGCGGTCGGCGGGGAGACCAACGCCTTCACCACGAAGGAGTACACCTGCTACTACGCGCGGGTCCTCGACGAGGATCTCGCCCTCGCCATCGACGTGGTCTGTGACCTCGTCGCCGATTCGGTGCTCAATCCGGCGGACGTCGAGACCGAGCGGGGCGTGATCCTCGAAGAGATCGCCATGCACGACGACGAGCCGGGCGAGGCCGTCCACGACCTCTTCGCCCGCGCGCTGTACGACGACCATCCCCTGGGGCGGCTCATCTCCGGCACCGCCGAGACGATCGCCCCGATGACCCGCCGGACGATCAACGAGTTCTATCGCCGCCGCTACACCGCGCCGGCGATCGTCGTGGCCGCCGCCGGCAACCTCGACCACGCCGAGGTGGTGTCGCTCGTCCAAAAGGCGCTGCGGGGGACACGCCTGGACACCGAGCCGGCCTCACCCGTGCCGCCTCGCCCCGCGACGCCGGTGGTGCGCACCCACACCCGTACGCTCCTCGAGCCCAAGGACACCGAGCAGGCGCACCTGGTGATCGGCTGTCCCGCGATGAGCCGCCGTGACGACCGTCGCTTCGCGTTGGCGGTGCTCAACAACGTCCTCGGGGGCGGGATGTCGAGCCGGTTGTTCCAGGAAATCCGCGAACAACGCGGCCTGGCGTACTCGGTGTACTCCTACACCACCCAGTACGCCGACAGCGGCTTCTTCGCCGTGTACGCCGGTTGCGCCCCCGGCAAGGTGAAGGAGGTCCTCGACCTGACCCGGGCGGAGCTGGCCGCGGTGGCCGAGCGCGGCATCACCGAGGAGGAACTCGCCCGCGGCAAGGGGATGGCGAAGGGCTCCTACGTGCTCGGCATGGAAGACACCGGCTCGCGGATGGGGCGCTTGGCCAAGGGGGAGCTGCTCTTCGGGGAACTGTGCTCGGTCGACGAGCTGCTGGCCCGCGTCGAGGCGGTGACCGTGGACGACGTGAATCGGCTCGCCGCGGAGCTGCTCACCCAGCCGATGTCGCTGGCGGTGGTGGGGCCGGTCGACGAGAGCGAGGTCGCCTAGCCGGGAAGCGCGGGGCACTCACCCGTGGCGGCGATCCGCGGACGGTGATGGTGATCGTTCCAGGGTGCGGCGTCATACGGCGGGCCTACCCGGTGGGATAAGTTGTGGCCGTGACTGACGAGCGTGACCCGATTCGCGTAGGTGTGCTGGGGGCCCGGGGCCGCATGGGGAGCGAGGTGTGCCGGGCCGTCGACGCCGCCGAGGACCTCGAGCTGGTCGCCATGATTGATAAGGGCGACTGGCTCTCCAACGCCGCGGACGCCGGGGCGGAAGTGATCGTCGACTTCACTCACCCCGACGTAGTGATGGACAACCTGCACTGGTGCATCGAGCAAGGGATCAACGCCGTGGTCGGCACCAGTGGGTTCACCGAGCAGCGCTTGGAGCGGGTCCGCACCTGGTTGTCCCGCAAACCCGACGTCGGTGTGGTGATCGCGCCGAACTTCTGTATCGGCGCGGTGCTCATGATGCAGTTCGCCGCCCGGGCCGCGCGCTACTTCGACTCCGTCGAGATCATCGAGCAGCACCACCCGCGGAAGGTCGACGCGCCGAGCGGCACCGCCTTGCACACCGCCCGCCTGATCGCTGAGGCGCGGGCCGCGGCGGGCCGGGGTCCCATCCCGGACGCCACCGAGCACGAGGTGCCCGGCGCCCGTGGTGCCACCATCGACGGGGTTCGGGTGCACTCCGTGCGCGCCGCCGGTCTGGTCGCCCACCAGGAGGTGCTCTTCGGCTCCGCCGGGGAGACGCTGACCATCCGCCACGACTCGTACGACCGGGCGTCGTTCATGCCGGGGGTGCTGCTCGCGGTGCGCGCGGTGCGGCACCGCCCGGGGCTGACCGTCGGGCTGGACGCGCTGATCGACTGATCGCGCGGGACGGCGGCTCGGCGGAACCGCGCGAGCCGCCGGTCCACCGGCGGTCACTCCACGAGGGAGACGTGCAGCCGGATCTGTGGCACGAGGACATCGTCGACATCCAGGGCGCGTGCCGCCCCGTCCGGTGCCCAGCCGGCTGAGGTGAGGAACGACTGGGTGGCGAGGTCCCCTTCGTACGCCCAGGCCACGGCGGTGGTGAAGCCGGCCTCCCGCCACGTCTCCACGCTCGCCGCGAGCAGACGGCTCCCGTGCCCGCGCCGGCCCCACCGCGGCTCGACCAGCAGCTCGGTCACCGCCACGACGTCGCTGCCGAGCCGCTCCGGTGGCTCGTTCGGCGCCAACGCCTGCTCGTCGGCGGGTCCGAAGGCGGTGAAACCGACCACGTGCGTCTGCGCGGCCTGCTCGATCGCGACCAACACGCGGTGTCGCTCGCTCGGCGGTGACGCGATCGCCTCGTGCCAGTGCTGGGTCAGCCAGTCCTCGTCGATCTGGTCGAGCACGTGCCTGGGCAGCAGCCGGCGGTAGGCGACGCGCCACGTGGTCAGCTGGATCCGGGCGATCTCGCTGGCGTCGTCGACTCGCGCCGGGCGGACATATCCAAGGGACATGACTGGTGAGCCTAGGGACGCGGAACGTGGAGATGCGGCGGAGGGCGGTGCGCCTCCTGCCGTCGGGCACCCCGGGACGGCTGCTCGCGCTGGCGGCCCTCGCTGCGGTGATCGCCCTCTATCTCGTCCTCGCCGCCCGCCGCAACCACTTCTTCGACCTGCGGGTCTACTACGGCGCGGTGACCCACTGGGTCCACGGCGGCGAACTCTACGACTACCGCAAGCCCGTGACGCCGTACGGCTTCACCTACCCGCCGTTCGCCGCGCTCACCATGCTCCCCATGACGCTCATCCCGTTGGGCGCGGCCCAGGTGGTGAGCGTCCTGCTCGCGGTCGGGACCACGGGGGTCACGCTGTGGTGGTTGCTGGCCCCCACCATCCGCCGCCACGGCTGGCCGCCCTGGTTCGCCCTCGCCGTGGCGGGGCTGCTCGTCGCGGCGCTGGAGCCGGTACGGGAGACGGTCACCTTCGGCCAGGTCAATACCGTCCTGCTCTGCCTCGTCGTCGGCGACCTCCTGCTGCTCGTCGCGCGGGGGAGCCGCTGGGGCGGGATCGGGATCGGGCTCGCTACCGCGATCAAGCTCACCCCCGGGATCTTCATCGGGTACCTGCTCGTGACGCGGCGGTGGCGTGCGGCGGCCACCGCGGTTGCCACCGCGGCGGGCGCCACCGTGCTCGCCGCCGCGGTCGCGCCGGACGCCACACGCGAGTACTGGTTCTCCGCGCTGCCCAACACGGACCGGGTCGGCTCGCTGGCGTTCATCTCCAACCAGTCCTTGCGCGGCATGATCGCCCGGCTCGGGCAGGCGGAGTGGGGTGACCTGCTGTGGCCCGTGACGGTGCTCCTGGTGCTGGGGGTGTGGGTCTGGCGCGTGGGGCGGCACCGCGAGGTGACCACCGGTCTGGCGCTCACCGGGGTGGTCGGCGGATTGGTCAGCCCGGTCACCTGGATCCACCACCTGGTGTGGCTGCTTCCAGCCCTGCTGCTCCTCGTCGATCGCGCCTGCGCCGCTCCGGCGGGCAGCCGGCACCGGCGTCGGCTCCTGGTCGCGACCGCGGTCCTCTACGTCCTGGCCTGTAGCGGCATCGTGTGGATTTGGGAGCTCAACTCCTCCGGGGTACTCGGGTTTCTCGGCGGCAACCTCTACGTCTGGCTCGCCCTCGCCCTGGTGATCGGGCTGCCCGTGTCGCCGCCGGTGGCGGGGCGGGAGCGCGGGTGATGTCGTACCCGTTGGCTACTGTCGATAGCCATGCCCCCTCCGGAATCCCTCTCCCTCGCGCAGGCGCGGCGCATCGCATTGGCGGCCCAGGGGTTCACCGATCGCCCGCCGCAGGCCACGCCTAATCTCCGCCACCTGCGCCGCGTCCTCGGGCGGATCGGCCTCCTGCAGATCGACTCGGTCAACGTGGTCCAGCGCGCCCACTACTTCCCGCTGTATAGCCGACTCGGTCCCTACCCCACGCAGCTGCTCGACCGAGCGGCCTACCAACGGCCACGGGAGCTGTTCGAGTACTGGGGGCATGAAGCGTCCCTCCTCCCGGTCTCCCTGCACCCCCTGTTGCGGTGGCGGATGGCGGCGGCGCCGACTCAGGCGTGGCAGTCGATGCGGCGGGTGGCTGCCGAGCAGCCGAGAGTGGTCGCCTGGGTGCGCGATCAGGTCCGCGCGCGTGGGCCGGTGACCGCGGCGCAGATCGAGCAGGACGGGCCCCGGGAGACCGGCAATTGGGGCTGGAACTGGTCGGTGGTCAAGCAGGCGTTGGAGTTCCTCTTCTGGGCTGGGGAGGTGACCGCGGCCGGTCGCACCAGCTCCTTCGCCCGCGTGTACGACCTTCCGGAACGGGTGTTGCCGCGCGCGGTGCTGGACGCCCCGACCCCGTCGCCCGCGGACGCCTATCGGCGGCTCGTCGAGATCGCGGCGCGGGCCCTGGGCGTGGCCGCGGAGCTGGAGCTGCGCGACTACTTCCGGTTGCCCGGCGGGGTGACCCGGACGGCGATCGCGGAGCTCGTCGACGCCGGTGTGCTCCTGCCCGTGCGGGTCGCTGGTTGGCGGCACCCCGCGTACCTGCACGCGGAGGCGCGGCTGCCGCGGCAGGTGCGGGCCGCGACCCTCGTCTGCCCGTTCGATCCGCTCATCTGGACCCGGGACCGTGTCGAGCGGCTGTTCGGCTTGACGTACCGGATCGAGATCTACGTGCCCGCGCCGCGGCGGGTGTACGGCTACTACGTGTTGCCCTTCTTGTACGGGGATCGATTCACCGCGCGGGTCGACGTCAAAGCGGATCGCAAGGCCGGGGTGCTGCGGGTGCCGGCGGTGTGGCGCGAGGAGGGGGTTACCGGTGCGCAGATCGCGGAGACCGCCGAGGCGCTCGCCGCGGAGCTGCGCCGGCTCGCCGGCTGGTTGGGGCTGGCCCGGGTCGCTCCCCCCGAGGGCGGTGACTTCGCCGACGCGGTCGGCGCCGCCCTCGCCGGCGCGGATGAGGCGGTGCCGGGGGCGGGCGCCGGCGCGGCGGCCACCGGGGACGACGCGGACGCCACGGGCGGTGCCGAGCCAGGTGTGATCGCGTCCGTGGCCGCGCGCTCGGAGCGGCGAGCGGAGCCGGTGTACGGTGAGACCTACGTGGGGGTAGGGGCGTGATGACGGACGCAGCGGAATCGGCGAACCACGGACACGCCACGCCACAGGCGCCGGCTGAGCCGACGTGGGGCCCGGCGCCAGCCGCCGCGCCGTGGCCTGCCGCGCCTGCTCCCGCGCCGCGGCCCGACCGGGTGACGCGATTCGTCGACCGGTGGCGGGCGCGGGCGCCCCGCTGGCTCGCCCCCCTGGCGGTGCTCGGCTGCGCCGCCGCCGCGGCGGGCTATACGCTGATCACGAATCCCACGGACAGCGCGCCGGACGCGGCGCCGAGTTGCCTCCTCAAGCTCACGACCGGCTTCGACTGTCCAGGTTGTGGCGGCACCCGGGCCTTGTGGTACCTGCTGCACGGGGACGTCGCGGCCGCCGCCCGCCACCACCTGCTGGTCGTGTTCGCGCTGCCATTCGTGATCTACCTCTACGTGGCGTGGGCAGGGCAGCAGGTGTTCGGCTGGCGGATCCCGCAGCTCCGGCTCTCCCCGGGGGTGATCAGCGCGTTCCTCGCCGTCTGGTTCGCCTTCTTCGTGGCGCGCAACCTGCCGTGGGCCCCGTTCACCTGGTTCTACGTCTGACGCGGCACGTGCCTTGGGAGCCCGGGGGTCGCGCGCCCGTCGCGGTCAGCGGCGCGTCACCCGATCCGTGGGTCGGGCGCGGCGTGACGCCCCTGGGGCACTAGAGTCCAAGGAATGCCGGAGATCGTGCCCCCCAAGGTTCGCCTCATCGCGTGGACGCACTTCGAGCCGCCTGAGGACATCCCCTGGTCCACGGATGCCGACGGTGGGCAGGCGCTGGTGGAGTTCGCGGGTCGCGCCTGCTACCAGTCGTGGCACAAGCCCAACCCCGCGACCGCGACGAACGCCGGATACCTCGCCCACATCCTGGAGTCTGGGCATTTCTCCGTGCTGGAGCACGGCTCGGTGACCTTCTACATCACCGGGGTATCGCGGTCGTTTACCCACGAGCTGATCCGGCACCGCCACTTCTCGTACTCCCAGCTCTCCCAGCGGTACGTGCCCGAGCACGACGCGGCGATGGTCGAGCCGTCGGTCATCGCCGAGGACCCCGAGCTGCACAAGATCTTCATGGAGGCCACGGAGGCGAGCGTGCGGGCGTACACCGCCCTGCTCGAAGGGCTCGAGCGCAGGTTCGCCGACGTGGAGAACCCGACGCTCCGCCGGAAGCAGGCCCGGCAGGCGGCGCGGTCGGTGCTGCCGAACGCCACCGAGACGCGGATCGTGGTCACCGGCAACTACCGGGCGTGGCGGCACTTCATCGCGATGCGCGCCACGGAGCACGCCGACGTCGAGATCCGTCAGATCGCGATCGAGTGCCTTCGGCAGTTGCAGACGGTGGCCCCCAACGTCTTCGCCGACTTCACCATCCGCGCGTTGCCGGACGGCACGGAGGTCGCCAGCAGCCCGTACACGGAACAGGGCTGACCTGGGCTGGACTGCCTCGCGGGCGACGACGGGAGCGGCGGGCGCGGGGCAGTTCGGCGGTGCGTGCCTGGTTGGGGCGAGGGACGGGGCGGTGGGGGAGAGGAGGCTAAGGACCACGCCCTGGGCGTCCGATAAGTTTTCCTCATGACCCAGGAGCACCTCGCCTCCGCGACCCGCCGCGAGCCTGCGCGGCCTTTCGGGCGCCTCATCACGGCCATGGTCACGCCGTTCAAGGCCGACGGTTCCCTCGACCTGGAGGGCGCCGCCCGGCTCGCCACCTACTTGGTCGATGAGGAGCGCCATGACGGGCTGGTGGTCAACGGCACCACCGGCGAGTCCGCGACGACGACCGACGCGGAGAAGGACGCGGTGCTGCGGGCGGTGCTGGAGGCGGTCGGCGACCGTGCCAAGGTCATCGCCGGGGTGGGGAGCAACGACACCCAGCACACCATCGAGCTAGCCCAGAGCGCGGCGAAGGCGGGTGCTCACGGCTTGCTCGTCGTCACTCCCTACTACAACCGGCCGCCCCAGGCCGGGTTGCTGCGGCACTTCACGATGGTCGCGGACGCGACCGACCTGCCGGTCATGCTGTACGACATCCCCAAGCGGACGGGGACCGCGATCGAGAGCGACACGCTGTGTCGCCTCGCCGAACACGAGCGGATCGTCGCGGTCAAGGACGCGAAGGGTGACCTGGCGGCGTCAGCGAGCGTGATCGCCCGTACGGATCTGGCGTACTACTCCGGCGACGACATGCTCACCCTGCCGCTGCTGGCGATCGGCGCAGTCGGCGTGGTCGGGGTGCCGACGCACCTGTTCGGCGCGCGGACCAAGGAAATGATCGAGGCGTACGAGCGCGGCGACGTCGCCCGAGCGCTCGCCATCCACCAGCAGCTCATCCCCGCCTACCAGGGCTTCTTCCGCACCCAGGGCGTCATCCTGGCCAAGGCCGCCCTGCGCCTGGCCGGCCTGCCCGCTGGTCCGGTCCGTCCGCCGCTGATCGACGCGACCGAGGAGCAGATCGCACAGCTCCGCGCCGACTGCGCCGCCGCGGGACGGGAGCTCGGATGAGTCAGGCACACGTCGAGCTGCCCCCACCGCCGCCGCTGCCGAAGGGCGCCCTCCGGATCATTCCGCTCGGTGGGCTGGGCGCCATCGGCCGCAACATGACGGTCTTCGAGTACGCCGGCAAGCTGCTCATCGTCGACTGCGGCGTGCTCTTCCCCGACGTGGAGCAGCCCGGGGTGGACCTCATCCTCCCGGACTTCACCCCGATCCTGGACCGGCTCGACGACATCCAGGCGATCGTGCTCACGCACGGCCACGAGGACCACATCGGCGCGGTGCCGTACCTGCTCGCCCACAAGCAGGACATTCCGCTGGTCGGGTCGCAGTTCACCCTGGCCCTGGTGGAGGCGAAGCTCGCCGAGCGGCGGATGGAGCCGTACACGTTGACCGTGCGGGAGGGGCAGCGCGAGCAGCTGGGGCCCTTCGAGTGCGAGTTCTTTGCGGTCAACCACTCGATTCCGGACGCCCTCGCGGTGGCGATCCGCACCGGCGCCGGCACCGTGCTGCACACCGGCGACTTCAAAATGGACCAACTGCCGCTCGACGGGCGGATCACCGACCTCGCCGGTTTCGCGCGGCTCGGCGCTGAGGGGGTCGACCTCCTCCTGTCGGACTCCACGAACGCGGAGACTCCCGGCTTCGTGGCACCCGAGCGGGAGATCAAACCCGTCCTTGACGGGATCTTCGCCAAGGCGCGGGGCCGGATCATCGTGGCGTCGTTCGCCTCGCACGTGCACCGCGTGCAGCAGGTGCTCGACTCGGCCCACGAGCACGGGCGCAAGGTGGCGATGGTCGGCCGCTCGATGGTGCGGAACATGGGCATCGCGCGCGACCTGGGGTTGCTGCACATTCCCCCCGGGCTCGTGGTGGGGCTGGAGGAAGCGACCACGCTGCCGCCGGATCAGATCGTGCTGATGTCGACCGGCTCGCAGGGGGAGCCGATGAGCGCGCTCGGGCGGATGGCCACGGGCGACCACCGGCACATCACGGTGGAACCCGGCGACACCGTGGTGTTGGCGAGCTCCCTGGTGCCCGGGAACGAAACCGCTGTCTACCGCGTCATCAACCAGCTGTCCCGCGCCGGCGCCACGGTGATTCACAAGGACGTGGCGAAGGTGCACGTGTCCGGGCACGCCCCCGCCGGGGAGCTGCTCTACCTGCTCAACGTCGTCCGGCCGAAGAACCTCATGCCGGTGCACGGCGAGTGGCGGCACCTGCGCGCGCACGCCCGGCTCGGGATCGAGGCCGGGCTGCCTCCGGAGCGCGTGGTGCTCTGCGAGGACGGCGACGTCGTCGACCTGATGGACGGTGAGGCCCGGCTCGTCGGGCACGTCAAGAGCCGCTACGTCTACGTCGATGGCCTGGCGGTGGGGGACGTCGGGGAGTCGCTGCTGACCGAACGACGCATCCTCGGCGACGGGGGCTTCATCGCGGCGACCGTGGTCGTCGATTCGGTCACGGGCAAGGTCGTGGCCGGGCCGACGGTGTCGGCGAAGGGCTTCTCCGAGGATCCCGAGGCCTTCAACGCGGTGATCCCGTTGATCACGGATGCGTTGAGCCGCGCGGCCGCCGACGGGGTGACGGACCCGCACCAGTTGCAACAGGTGGTGCGGCGGACGGTGGGCCGCTGGGTCAACGACACATACCGGCGGCGCCCGATGATCATCCCGACGGTGGTCGAGGTGTGACAGTGGCCGGAGGAATTGGCCATCACGGCTGGTAGCGCTGCGATTTCGGCTCGCGCATACTGGGAGACGTCATCGATTGCGCTCGTAGCGGGCGCGCCACCCGGTACGGGCGCGACCGGCCCGGCGCTCTGATCGCCGATCCGGCCCCGCACCCCAGCTCTCGACGGTCGAGGTGCGCGCGTGGGTCTCGAACGCGCAACGGCGTCCCCGGCGGCGGCCCGCCGTCGCCTCCGGCTGGCGTTGCGCGCGGCCCGGGAAGCGCGGCGGCTCACGCGAGGGCAGGTCGCCGCGGCCCTCGACTGGTCGGTGTCCAAACTCAACAGGATCGAGAACGGCGACGTCACCGTCTCCACGACTGACCTGCGGGCGTTGCTGGAGCTCTATCAGGTCACCGATCCGCAGCGGGTCGGCGAACTCGTCGCCGACGCCCGGGCCTCCCGGCGCCGCGGCTGGTGGGACGAGCCGCGATTCCGCGACCACCTCACCCCGGCTTTGCTGGAGCTCCTCCAGCTCGAAAGTGAAGCCCGGGTCATCCGTCACTTCCACCCCACTTTGATCGCTGGGCTGTTGCAGACGCGGGCCTACGCCGAGATGATCATGCAGGCGTGGGCGCGTGAGCTCCCCGCCGCGCAGCGCGCCGCCCGCCTTGAGGCGCGGATGTGCCGCGCCGCCCGAGTCTTCGCCCGCCCGGAACCCCCGCGGTTCTACTTCGTGATGGACGAGTCGGTGCTGTGGCGCCTGATCGGCGGTCCGCGGGTGATGGCGGAGCAGCTGTACCACCTGTTGGAGCTCACCGCGCGGCCCGGCATCGCGCTGCGGGTGGTCCCCCTCGCCGAGGCCGCGATCACTGCTATGGCTGGGCCGTTCGCTCTCCTCGATATTGACGGCGATGAGGAGAACACGGTGCTCTACCGCGAGGAGTTCCTCGTCGATGAGATCGTGGAGAGTCGAGAGACGCTTCGCCGCTATCGGCGGCACTTCGACCGGATGTGGGCGGCGGCGCTCAATGAGGAGGACTCGGCGCAGCTCATCCGGGCGCGCGCGGACGCCCTGCTGCGGGACGCCCGGTCCGGTGTGGACCGGTACGGTGGCCGCTGGCCCCTCGACGCGCCGTCGACGCGCGTCGTTGCCGCGCCTGGACCGTTAACGAGTGCGTAAGGCAGGGACGGGCCCTGGGAGCGACGTGCCGAGGGGTGAGCGGCGAATGGCTGACCGGGCGGTGTGGCGCCGAAGCCGGCACTGTGAGTCGAACGCCTGCGTCGAGGTGCGAGACGCCGGTGCGCGGGTGGCGACGCGGGACGGCGCGGATCCCGGAGGACCGGTGCTGTGGTTCTCCCGCGCCGTTTGGGCGGCGTTCGTCGCGGGAGTGCGCGCGGGTGTCTTCGACCGCTCCTCATGACCGTCCCGTCGAGAGACATCCCCATCTCAGGGTTTTACGTGTGTCGATACCGAACGGTTGAGCAGGTCGGCTGTGACATTTCCCATCGTTCGATGGTGATCCATCACCGCGGTGTCGTCGTACTCCGGGTTGGTGCCGACCGGCGCCGGATCGGCGGAAGGAGGCGCGGATGCAGCGACGACACGTCATCGCCGGTGCGGTGATGCTGGCGACCTTGGGAGCCATGGCCGCGGTGACCATCCCCGCTATCGCGGACGAGGAGCGAGGGCCGACCGCGGCCGCCACGCGCGGGCCCGAACCGGAGCTCCTCGCGGCGCTCCGCCGTGACTTGGGGCTGAGCGACAGCCAGGCGCGGCAGCGGCTGAGCCGGGAGGAGTGGGCGGCCCGCACAGCCCAGCGGCTCCGCGGCGAGCTCGGAGACAGCTTCGGCGGCACGTGGCTGACCGCGGATGGCACGCAGCTCATGGTCGCGGTCACGGATGAGGCGGCGGCGAAGCGGGTGCGCGCCGCGGGCGCCGAACCGAAGCTGGTCGCCCGTAGCGAACGACAGCTCGACTCGGTCAAGCAGCGCCTGGACCGCAACGCGGCGAGTGCGACCCCGAACCTGTCCGGGTGGTACGTCGACCCCGCCACGAACAGCGTGGTCGTGATCGCTCAGCCGGGGGCCGCGGAGTCTGCGCGCCAGTTCGCGGCGGCTAGTGGCGCCTCCGACGCGGTACGGGTCATCGAGGCGGACGAGTCCCCGGTGCCGCTGTTCGACGTCCGCGGCGGTGATCCGTACTTCATTGACGGGCGTGCCCGCTGTTCGATCGGTTTCGCGGTCGTCGGCGGCTTTGTCACCGCCGGACACTGTGGACGGCCGGGGAGCACCACGACCGGCTTCAACCGCGCTCCGCAAGGCGTATTCCGAGCGTCGTCCTTCCCAGGCGACGACTGGGGCGTGGTTGAGGTCAATGGGGACTGGACGCCGCGGCCGGTGGTCAACGACTTCAACGGCGGTGAGGTCGTGGTGGCCGGCGCGCAGGAAGCCCCAGTCGGCGCGTCGGTGTGCCGCTCCGGCTCCACAACCGGTACCCGGTGCGGGACGATCCTGGCGAAGAACGTCACCGTGAACTATCCGGAAGGTGCGGTGTCCGGACTGACCCGCACGAACGTCTGCGCTGAGCCGGGTGATTCCGGCGGCCCGTGGATGTCGGGTAACCAGGCGCAAGGCGTCACCTCGGGTGGGTCCGGTGACTGCAGGGTCGGCGGCGTGACGTTCTTCCAGCCGCTCACCGAGATCTTGCAGCGCAACAACCTCACCTTGCTGACGGCGAACGGCCCGGTGTCGCCGTCCCCGCCCGCGTCGGCGTCGCCGCCTCCGCCGCCGACCGCGGCGCCGCAGCCTCCGGCGGCGCCGGCCGGCTGTGCGGACGCCCAGGTGGTGCGCGGCGGCGTGCTCGCGCGGCCCGGGAGCGTGCAGATCCAGCCGAACGGCCGCTACTTCCGCGCCTCAGCGGGTACGCACACCGCGTGCCTCGCCGCCCCTGCGGGGGTCGACTTCGACCTCGTCCTCCAGCAGTGGACCGGTCGCGGCTGGCGCACCGTGGCCCGCGCCACCGGCCCCGGTGCCAGTGAGCGGCTCACGTTCACCGGTCCGGCGGGCTTCTACCGCTACCGCGTCCAGGCTGAGGCGGGCGCCGGACGCTACACCCTCGCGTTCTCCGTGCGCTGACCCGGGGGAGAGCCCGACACCGGTCTCAGGGTCCGTGGGCTCCTGAGACCGGTGTCGCGTGTCGTTCTGCCTCGCGTCAGGGCAAGCGCTCGACGGCGGTGGCAAAGGCGATCCCCGTCGCGATCACTGAGTTGATCAGCACCCCGAGCTGCCGGCCGGTGACGCCGTGCTCGAGATCGGTGGTGACCTCACCGGCGAGGATGAGCTCACCCCGGTCGTCGTGGACATACGCCTTCGGCAGCGCCTGGTCGTGGTTCCAGGCGTTGCAGAACTCCAGCGCGTCCAGCAGCCGATCGGCGGGGAAACGCCGAGTGGCGATGACCCGCGAGTGCAGGATTTCCCGGCGTTCGCCGAGGCGTTCGAAGTGGATGAGCGCCGGTCCCCACTGCCCGATCAGCACCCCGTCGTCGTCGACCACGTAGTGATCGCCCCGCTCGGTGAGCACCCGGGCGATCGCGGCCACGCTGAGCGGAGCGAGCGTGTCGGGCCAGCCGCGGGGCTGGTCGGTCGCGGGGAGCGGCGCGGGTTGCGGATCGTCCGGGGGCAACGGCATCGGGTCGCAGATCGGCTCGGCGGCCAGCGACGCGGCGACGCGACGCGACTGGTGGTCGGTGCCGTTGCGGGCATCGAAGCGCGCCGCCAGGTCGTGGGCGATGGTCGCGAGGATCGGGCCGAGGCGGCGAACCTCGATATCCGCCGCCGGGCGATCGCCGTAGCCCGGTCGGTGCAGGTGCCGCGCGCCCAGGCCGTGGGCGCTCGCGAGGCGACACACTAGGGCGCCCGCGGTGGCGAACTCCATCGCCGCCGCCTCGTCGAGCGCCGCGTCGAGCCACCCGAGGTGCGCGTCGAGCACGTCCAAGCCACGGGTGAGGTGCCCACTGAGCGCGCAGAACCGCAGGTGCTGGGCGATGACCCCGAGCCGGTCGCGTTCGAAGCGGTGCCGGCGGTACGCCACGACGTGGGCCTCCGCCGCCTCAGCGAGCCGCCCAAGGTGGAGGTAGGGCAGCATCACCGCGGCCAACGCCGACTCGGGTTGTTCGGTGCACCGGAGTTCGCCGCGCAGAACCGGCTCGACGACGGCGACCGCCTCAGCCCAGTCGCCCCAGCGGGCGAGGAGCTCCGCCTGCCGCACCGGCTCGCAGCCGGCGCAGTCGCTGGTGTCATCGCGGGGGGCGGCCTGCCAGCGCGCGAGCCACTCGCGAGCGGCCTCCTCATCCCCGACGTGATCGGCAATGACACACCGCAGCTGGTAGATCGCGCGCGGGCTCAGCCCGGCCGCCTCGTACCGGCGCGCCAGGTCGTCGAGGGCGGCGAGCCCGTCGGCTAGGTCGATCCGCGGCGTGGTGGGCACCGTGGCGACCGCCCACTTGTGGTGCCAGCGCAGCAGTTCGGTGTATTCGTCGTCGAAAATGGACGGATGCTGGTCGAAGGTGGCCAGACACCAGTTGACCAGCGGGAGGATTCGCCAGCGCTCCGTGTGGTACTGGTGGGCCTCGAGCAGCTCGAACCGCGCCTCGACCCCGAGCCGGAGATCGCCAATCGCGTCCGCGAGCCGGGCGATCCGCTCCAGCTCCGTGACTTTCTCCGGGCCGTCGGGGAGGTCACGCGCCTCCTCCAGCGCGATCAGGAGTTCTTCCGGGGTCATCGTCGCCCTCGCGCCTGGTCGTCCCCGTGCGCCCCCGCCGGCGCGGCCCGCCGCGACCCCATACCATCTACAGTGGAGGGAATCATGGCTGGAGCTCCGCGGCGGCTGCGGCGAGCTGACACCCCGCGGTGATTCCGCACATACACAGTTGATCGAGTTGCGCCATCGTCACCCCGCACGCCAAGTCGGCGGCGACCTCGCCGCAGATTCGGGCGACGCCGAAGTCGTCGACGTGGACAAACGCCTTCGGCCACAGCCGGTCGTGGTTCCAGGTGTTGCAGAAGGTATACAGCCGTGGTACGTCCTCGATGTCGAAGCGCGTCGCCGCCAACGTGCGGACCTGGAAGAGTTCGCCGTGCTCACCCAGACGCAGGAAGTAGATGAGGTTGTCGCCCCAGCGCCCTACGAGGTCGCCGTCGCGATCGGGGGAGACGGAGAAGCCGCGTGCGGCGAGGACCGCGGTGATGAGCTCGTCAGTCAACGGGTGAAGGGTGTCACCGCCGCGCGGAGCCCGACCGGATGAGTTGGCGAAACCCGACAGTGACATGGCCGCCCTCCTCGTCGATGAGCAGGCCCGCTTCGATGTGACCGGGCATACCTGCGCTTCGGACACGGACCGTAAAAGCCGGGATTGCTGGGACCGTACAGCTACGGTGTGACTCTATGGCGGGCCGTACCTCTCAGGCGAGTCGCGGCCGGAAGACCTCTCCGGCGCGCGGCGGCGCGCGTACCCGGGGCGGCGCGGCCGCCACGTCACGGGCGACCGCCACGGCCCGGGCGCCGCGTCGGCGCTCCCGGGGCGCGGGGCCGGCCCTCTCCATCGGACGGCTGATCGCCGCGTTGTGGATGGCGCTCGCGACCGGCCTGGGGTGGGTGGTGCGGGCCATTGGCCGCCAGGCCGCGACCGCCCGCGACCTCGACCCAGGGCATCGGCGCGACGGCGCCGGGCTGCTCGTGTTCGGTCTGGCCATCCTCAGCGCGATGGCGCTGTGGTTCTCCTCCGCGGGGCCACTGGGGGAGCGGCTGGCCGACACCGCGCGTCTGTTCTTCGGCGCGGTTGCCTTGGCGCTGCCGGTGTTGTTGCTCGTCGGCGCGGTGCGGCTGATGCGCCAGCCGGCCGAGCCGGAGCACCGCGGCCGGGGTGTGGTCGGCTGGAGCGCGATCATCGTCGCCCTCGACGGCCTGCTTGACCTGGCCCAAGACCCGGCTGATCCGATCCAGCGGGACAGCGCGGGAGGGCTCATCGGGGCGGCGGTTGGCTCGGTGCTCACCGCCACGGTCAGCGCCTGGGTGGGCGTACCGCTGTTGGTGCTGCTGCTGATCTTCGGTCTCCTCGTGGTGACCGCCACGCCGATCAACAAGATTCCCGAGCGGCTGGGGCTCCTCGCCGCCGTGGTGCGGGGCCGGGAGCCGGGCGCGTCGGCGGACGACGGCGATGGGGGCGACCAGGCGCCGCCTGTCCGGGTTCGGCGGCGCCCGGCGCGCCGCCGGCAGGCGAGTATGGTGCGAAAGGAGCCGGTCGAGGAGGCCGAGGCGCTCGACGCGGAGGAGCCTGAGTCCGCGCTCGAGCCGGTCGACGTGGTGCCCGCGGCCCGGAAGGAGCCGGAGCCACCCGAGCACAGCCCGCCGCCGACGCGCGCCGAGCAGCTCGCGCTCACCGGCCTGGCCGGGGACTACAAGCTGCCCCCGCTGAATCTCCTGCGTACGGGGAGCCCACCCAAGACCCGCAGCAAGGTCAACGACGAGGTGATCGCGGCGCTGCAGAGCGTCTTCGAACAGTTCGGTGTGGACGCCGCGGTGACCGGGTTCACCCGTGGGCCGACCGTCACGCGCTACGAGGTGGAGCTCGGCCCGGGGGTCAAGGTCGAGCGGATCACCCAGCTATCCCGCAACATCGCGTACGCGGTGAAGTCCCCCGACGTGCGGATCTTGAGCCCAATCCCCGGTAAGAGCGCGGTGGGTGTCGAGATCCCCAACGCCGACCGGGAGGACGTCGCGCTCGGGGACGTGCTGCGCTCGCGCGCCGCCACCTCCGACCACCACCCGATGCTCGTCGGGCTCGGCAAGGACATCGAGGGCGGCTATGTCGTGGCGAACCTCGCCAAGATGCCGCACATCCTGATCGCGGGCGCCACCGGTTCCGGGAAGTCGTCGTGCCTGAACTCCCTGCTCGTCTCGATCCTGACCCGGGCCACGCCGGACGAGGTGCGGCTGCTGCTCATCGACCCCAAGCGGGTGGAGTTGAGCGCCTACGAGGGAATCCCGCACCTCGTTACCCCGATCGTGACCAACCCCAAGAAGGCGGCCGACGCGCTGGAGTGGGTCGTGCGCGAGATGGACATGCGCTACGACGACCTCGCCGCCTTCGGGGTGCGGCACATCGACGACTTCAACCGCAAGGTGCGGGCGGGTCAGCTCAAGCCGCCGCCTGGCAGCGAGCGCGAACTCCGTCCGTACCCCTACCTCTTGGTGATCGTCGATGAGCTCGCTGACCTGATGATGGTCGCGCCACGCGACGTGGAGGACTCCATCGTCCGTATCACCCAGCTCGCGCGGGCGGCGGGCATCCACTTGGTGCTCGCCACTCAGCGTCCGTCGGTCGACGTGGTCACGGGTTTGATCAAGGCGAATGTCCCGTCTCGTCTCGCCTTCGCCACCTCGTCTCTCGCTGACTCGCGGGTGATCCTCGACCAGCCGGGGGCAGAGAAGCTCATCGGCCGGGGCGACGGGCTCTTCCTGCCGATGGGCGCCTCGAAGCCGATCCGAATTCAGGGCGCGTGGGTCTCCGAGGCCGAGATCAACGCGGTCGTGGCGTTCTGCAAGGAGCAGCGGGAGCCGGAGTTCCGGCCGGATGTGCTGACCCCGGCGAAGAACGCCAAGAAGAAGGTCGACGACGACATCGGCGACGACCTCGACCTGCTGTTGCAGGCGGTGGAGCTGGTGGTGACCTCCCAGTTCGGCTCCACGTCGATGCTGCAGCGCAAGCTGCGGGTGGGCTTCGCGAAGGCCGGTCGACTGATGGACCTGATGGAGACCCGGGGCATCGTCGGGCCGTCCGAGGGGTCGAAGGCCCGGGAGGTGTTGGTCAAGCCGGAACAGCTTGAGGAGACCTTGGCGGCGCTGCGGGGGGAGTGAGCGCCCGTCGCCGGTCCGCGAGCGGCGGCGCTCAGTGGAAGAGCTTCAACCCCATCACGCCGGCGATGACGAGGACGAGGCAGAGGATCCGCGGCCAGCTGGTCGACTCCCCGTTCGCGATCATCCCGACGAGGGCGGTGCCGACCGCGCCGATGCCGACCCAGACGGCGTAACCGGTGCCGACGGGGATGCTGCGCAGCGCCCACGCGAGCCCCGCCATGCTCAGCACCAGGCCGACCACGAAGACGAGCGCGGGGAGCGGACGGGTCAGCCCGGCGCTCCTGCTGAGCGCGACGGCCCATACCGTCTCCATGCACCCTGACAGCACGAGCACAATCCAGGCCATCGCCGTCCCGCTTTCATCGATGGGATGGGTATCGAATCGGCTCAGCGCGCCAACTCCGCTGACCACAGGGCGGACGCTCCCCCGTCGAGGCCGGTCGGGCGTGGGCGGGCGACCGCCAGCGCCAGGATAGAGGAGGCCGCCACCAGGGCGAGGACGGCGATCTCACGCCTGTTGGGTACGCCGGTCGGGCAGTGACCCGCGTTGCGCGGAGGCGGTACATGTGATGGGGGTGTCGGCGCTGCCCGGTACCCTCGGGAGGTGTCCGCATCTTCTCCCGGCTCGCGTCGTGGGCGTCGGGTCGCGCTGCTCACCCTCGGTTGTGCGCGCAATGAGGTCGACTCGGAAGAGCTCGCCGCGCGTTTGCACGCCGACGGTTGGGAGGTCACGACCGACGGCGAGGACGCCGACGTGGTGCTTGTGAACACCTGCGGCTTTGTGGACAAAGCCAAGCAGGACTCCATTCAGACGCTGCTCGCCGCTGCGGAGACCGGCGCGAAGGTGGTCGCGGCGGGCTGCTTGGCCGAACGGTACGGCCGGGAGCTCGCCGAGAGCCTGCCGGAAGCGCACGCCGTGCTCAGCTTTGACGACTACCCCGACATCTCCGCGCGGCTGCAGGCGGTCCTCGCCGGCGAGTCGCTCCCCGCGCACACCCCGCGTGACCGCCGGCGACTCTTGCCGCTGGCCCCGGTCGACCGACGGAACCATTCCGTGGTGGTGCCCGGGCACGCCACGGTCGACGAGCACACCCCGGCTCACCTGCGCGGGGTGCTCCGCCGCCGCCTCGACCGCGGCCCGGTCGCCCCCGTGAAACTGGCCAGTGGCTGTGATCGACGGTGCGCGTTCTGCGCGATTCCGAGCTTCCGCGGGGCGTTCGTCTCCCGCTCTCCGGACGAGGTGCTCGCGGAGGCGGAGTGGTTGGCCTCCACCGGCGTGCGCGAGCTGGTCTTGGTGAGCGAGAACTCGACCTCCTACGGCAAGGATCTCGGCGACCCACGCTTGTTGGAGAAGCTGCTGCCCCAGCTCGCCGCGATCGACGGCATCGTTCGGGTCCGCGTGAGCTACCTCCAGCCGGCGGAGCTTCGGCCCAGCTTGATCGAGGCGATCGCGACGACACCGGGCGTCGCCCCCTACTTCGACGTGTCCTTCCAGCACGCCAGTGAGTCCGTCCTGCGGCGGATGCGCCGCTTCGGATCGGTGGAGCGCTTCCTGGAGCTGCTCGACACGATTCGCGGGTACGCGCCGGAGGCGGGAATCCGCAGCAACTTCATCGTCGGCTTCCCCGGCGAGACGCGGGCCGACGTCAACGAGCTGGTCCGGTTCCTCTCCGCCGCTCGGCTCGATGCGATCGGCGTTTTCGACTACAGCGACGAGGAAGGCACCGAGGCGGCCTCTCTCCCTGGCAAGGTGTCCTCGGCGACCATCAAGCGCCGGTACGAGAAGGTGAGCGCTCTCGCGGACGAGCTGTGCGCCCAGCGGGCAGAGGAGCGGGTCGGCAGCACCGTTGAGGTGCTCGTTACCTCGGTGGCCGACGGCGTGGTGGAGGGCGCCGCGGCGCACCAGGCGCCTGAGGTGGACGGCTCGACGACCTTGATCGCGTCGCCGAGCGCCGGGGTGGCGGTGACGACACTGCGTCCCGGAGATCTCGTGCGAGCCGCGGTGACCGGCACGGAAGGGGTGGATCTCATGGCCGTACCGGTGGAGCTCGTGTCCGCCGCGCCGCGCCCGTGACCGGAACGGGTGAGCGCGTGAGCGAAGCCACGAAATCACCAGTCACCGCCACGCCGAGGACTCGGCGCGCGCCCGTGGTGAACGCCGCTAACGCGCTCACCACGCTGCGGCTGGTCATGGTGCCGCTGTTCATCGCGTTCGTCCACGTCTCCGGGATGGCGCAGCCGAGCTGGCGGATCGCTGCGTGTCTCACCTTCGCCGCCGCGTCGCTGACCGATTTCGTGGACGGCTGGATCGCCCGTCGCTTCGATTTGATCACCGCTTTTGGTAAGGTCGCCGATCCGATCGCGGACAAGGCGTTGACCGGGAGCGCGCTCCTGCTGCTTTCCTGGTATGACCGCCTGTCGTGGTGGGTGACGGCGCTGATCCTCACCCGCGAGATCGGGGTGACCCTCATCCGGTTCTGGGTGATTCGATTCGGTGTCATCGCGGCGAGCCGAGGCGGGAAGGCGAAGACCGTGCTGCAGATCCTCGCGATCGCCTGGTACCTCTGGCCGATGCCGGCCGCGCTCGAGGTGATCGCGCCATGGCTGCTCGGCGTGGCCGTCGTGGTCACGCTCGTCACCGGCGCTGATTACGTGGTGCGGGCGCTGCGGCTGCGGCGCGCGGCGCGCGGGACGGAGGCGCGGGGATGACACGGTCCGCCACGGAGATGCCGTCGGTCGAGGCTGAGGCCGTGGTGCGCGCCTTGGCCCGCCGTGGCGAGACCCTCGCGGTGGTCGAGTCGCTGACCGGCGGGCTGCTCGCGGCCACGGTGGTCGACGTCCCTGGAGCCAGCGCGGTCTTCCGCGGTGGTCTCGTGGCGTACGCCACGGATTTGAAGGCCTCCCTCGTCGGCGTTCCCCACGACCTCTTGGCCGAGCGGGGGCCGGTCGATCCTGACGTCGCACGCGCGTTGGCCGAGGGTGGGCGCAGCCGCTGTGGGGCCGACTGGGCGCTCGCCACGACGGGGGTGGCGGGGCCGCAGCCCCAGGGGGATAAGCCGGTGGGGTTGGTTTACGTCGCGTTGGTCGGCCCGGGCGTCAGCGACGTGTCCCAGCTCACCCTCGCCCCGGGACGGTGGGCGATTCGGGTGGGCACCGTCCGCGCCGCGCTGCGGATGCTCGCGCGACGCGTTGCCGATGCGGGTGAGTAACCGGGGTCGGCACGAGGACGTTGCCCGGGCGGGGCAGGGTGTCGATCGGCGTCTCAGCGGATATCTTTGGGAGAAACCGTCCGGTAACCGCCGGAGGGCTAGGTGAGGGGGAGGTGCCATGGTCCTGCTCCGCCGCGTGATCGGCGACGCACTGCGTGCGCGCCGGCAGGGTCAGCGCCGTACCCTGCGCGAGGTCTCCACCGCAGCTAACGTGAGCCTCGGCTACCTGTCCGAGATCGAGCGCGGACAGAAGGAAGCCTCGAGCGAGCTGCTCGCCGCGATCTGCGATGCCCTCGGCGCTCGTCTGTCGGAACTGCTGCGCGAGGTCAGCGACACCGTCGCCGTGGCCGAGCAAGTGGAGGGGGTGCTGGTGGCGCTCCCAGACAAGGCCACGTCGGAGGCCGACAAACCCGCTGGCCGTCCAGCCTCCGGAGACGCGGAAGCGCGATCGATGGCCGTGGAGCCGGCGCCGGCGCGTTCGGTCGCTTCCGACGGCGACGTATCCGTCTCTGTCCAGCAGGATTCCCCGATCACAGCGACGCTGCGGACGACCCGGGTCCAGCCGGGTGACCGCGACCACGACGTTGTCTGCGCTGCCTGAGGCGGGAACGTTCGCTGACGTGGTGGAATCCGGGACCCCGGGGCACACGGGCGCTTGCCACCGGCGCGTAGGGTGGGTTCGTCACGGCTGGCGTCCCCTTCGTGGACGACTGAGCTGGGACGATAGAGACGAGCACCGCGGTGAGCGGTCGGTGACGTGCGCCGGGTGACGCGCTTCGGAGTGTGAGGGGATACCGCGGAATGGCGAACCCGTTCGTCAAGGGGTGGCGCTACTTGATGGCGCTGTTCAGCGCGCGGCTGGATGAACGCGCCGATCCGAAGGTGCAGATCCAGCAGGCGATCGAGGAAGCGCAGCGCCAACACCAGGCGCTCGTCCAGCAGGCTGCGGCGGTCATCGGCAACCAGCGGCAGCTGGAGATGAAGCTGTCCCGCCAGATGGGCGAGGTCGAGAAGTTGCAGGCCATGGCGCGGCAGGCCCTGGTGCTCGCTGAGCGCGCGCGGGCGGCGGGTGACGAGGCGGAAGCCGCCAAGCACGAGCAGACCGCGCAGAGCATCGCCACGCAGCTCGTGGCCGCGGAGCAGGCCCTCGAGGACCTCAAGACGCTGCATGATCAGGCGCTCGCCGCCGCCCAGCAGGCGCGTCAGGCGGTGGACAACAACGCGATGATTCTGCAGCAGAAGCTGGCGGAGCGCACCAAGCTGCTCAGCCAGCTCGAGCAGGCCAAGATGCAGGAGCGGGTGGCCCAGTCGCTGGAGGCGATGTCCGCCCTGGCCGCGCCGTCGAATACCCCCTCACTGGACGAGGTGCGGGAACGGATCGAACGTCGGTACGCCACCGCGATGGGGCGCGCGGAGCTGGCCAGTAGTTCGATCGAAGCCCGCATGCTGGAGGTGCAGAAGTCCGCGCTCGATATGGCGGGCGCGGCGCGGCTGGAGCAGATTCGGGCCAGCCTGGCGGGCGAGAAGCTCGGCGGTGCCACCGCGCAGGGCGGCACGGTGGCGAACACGCCGAGCGTCGATCCGGCGACGGCCCGCCTCAACGAGCTGCGGGCCAGCCTGGCGAAGGAGAAGGACAGCGGCGAAGCGAGCGCCGCGAGTTAACCCGCGCGGGCGCCGCTCCGCGCAGCCGCGGCGCCGAGGGCGGAAGGGGAGTAACGAGTGGCAGATGCGCGGACTCGCTACTACCGCAAGGTGCGCCGCCTGCGCGCGTCCGCCCGCCGCTGGAGCGTCGTCGCCGCTGGGCTGTGTGGCGCCACCGCTGTCTTGACTCCGTACCACGGACTCGGCATCGCCGATGCTCTATGGGCCGCGGGTGCGGGCTCGAGCCTGGCGTTAGCGCTCTGGCGGTGGTCCGACCTGCGCGCGCTCACCGCACAGGGGCCACCCGCCCCGGATCCGGCGCTCGACGCCGGCCAAGCCAGTGGGATTCTCGCCGCGCTGCGACGATTTCCCGCCGCGCGCGCTGCCGTCGACGAGGTGCTCCGGCACCGCAGCCGGTATCAGCTCCGGGGCACCGCTGCCGCGGGGCCGTGGCAGCGCCTCGATCGCGCCTCGGTGACCCTAGCCGGACTGGCGGATCGACTCACCGGGGCCGCGGCTCCGGCAGTGCGCGAAGCGGCGGTCGCGGAGCGGTCGCTGCGCGACCTGGCGCAGCGCACCGCCGCGGTGGAGAAGGCGCTGCGCCTCGCTCCCGCCGACGCCCGCGGCGAGCTCCGTGAGGCGCACCAGACGTTGATTGAGCAGCTCACCGCGGGTGTTGAGGCGTACGAGCGCCTCGTGGCCGCCGCGGCGAGCTACGTGGCCGAGGCGGGGCGGACCCCGGGGAAGCACCCTTCGGTCGCGCGGCTGACCGACGCCGCGGACCTGCTGCGGGGCATCGCTGCTGGCCTCGCCGAGCTGCGCGACAGTCGGGTCGATGGCCTCGTGGACGATGCCGGCTTTGGCACGTCTCCGCTGCGTGATCCGGCTGGGGACGAGGGGAGTCGGCGCCGGCGTGCCGATCCCCTGGGAGCCGGGAGCTGACGACGCCCCCCCCAGGCGTCACGCCGCGGTGTCGATGCGGAGGACGTCGCCGGGGGACACCGAGAGGACGACGGCGGCTCGGCCACCGTTGACCGCGACCGCCGCGTGGCCGGCGGAGTCGACGAAGACCACGAGCTTGCCGGGCGGCACCGACCCGAAGGTCCTGCCCCGGGTCGCGGGCAGCCCGTTGACGGTGAGGTTCGTGCCCAGCGAGTCGAGGGCCGTCCCCGGGGCGGCGAGCTGGACGTTGCCGAAGCGGTCCACGGTGAGGACTTCCGCTTCGAGCCACCCGTCACCCCCGACCACCACCGGTTCGGGGAGTCGGACGAGGGTGGCGGGATCGATGGCGGGGCCGGCGTCGGCCGGGTCGGCGCCGGTGGCGATCCGGGCCGCGACCGGCGCGAAGATGTCGCGGCCGTGGAACGTGGCGGACACGGTCGGCAGGAACCAATCCGGGTTCGTGAGCTCCACCGCGTCGCGGATGCCACCGAGCACCTCGGCCGCCCGCACCAGGAGTCCGTTGTCGGGCCCGACCAGGACCCCGTTGGGGGTGCTTAGGGCGACGCCGCGCCGCGCGGTGCCCACGCCCGGGTCCACCACGGCGACGTGGACGGCCGGCGGGAGGTAGGGGACGGTCTGAGCGAGCACCGTCGCCCCGCGACGGACGTCGCCGGGTGGCACGGCGTGGGTGACATCGATGACGCGCACAGCGGGCGCGACGCGGCCGATGACCCCGTGGCAGGCGGCGACGAAGCCGTCGGACAGTCCATAGTCGGTGGTGAGGCTGATCCATGCGTAGCCGGCCATGTACGAAAGGTATCGCGATCGCTGTCGAGATTTCTGCCCCTGGATTTCCCGCGCGGGCCCGCGCGGCTGAGGTGCGGGGTGAGGTCAGCGCCGCTCCGGTGGCGTCGTCGTGCTCGTAACGGCGATATAGACAATCCACGTTAGACAATCTCGATGGAATTCCATATTGAGATTCGCATTTACGGTCCCGTCTGGCGTGGGTGCAGCGGCGCGGGAACCCGCGGTGCCGCCGGTGTATTTCCCCGTCGTCGCGTTATTGGTCACTTTCCCTACCACGCGTATTCGCGTGGCTATCTCTTCCGGGAGCAGCGCGACGAGGCGCGCGGGCGCAATCAGCGCGGTGGGCCGAATTGTGCCGCGGCCGCGTGTCGCACGCTGGTGAGGGGTGCGAACACGCAGCTCACTGGTGCGAATAACCACTCTTATCGCGGAGTTTGGGCATAGAATATGCCTCCCTGATAGCGGTTCAGCTAAAGGGGATGGGCTTCGCCGAAACGCGCGGAGGAGGCCGGAATGACCGGGATCGAGCGCGGCTCCCAGCACGACGGCGACGTGTTGCTTCGGCTGGTGGACAGCCAATTGGCGGTGTTGCGCGCTCGATACCGCGGTGAGGAGTTGGCGGCGGCGGAGCGAATGGCGACGAGTCTGCGCGAGCTCATCGCGGCGACGGCCCATGCCAGCGCGGCAGATCGCGCCCGCGTCCGGGCCGCGGTGCACTTCTTCCTCCGCCAGGGCCGTGGCCGCCGGGGCGAAGGGGCGCGGGCCAGCCAGCGGATGATCAACGACGTCGCGCGCTGGCTCGGCCGCCCCGACCTCGCCGTCGGCACGACCCCCGGTCCCGACTCCACCTTGTTGCCCGCGGTCTGATCCGGCTGTGTGATCACGCACAAAGCGGACACGGCGCGAACGCGCGTTCAGGACCTTCTCGGGGTCGGACAGTAAAATTCAGCCATGGTTTCCGATCCTGCCCAAGAGGGCAGCAGTAGTCGGCCGGGTGAGGCCCGGTATCTTGGTTACTGGCCCCGGCACCACGGAGCGCTGAGGCGCCCGTGTTGATCGTAGTCGGCCTACTCCTCATCGTGCTGCTCACCGCGGCGACGGGGTACTTCGTCACTCAGGAATTCGGGTACGTCGCCGTCGATCGCAGCAAGTTGCGCAAACTCGCCGATGACGGGGACGCGGCCGCCGCGCGGGCGCTCGCCGTGACGGGGCGCCTCTCCTTCATGCTCTCTGGCGCCCAGCTCGGCATCACCGTCACCGCCCTGCTCGTCGGGTACGTCGCCGAGCCCTATCTCGGCAAGGGCATCGCGGCGGCGCTGGGGGGCGCTGGGATCCCGGAATCCGTCAGCACCGGGCTGTCGGTCGGGCTCGCGCTCGTGATCTCGACCGCGGTGCAGATGGTGCTCGGTGAGCTCGCGCCCAAGAATCTCGCGATCGCCCGCGCCGAGCCGCTCGCCCGCGCGCTCAGCCGGTCCACCCTCATCTATCTAGCGGTAGCCGGTCCGGTCATCCGCATGTTCGACCTCGCCGCTACCCGGCTCTTGCGCGCCGTCGGCATCGAGCCCATCGAGGAGCTGCCCAGCGGCGCGACCGCCGAGGACCTGGAGCGGATCATCGCGGAGGCGCGGAAGGAAGGGCGTCTCGACCGCGACATCTCCGATTTGCTCGACCGTGGCTTGAGCTTCGGTGAGCTCACCGCCGGGGAGGCGATGGTGCCGCGGGTCGACGTCCACACCGTCCGCGCGGATGAACCGCTGACCCGGGTCGTCGAGCTCCTCGCCACGGGTCACTCTCGGTTCCCCGTCCTCGGCACCGAGGGCGTCGACGACGTCGTGGGCGTGGTTGGCATCGCCGACGTGCTCGCGGTGCCCCCGGCGGAGCGAGGTCGGACGCTCGTGGCCTCCGTGCTCACGTCCCCGTTGCTCGTCCCGACGACGCTGCCGCTGCCCGCGGTCCTGGAACGGCTCCGTCGCAGCCGCCGGCAGCTGGCCTGTGTCGTCGACGAGTACGGCGGATTCGCCGGCGTGATCTCCCTCGAGGACATCGCCGAGGAACTCGTAGGACCGATTCGGGACGAGGACGATCCACCGGAGCCCGCTCCCGCGCGCCAGCCGGACGGGTCGTGGCTCGTGCCGGCCCGCTGGCGCATCGATGAGGTTGCGGACACCACGGGAATCGCCCTGCCGCACAGACCGGAGTACGACACGCTCTCCGGGCTGGTTATGCGGGAGCTGGGCCGGGTGCCGGAGGTCGGCGACCAGATCTCGATCGAGCTGGATGGCTCGGGGGATCGCTCGACGTCGACGGGCAACGGCCACCGCCGGCCGCGCGCGCTCATCGAGGTGGTCTCGGTGGACCGGCATGTCGCGGACTCGGTTCGAGTCGAGGTGGTCCGATGAGCCCGCTGACCGCCTTGCTGATCTCCGTGGTGCTCTTGGCACTCAACGGATTCTTCGTCGCCGCCGAGTTCGCGTTGGTCGCCAGCAAGCGCTATCGCCTCGAACAGGCGGCGGCCGCGGGTAGCCGGTCGGCGCGGGCCGCGCTCCGCGGCACAAGGGAACTGTCCCTCATGCTGGCCGGGGCGCAGCTCGGCATCACCATCTGCACGCTCGGGCTCGGCGCCCTGGCGGAGCCGTCGATCGAACGGCTGCTCGGCCCGGCGCTGACCGCGATCGGGCTGCCCGAGGCCGCGAGCCACGCCATCGCCTTCGTCGCCGCCATCGTCGTCGTGGTCTTCCTCCACCTCGTCGTCGGCGAGATGGCGCCGAAGTCGTGGGCGATCACCGATCCCGAGCGGTCCGCCATGCTGCTCGCCCTCCCGTTTCAGGCGTTCGCCCGGATCGCCCGTCCAGCCCTCACCGCACTCAACGCCACCGCCAACGCCATCCTGCGGTTGTGTCGGGTGCAGCCCCAGGATCAGCTCGCGCAGGTGCACGGGCCCGAGGAGTTGAGCCTCTTGCTCGAAACCTCGCGTGAGCATGGGCTTCTGCCGGCCGACCAGCACGCGATGTTGGTCAACATGCTGCAGTTGCAACGCACCACGGTCGGCGAGCTGATGAAACCGATCGATCAGCTCATCACCGTGGCGGCGGAGGACACCCCGGACCGCATCGAGCAGGTCTCGCGCGAAAGCGGACGGTCACGTATTGGTGTACTTGACAGTACCGGCACCCTGGTGGGGGTGGTACACGTGCGGGAAGCCGTCCGCGCCAGCACCACGGGCCGCCGTGTCACCGCCGCTGACCTCATGGGCCCACGATTCACGGTGCCGGTGACGGCGACGGTCGCGGAAGGGGTCGCCGCGATGCGCGCCAACCGCGCTCAGCTCGCGCTCGTCACCGACGGTGCGGACGAGCAGCCGGTTGGGTTCGTCGCGCTGGAAGACCTGCTGGAAGAGGTGATTGGCGACTTCGACGACGAGACCGACTCCCGCACCACCCGCGAGACGGCTGCGGTCAGGACCACCGCATGACAGGAGGATGACCACGTGGTGTTCAAAAAGGTAATGCGGATGTTCGGGGTGGGGGGCCCCTCCGTTGATACGGTGCTGGTCAACCCGAACACGCGGCCAGGCCTGACGCTCGATGGCCACATCAACATCGTGGGCGGCGACCACGACGTCCACATCGAGCACGTGGCCTTGAGCCTGGCGACCCGGGTGGAGGTGGAGAGCGGCGACTCCGAGTACCAGGTCCCGGAGGACTTCCACCGGGTGGTGGTCTCGGGGCCGTTCGCCTTGGCGGCCGGGCAGCACTGGCAGATCCCGTTTAGCTTCCCCGTGCCCTGGGAGACGCCGATCACGGACATCTATGGCCAGCGGCTGCACGGGATGACCATGGGGCTGCGCACCGAGGTGGCCGTGGCCAAGGCGGTCGACAAGGGCGACCTCGACCCGATCTTCGTGCACCCGCTGCCGGCACAGGAGCGGATCTTGGATGCGTTCGCCCGGCTCGGCTTCCGATTCGCGCGCGCCGACCTCGAACGCGGCTACATCCACGGTGTGCATCAGACGCTGCCGTTCTACCAGGAGATCGAGTTCTACCCGCCGCCGCAGTACGCGAACGGCATCAACGAGGTCGAGGTGACCTTCGTAACCGATCCCCATGGGGTGGAGGTCATCCTCGAGTTCGACAAGCGCGGTGGGTTCTTCACCCCTGGCCAGGACGTCTACGGGCGGTTCCGCGTCGAGCACGCCGCCGTTGACCAGACCGACTGGACCGCGGTGGTGGACAGCTGGGTGCGCCAGGCTAGCGAGCGGTACTTCAGCTGGCGCGCCAGCCACGGGTACGCGCCGCCGCCGGCGCACGGCGGGTACGCGCCGCCGCACGGCGGGTACGCGCCGCCCATGCACGGCGGGTACGCTCCTCCGCCGCCACCGGTCCACGGTGGGCACGCCCCGAGTCACGGGTCCGCCGTGGGCGCGGCTCTCGCCGGTGCGGCCGGCGGCTTGATCGGCGGCATGATGCTCGGCGCGGCGATGGATGAGCTGTTCGACGGGGACGGGGACGACGACGGCGGCGACGCCGATTTCGGCGAGTAAACGCGGCTCACCGGGGAAGGGCCCCTTGTGGAAGCCGCTTCTCGGGGCCCTTCCCTATGAGGTGGCGAGCTTCAGGCCGAAGCCGAGGAAGAGGGCGCCGACGGCCGTGGTGAGCCCCGCGGCGAGGCGCCGTCGGCGGCGGAACTGCGCGGCGAAGAACGTACCCGTAAAGATCAGCACGCTGAGGTAGATCGCGCTGACGAGCTGCACGACCGCGCCGAGGACGAGGAAGGACAGCGCCGGGTAGGGGTAGGCCGGGTCAACGAACTGGATGAAGAACGACACGAAGAACAGGATGGCCTTCGGGTTGAGCAGGCTGATCAGCGCGGCGCGACGGAACGGGTGGCGGACTGGATCGCTGTCCTGAGGGGCCTTGGCGCGCTCCGGGTGGTGGCCGCGCCAGCGCCGCCAGGCATCGCGCACCATGCCGAACCCCAGATAGGCGAGGTAGGCCGCGCCCGCCCACTTGATCGTGAGGTAGAGCGGGGGGTACGCCTTCAGCAGGGACGCCACGCCCGCCGCGGACAGCGTCATGAGGACCGTGTCGCCGAGGAAGATGCCGCTCGCCGCCCGGTAGCCGGCGGCCACACCCTGGCGGGCCGCCACGGCGAGGACGAAGAGCGAGTTGGGCCCCGGCAACAGGATGATCGCCACCGTGCCCAGCACGAACGTCCCGAGGTCGGTGATCCCTACCACTGGCCCATCCTCACCGCCGTGACCCGTGTCGTGTCGTGCCGGCCCGGACGCGGGTCCGCTCGTCCCGGTCGGCGGTGATGCGGCGTGTGCCCCACCGTGGTCCTCCCTCCCGCGGCCCTCCCGGATGGATGGGGCCGGTTCGTTTCTGGGGGGTGAGCGTAGACCAGGTCCACTGGGCGGCGCGGGTGTGTGGATCACTCATCCGTGGGGAAACCCGAGGCAGGTGGGCCGGCGAGCCGCTGACCGCGGGGCGCGTGGGGTGCCCGCGGGGGTCACACGGCGCGGGACCGGTGGTGGCGAGGTAGAACGTCTTCCATGGACGAGACCCTTCGGCCCGGGGCACAGCGGTTTATCCCGTCCCGCGCACGCAGCCTCGCCGAGCTGCGTGCCGCGGCGCCGGCGTGTCGCGGTTGCGAGCTCTACCGGGACGCGACCCAGGTGGTCTTCGGGCGCGGTGAGGCCGACGCCCGGGTGGTGATGGTCGGCGAGCAGCCCGGTGATCTGGAGGACCAGAAGGGATTGCCGTTCGTCGGGCCGGCCGGTCGGGTGCTGCGCAAGGCGGTCGACGACGCCGGAATCGACCCCCGGCACATCTACCTCACCAACGCGGTCAAGCACTTCCGCTTCCGCCTGCGTGGGACGCGTCGGTTGCACCAGACCCCCGACCGGGTCCACATCGCCGCGTGCCGTCCGTGGCTAGTGGCGGAGTTCGCCCTGCTGCGCCCCCAGGTCATCGTGGTGCTGGGGGCGACCGCCGCGCACGCGCTATTCGGGCCGTCGTTCCGTGTGACGCGGTCCCGGGGGATCCCGCTGCCGTGGCCGGATTCAGCTCAGCGCGCCCACGACTTTCCGATCGGGCCGGCGCACGCGGTGGCGACCATCCACCCCTCGGCCGTGCTGCGCGCCGAGGATCGGGAGACCGCCTACCGGGGCCTCGTCAAGGACCTCACGGTCGCCGCGCGGCTTCTCACCTCGTAGGCGTCGCGCAGCGATCCGGACCGGCGTGTCGGGGAACCTTTATCCTCCGTCGCGATGAATCCCGTCGGCGACGAGGAGTGACGCTGTGCGGCTGACAGAGTTCTGGGCTCGATTGGAGCAGACGTTCGGACGCGCCTACGCCGCGAGCGTTGCCTCCGACCAGGTGCTGCCGCAGCTCGGCGGCCGTACCATTCAGGAGGCACTCGACGCGGGGGAGGAGGTCGCCGCGGTGTGGCGGGCGGTGGTGGCGGCGTACCCGGACCGGGTGCCAGCCCAGCTCAAGTGACGCGTGCCGGCGTGCGGTGAGCCACTTGTGCCGCCCGTCGTGGCGTGTTGCGTCGCGTCTCGTACAGGTGTTCGGCTATTGTCCACACCGTGGCGCTTGTCCACAGCCCGCCGCCTGGCGGCTGCTTTCTGTCGGTCCGAGCGCCTAGCGTGTCCCGGTGGTGTGAATAAGGGCAGCGACGACGCCCGCGAAGTCCGTGAGTGGTAGGGGTGGCAGGAATGGCGGCAGGGCCTGATCGCGAAAAGGCGCTCGAGCTCGCTCTCGCGCAGATCGACAAGCAGTTCGGCAAGGGCTCCGTGATGCGGCTTGGGGAGCGGCCGCCCGTCCAGACCGCGGTCATCCCCACCGGCTCGATCGCCCTTGACCTAGCACTGGGCGTGGGTGGCTTGCCCCGCGGTCGTGTGATCGAGATCTTCGGTCCCGAGTCCAGCGGTAAGACCACCGTCGCGTTGCACGCGGTCGCCAACGCCCAGCGCGCCGGCGGCATCGCGGCGTTCATCGACGCCGAGCACGCGCTTGACCCCGAGTACGCCAAGGCCCTCGGCGTGGACACCGACGCGTTGCTCGTCTCGCAGCCGGATACCGGCGAGCAGGCGCTGGAGATCGCGGACATGCTGGTCCGATCCGGGGCGCTGGACATCATCGTCATCGACTCGGTCGCCGCGTTGGTGCCCCGCGCCGAGATCGAAGGGGAGATGGGCGACAACCACGTCGGCCTCCAGGCGCGGCTGATGAGTCAGGCGCTGCGCAAGATGACCGGCGTCCTCAGCAGCACGGGCACCACCGCCATCTTCATCAACCAGCTGCGCGAGAAGATCGGCGTCATGTTCGGCAACCCCGAGACGACGACGGGTGGCCGGGCGTTGAAGTTCTACGCGTCGGTCCGCCTCGACGTCCGCCGGGTGGAGAGCCTCAAGGACGGTGCCGAGGTCGTCGGCAGCCGCACGCGGGTCAAGGTCGTGAAGAACAAGGTGGCCGCACCGTTCAAGCAGGCCGAGTTCGACATCTTGTACGGCAAGGGGATCTCCCGTGAGGGGTCGCTGATCGACGTCGGAGTCGAGCAGGGCATCATCCGCAAGTCCGGTGCCTGGTACACGTACGACGGGGATCAGCTCGGCCAGGGCAAGGAGAAGGCGCGGGAGTTCCTTCGCGAGAACCCGGACGTCGCCGCCGAGATCGAGAAGAGGATCTTGGAGAAGGTCGGGGTTGGGGTGAGCACGGACGCCTCGGCCTCGTCGGGCCCGGAGCTGCCCCCGGTGGACTTCTGAGTTGATCGATGGTGGGGCGTCGGGGTGCCCGTCCGGGGCGGGGTTGGGACCCGGCGCCGCCCCGTGCCCGGCGCGCGAGCCGACGCGGGGCGCTGCCGGCCGCGGAGGTCGACGACGCGCCACCGACTCCCCGGCCGACCTCCGAGGTGGAGGGTGCCCTCGCGACCGGCGACGCCGAGGTCGTCCGCGACGAGTGGGAACGCGCTCGGGAGATCTGCCTCCGGCAGCTCGCAGTGCGCCCACGCACCCGCGCGGAGCTCGCCGCCGCGCTCGCCCGGCGGGGGATCGCGCACGAGGTCGCCGAACGGGTGCTCGACCGGTACGGCGAAGTCGGCATGATCGATGACGCCGCGTTCGCGCGGGCGTGGGTGTCGAGTCGACACCACGGCCGCGGCTTGGCGCGACGGGCGCTCGCACGCGAGCTGCGGCAGCGGGGGGTGGACGACGCGATCGTCGAAGCGGCGCTCAGCGAGGTGGACGAGGAGACCGAAGCCGCGACGGCACGCGAGTTGGTCGACCGAAAGCTGAGGTCGATGTCGGGGACCCCCGATGTCCTGTTCCGCCGCCTCGTCGGCATGCTGGCGCGCAAGGGCTATGCCCCGGCGCTGGCGATCGGCGTGGTCAAGGAGGCGTTGGCGCGGCTGAGCGGCGAAGCCGCGGAGTTCGCCGAGCAGATCGACGTCGAGGCACTTGCCGATGTCGACGAGTATGGGCAGTAGTCGCCCGGCGTGGGTGGCGGCAGGGGCGTACGCGATTCGCGCCACATCCACGCCGTCGCGCCATCGGGCCGACCGGCGGTGAGCTGCGGTGTCGAGAGAAGGTGCCCGATCGTCGATCAGCCACCCGATCATGGCGCCTTGACCGAACGGACCCTGGCCACCTAGCCTCGCGGGTACAGCGAGAACGTCCGACCATCGCAGGCTTAACCGCACAACATAGAACGTGTAACAGTACTGCAACATTCTTGGCGACTCCGGGCCGGTCCCGTGATTGTCACGGGATGGGTGCGAGCCCATTTGGCACTTTTGTCGGCACTGATGACGTGCATCGGTGCCGACAATAGGTGTGTCGGCACCGGTGACAGCCACCGTCGGCGGCCTCGGTCGGGCGTCTCCAGCGGAGTGCGCCGCACGAGGGCAGGACTCTTCGGCGTCAGACGGTGGAGGGAGGCGGCCATGACTGAGCGTCGAGAGTCCTGGCTCAGCCGCTATGGGGCACGGCTATGACAGGATTCGAGTGGCTCCTGCTGAGCGTCCTGATTGGGCTGGCCGCGCTGGTGCTCGGCACCCTGATCTTCACCACGCGGACGTTACGTCAGCTCAGCAGCCGTCTCGGAGCCCTGGACGCCGGTGAGGAGGATCCGGCGTACCTGGCAGCCAAGCGCCGGCAAGAGCAATCGCTCGCCGCTTTGCGCGCCGCGGCCGAGGAGGCGGCCGCCGCGATCGAGGACGCGAAAGCCGCCGCGGCCGCGGCGCGGACGGACGCGGCGGCGGCCAAGGCTGAGGCGAGCGCGGCCCGGGCCGAGGCCCGCCGGGTGCTCGACGCCGCTCGAGCCGAGGCGGACAGCGTCCTGGAGCGGGCGCACCGGCAGGCGGAGGCGGAGGCCGAACAGGTGCGGGCCGCTGCGCGGCGCAGCGGTGAGCGGGAGATCGCCATGCTCTCCGCCGCGTTGAAGGAACAGGCCGCGGAGCTCGAACGGCGCGCGCAGCGTATGGACGAACGGGAGCGGCTGCACAGCGAGGAGGTCGAGCGGCTGGTGGCGCAGGAGCGGCGCCTCAACGCGACCGCCGCGGCCCTCGCCGAACGCGAAAAGGAGCTGGCCGCTCGGGAGGCGGCCGTCGCCGACGCCGAGGAGGCCCGTCGACGCGAGTTGGAGCGGATCGCCGGTCTCACCGCGGACGCTGCGCGCGCGGAACTCATCGAGATGATCGAGAACCAGGCCAAGCGGGAAGCGGCGATCCTCATCCGGGACATCGAGGCGGAGGCCCGGGAGACCGCCGAGCAGCGGGCGCGGCACATCGTCGTCGACGCCATTCAGCGGGTGGCGAGTGAGCAGACCGCGGAGAGCGTGGTCAGCGTGCTGCACTTGCCCAGCGACGAGATGAAAGGGCGGATCATCGGCCGCGAGGGGCGGAACATCCGCGCGTTCGAATCGGTGACCGGCGTCAACCTGATCATCGATGACACGCCGGAGGCCGTCCTCCTCTCCTGCTTCGACCCGGTGCGCCGCGAGATCGCGCGGTTGACCCTGGAGAAGCTGGTGCTTGACGGGCGGATCCATCCGCACCGAATCGAGGAGGTCTACGAGCTCGCGAAGCAGGAGGTGGAGCGGCTCTGCCAGCGCGCCGCGGAGGACGCCCTGGTCGACGTCGGCATCACCGAGATCCATCCGGAGTTGGTCAAGCTGCTCGGTCGTCTGCGCTACCGCACGTCGTACGGGCAGAACGTCCTCAAGCACCTCGTGGAGACCGCGCACATCGCCGGGATCATGGCCGCCGAACTCGGGCTGGACGTGCCGACGGTCAAGCGGTGCGCCTTCCTCCACGACATCGGCAAGGCGCTCACCCACGAAGTGGAGGGGAGCCACGCGTTGATCGGCGCGGACGTCGCCCGCAAGTACGGCGAGCCCGAGGAGGTCGTCCACGCGATCGAGGCGCACCACAACGAGGTCCCGCCGCAGACCATCGAGGCGGTGTTGACCCAGGCGGCCGACGCCTGTTCGGGTGGGCGTCCCGGGGCGCGTCGGGAAAGCCTGGAAGCGTACGTCCGGCGCTTGCAGCGCATCGAGGAGATCGCCGGCGGCAAGCCAGGCGTGGAGAAGGTGTTCGCGATGCAGGCGGGCCGCGAGGTCCGGGTGATGGTCAAGCCGGAGGACGTCGACGACATCGGCGCGGCGGTCTTGGCGCGGGATGTCGCCAAGCAGATCGAGGAGGAGCTGACCTATCCCGGGCAGATCCGGGTCACCGTGGTGCGCGAATCTCGCGTCACGGAGATCGCTCGCTGACGGGTCACTCCGACTGCGGTGCACCGCTGCCGTCCATGGCGGCGCCCCGCCGCGGGCGCGCCGCGCTCCTCACGTGCCCCATGCGTCGCTGGAGCCACCACGCGAGCAGGGACAGCAGGCCACAGGTCGCGATGTAGATGGCGGCGACGACGAGGTACGTGGGGACGTAGGGCAAGCCGAACGCGAGTCGTCCTCCGATCTGTTTGCCGACGAAGAGCAGCTCCGGATACGTGATGATGAATCCCAGCGCGGTGTCCTTGAGGAGGACGACGAGCTGACTGACGATCGCCGGCAGCGTCGCGCGCACCGCCTGCGGCAGCAGGATGAGCCGGAGGACTTGGCCTTTGCGCATGCCCAGGGCGTAGGCGGCCTCGGACTGCCCGCGCGGGACGGCGGAGATGCCCGCGCGGAAGATCTCGGCCAAGACGGATCCGTTGTAGAGGGTCAGGCCGATGATGAGCGCCCAGAGCTTGTCCAGGGGCCAGCCGTACTGCAGGGGTATGTAGTAGCCGAAGAAGATGAGGATGAGCAGCGGGATCGCGCGGAAGGTCTCGACGACGAACGCCGCGGGCGCCCGCAGGATCCAGTGGTCACTCAACCGGGCTGCGGCGAAGACCGCGCCGAAGAGCAAGGCGAGGACGGCCGCGATACCGGCGGCCTTCAGCGTCGCCAGGTAGCCGTCGAGGAGTTCCCGCTGGACGGCGGCGTACTGGAATTGCTCCCACTTGCGCGCCTCGAACTGCCCGGTAGCCCAGAACCGGTACCCGACGTACGCGATCAGGGCCGCGATCGCGACGACCGAGACGACGTTGATGACCCGATTGCGCCGGCGGGCGCGGGGACCGGGTAGGTCGTAGAGGACCGTTGCGTGACTCACGAACTGACACCTTTCGCTCGCCGCGTGCGTCGTCTCCGCGTCACCGGGCGAACGCCCACTTGCGCTCGAGGAACCGTTGGAGTAGGACCAGCGGAATGATCAAGATCAGGAAGCCGATGGTGATCCATATCAGGACGGCGAATTGCGGTTCGCCACGTTCGGACAGGTACGCCGGAATGGCGCCGGCCTCCAGCACGGAGAAGCCCGCCGCGATGGTGGTGTTCTTCAACATCGCGATGAGCACGCTCACCAGCGGCGGCACCATCGAGCGGACGGCCTGCGGGAGGACGACCGTGGAGAGCACCTGGATGTACGTCATGCCCAGTGCCCGGGCCGCCTCGGCCTGACCGGCGGGCACGGTGTTGATCCCGGAGCGCACCACCTCGCAGACGAAGGCGGAGGTGTACGCGATGAGCGCGATGCAGGCGCTGGTGAAGTAGCCGATGCTGACCTCGAGCTTCGGGACGGCGAAGACCAAGAACGCGAAGACCAGCGTCAGTGGCGTGTTCCGGATCAGGTTGACGTAGACGGCGCCGAAGGCCCGCAGCGCGGGCACGGGCGACACCCGCATGGCGCCGAGGAGCGTGCCCCCCACGAGGCTGCCGACCGCCGCGACCAGGAAGAGTTTGATCGTGGTGGTGAATCCGGTCGCGAAGATGTCCCAGTTATCGGTGAGGACGCGGAGAAAGTCGTCCATACCCCGCTCGCTTCTCCGGCTGCCGGGCGGAGGTTCTCCGCCCGGCAGCGCCTGCGTGACGAATAGCGGACTGTCCAACGACGGGCGGCCGCAACCGCCCAGAGTGGAGGGATCGGCGTCCGCCGACCCGGATGCTCAGTAGCGTTCGAGCTCAGGCGGGCTCGCCGGCGACCCCGACTTGCCGAGCGTGCCGTCGTAGATCTTCTGCCACGTGCCGTCGTGGAACGCCGCTTCGAGGACGTCGTTGATGTAGTCCCGGAGCGCCTTGTCGTCCTTCGGCAGGCCGATGCCGTACTTCTCGGTGCTAAACGGCTTGCCGACGACCTTGAGCTGGTCGGGGTTCTGGGCGGCGTACCCCTTGAGGATCGCGTCGTCGGTCGTGACCGCGTCGACTTTGCCGTCCAGCAGCTGCGAGACGCACTCCGAGTACGTCTTGAACTCGACGATGTTCTCGGGCTCGGTCAGCCCTTCCTCCCGGACTCGCTGGATCGGCGTGGAGCCGGTGACCGAGCAGACCTTCTTGCCTTTGAGGGTGTCCTTGCCGGTGATCGATGTGTCGTCCTTGCGAACCAGCAGGTCCTGACCGGCGATGAAGTACGGGCCGGCGAAACCGACGTCCTGCTTGCGCTTGTCGGTGATGGAGTACGTGCCGACGTAGTAGTCGATCTCACCCGACTTGATCGCGGTCTCGCGGTTGGCGCTGGCGATCTCCTTGTATTCGATCTTCGACGGGTCGATGCCGAGCTTGCTCGCGATGTACTGCGCGATCTCGATGTCGAACCCGCACCGCTGACCTTGCGCGTCCTTGTAGCCGAGGTTGGGCTGGTCGTACTTGACGCCGACCACGACCTTGCCAGCCTTGGAGATCCGCTCGTACGTGGGGCTGCCGGTCAACCCCACATAGCTGGCCGGGGTGAAGGTGACACCAGAGCTGGTGCAGGCGTCACTCCCCGCGGCCGATTCGGTGTCATTCGTCGACTTGCCGCATGCCGAAGCCGTGACGGCGAGAGCCGCGATGAGCGTGACTGTCGCCACACGCGTGATCCGCATGTCGCATCTCCTTCAGACGAGGGCCAACCGCCGCCGGCGGTGCGTCCCGACACGGACGTCTAATGTTTCAAGATCTTGGATAGAAACTCGCGAGCCCGATCGCTCCGCGGGTTCTTGAAGAACTCCTTGGGGGGACCTTCCTCGACGATCTGGCCGTCCGCCATGAAGACCACACGGTCGGCCGCGTGCCGCGCGAAGCCCATCTCGTGGGTCACCACCACCATCGTCATGCCCTCGCGGGCCAGCGAGGTCATGACGTCGAGCACCTCGCCGACCATCTCCGGGTCGAGGGCGCTCGTGGGTTCGTCGAAGAGCATGGCCCGAGGACGCATCGCCAACGCGCGCGCGATGGCGGCCCGCTGCTGCTGGCCCCCCGAGAGCTGAGCCGGGTACTTGTGGGCTTGGTCGGCGATACCGACCCGTTCCAACAGCGCCATGGCCTCTTGTCGCGCCGCGTCCCGCGGCTGACGGAGCACCTTGATCGGGCCGAGCGTGACATTGTCCAGAATGGTCTTGTGTGCGAAGAGATTGAATGACTGAAAGACCATCCCGATTTCGCTACGAAGGCGGGCGAGTGCGCGCCCTTCCGCCGGCAGCGGTTTGCCGTTGAAGATGATGGAGCCGGAATCGATTGGTTCGAGACGGTTGATCGTGCGGCAGAGCGTGGACTTGCCGGACCCTGATGGCCCGATGACCACGACGACCTCGCCCGCGTTGATGGACAGGCTGACGTCTTTCAGGACGTGGAGCGGGCCGTACCACTTGTTCACCTGATCGAGGACGATGAGTGGCCCACCGGTCGTCTCGGACATGTGCCGCCCCGTCTCGGGATAGGAGGATCTGGCGAAACCTGTCCGCCACTGTACGGGCGAGAGGCCACGGCGCAATAAGGTGAATGGTTACGGAGAGATAACACGAGCGCGGGTAACCCCGCACGGGCGACCTTTTTGTCCGGTATTAGCCGTCGATTCGACGCTCCTCCGTGGGTGAGCCGGTGCGGCCGTGACGTAGAGTAGCGGCGTGCGTTGGCGGGAATGAGGGAAATCGACAAGTTCCCGGCTGATGTCCCGTTCTGTGGTGTCCTCGGGTGGGGCCGGACGTGGTGGGGTCGCCGTTCGCCGCCGACCCCGGTCCGCCGTCGCGGTCATCGGTGCGGGTGCCGTCGAGACGTGGTGACGGCGGGATACTCTGGTCACCGTCATGACTACCGCAGCCGAGGCCAGCCCGTCGCGTACCCACGCACCCCGTACGTACCAGGTACGCACGTACGGCTGCCAAATGAACGTGCACGACTCTGAGCGGATCGCCGGCCTGCTCGAGCAGGCGGGCTACGTCCGTGCGGACGACTCCGACGTGCCGGACGTCGTGGTCTTCAACACCTGTGCCGTTCGGGAGAACGCCGACAACCGCCTCTACGGCAACCTCGGGCACCTGCGGCCCATTAAGGAAAAGCACCCGGGGATGCAGATCGCGGTCGGCGGGTGTCTGGCGCAGAAGGACCGCGGCGAGATCATCCGCCGGGCACCCTGGGTCGACGTGGTGTTCGGGACCCACAACATCGGGTCTCTCCCCGCGCTGCTGGAGCGGGCACGGCACAACGCGGAGGCGCAGGTCGAGATCCTCGAGGCGCTGGAGGTCTTCCCGTCGACCCTGCCGACCAAGCGGGAGTCGACCTACTCCGGTTGGGTGTCGATCTCGGTCGGCTGCAACAACACCTGCACGTTCTGCATCGTCCCGGCGCTCCGCGGCAAGGAGCGGGACCGCCGCCCCGAGGACATCCTCGCCGAGATTCGCGCGTTGGTCGCCGAGGGCGTCTTGGAGGTCACGCTCCTCGGCCAGAACGTCAACTCGTACGGCGTGGAGTTCGGCGACCGATACGCCTTCGGCAAGCTGCTGCGGGCGTGCGGAGAGATTGACGGTCTGGAGCGGGTCCGCTTCACCAGCCCGCACCCGCGGGACTTCACCGACGATGTGATCGCGGCGATGGCGGAGACGCCGAACGTCTGCCACTCGCTGCACATGCCGCTGCAATCCGGCTCCGACGCCGTGCTGCGTCGGATGCGCCGCTCCTACCGCGTGGACCGTTACCTCGACATCCTCAACAAGGTGCGCGCGGCGATGCCCGACGCGGCGATCACGACGGACATCATCGTCGGCTTCCCCGGGGAGACCGACGAGGACTTCGAACGCACCCTCGAGGTGGTGCGGGAAGCCCGCTTCGCCGCCGCGTTCACCTTCCAGTACTCCAAGCGTCCCGGGACGCCCGCGGCGGAGATGGAGGACCAGGTCCCCAAGGAGGTCGTCCAGGAGCGGTACGACCGGCTCGTCGCCACGGTCGAGGAGGTCGCCTGGGCGGAGAACAAGAAGCTCGTCGGCCAGACCGTCGAGGTGCTGGTCGCCGTGGGAGAAGGGCGCAAGGACGAGCGCACCGGCCGGATGTCCGGCCGGGCCCGGGACGGGCGGCTCGTTCACTTCAACCCGGGTTCGTACGCCGGGCGGATCCGCCCCGGCGACATCGTGCACACCACGATCACCTACGCGGCGCCGCACCACCTCAACGCCGACGGGGAGCCGGTGGCGCACCGCCGGACTCGCGCAGGTGACGCCTACGAGGCGAGCCGGACGCCGCGGCGGCCGGGGGTGATGCTCGGTATGCCGACGGTCGGCGCGCCCGCGCCGTCGGCTGCCGCCACGCCCCGCTGAGACATCCGCGGGGAGCGGGGAGACGGCGAAGCCGCGCCGTGGGGAGCGCCCGTCGGTCCGCGTCGCCCCGACCCGATGCGCCGCGCACCACCGAGACGCGCACGCGGGGCGCTCGCGACGCGAGCGCCCCGCCGCAGCAGGCCGTCAGCTGGCCTGTTCGGCCAGTTCGAGGACCCTCCGCTTGGACGCCAGCGCCTGCTCGGCCTCTTGGATCCGCTTCGGATCGCCGGCGGCGCGAGCGCGGGCCAGCCGCTGCTCGGCCTCGGCGACCTGCTCCCGCATCTGCAGCAGCAGCGGGTTCTCCGAGGGGGCGGTGCGGCGCCACGCCGAGTCCAACGCCGCGCGGATCTTGTCTTCGACCGCGCGCAGCCGGCGATCGAGCCCGGCGGCCGCGTCCCGCGGCACCCGGCCAACCTCATGCCACTGGCTCTGGATCTCGCGGAACTTGGCTTGCGCGGCTCGGGGGTCGGCGTCGATGTCGAGCGCCTCCGCTTCGGCGAGCAGAGCCTGCTTGCGCTCCAAATTGGCCTTCAGCTCGGCCTCGCGGGCCGCGAAGTACTCGCTGCGGCGAGTGAAGAAGGCGTCCTGCGCGGCGCGGAACCGTTCCCACAGCCGCTGCTCCGCCTCGCGCGAGGCGCGCGGCGCCGCCTTCCACTCCGCCATGAGCTCCTTGAGCCGCGTGGCCGTCGGGCCCCAGTCCGTCGAATCCGCCAGCTCCTCAGCCTGCCGGACCAGCTCTTCCTTGATGCTCTGGGCCTGCTTGCGCTGGGCGTCGAGCGCCGCGAAGTGTGCTCCGCGTCGGCGAGCGAAGGAATCCCGCGCAGCCGCGTAGCGCTTCCAGAGCTCGCTGTCGGTCTTCCTGTCGATGCCCCGGATCGTCTTCCATTCCTCAAGGATCTCCTTGAGGCGATCCCCGGCGCTCTTCCAGCTCGTCGACTCAGCGGCGATCTTCTCCGCCTCCTCGACCAGCGCCGTCTTGCGGGCGAGCGCCTCGGCGCGGGCGGCCTCCCGGGCCGCTTTGAGCTCGGCGGCCCGCTGCTCGGCGAGCACGGCCAGCGTGTCGAGCCGGTTGGCGAGCATGTCGAGGTCGCCAACGACCTTCGCCTCGGCGAGGGAGGCGCGGAGGCGGCGGATCGTCGCTAGGGACTGTGTCGGGTCGGCGGCACCCGAGTTGAGCCGTGCCTCAATGAGATCGACTTCGGTGACGAGGTCGGCGAATCTGCGGGCAAAGTGCGCCAACCCTTCTTCCGGCGTACCCGCATGCCAGGAACCGACCACGCGCTCGCCCTCGGCCGTCTTGACGTAGACCGTGCCGTCGGCGTCGATCCGTCCGAAGGCCGTCCAGTCGTTCATGTGCCCATCCTCGTCTTTTCCGGCGCCGCCAGACATCATCCGGTGGCTCCGCCACAGCGCAAGAAAGTATCTCTAGCGCATTGTCACAGGTCTCACCCGGTCCACGTCGAGCGCCTATCGCCGACCGTGACCATACGGTGTCCTACATCCAGCGTGACGCGGTGATACCGCGGCGGGGAGTGACGGCTATGGTGTGGCCGTGCCTCTGGTCACTGCCGCTGTCTGCCCCTATCCACCCGTGCTGGTGCCCGAGGTGGCGGCCGGAGCCGCTGGAGAGCTCGCCGACCTCCGCGCCGCCTGCGACGCCGCGCTCGCGCGGATCGTCGCGGCCGGCGCCCGCCAGGTGATCGTCCTCGGTCCCGGCCAAGAGGAGCGGACCTATGATCCCCCGCTGTGCGGGTCGTTCCGCCGCTGGGGCGTGTCGATGGAGGTCACGATCGGCGGGGCGGACCCAGGGAGCGATCGAGAAGCGCTGCCGCCGAGTCTCACGATCGGCGCCTGGCTGCTGCGTCGGGTCCTCGCAGTCGACGCGACGGACCGCGCAGACGACGACCAGAGCGATCACCAGGGGCACCGGGACCAGCCGAGCTCCGTCCCGGGCGGCCCGCCGACCCCGCGGGTGCGCATGGTGACCGTGCGGGAGGACGCGACACCCGCGGAGTGCGCGGCACTGGCTCAGCGGCTTAGCGACGGGGACGACGGCGAGCCGTGGGCGCTGCTCGTCCTCGGCGACGGTTCGGCCTGTCGCGGCGAGAAAGCCCCGGGATACGACGATCCCCGGGCGGTGCCGTTCGACGACCAGGTAGCGGCCGCGCTGGCGAACGTCGATCTCGACGCGCTCAGCGCGCTGGATCCCGAGCTGGCTCGCGACCTCAAGGTGGGGGGTCGGGCGCCCTGGCAGGTGTTGGCCGCCGCGGTGCGGGCCACCGGGGAGCGCTGGCGTGGGGAGCTGCTGCACTACACCG
Source organism: Micromonospora sp. (assembly GCA_036563645.1). GTDB lineage: Bacteria > Actinomycetota > Actinomycetes > Mycobacteriales > Micromonosporaceae > DATCMA01. Next base: position 72,405 of record DATCMA010000028.1, read on the forward strand.
CGCCGTACGGCGTGGGCTACTTCGTCGCGGTGTGGGAGCCAGACCGTGGACACGAGCCGTGAACACGCCGCACCTGGCGATCATCGGCTGCCGCCGGTGGTCGCCGTGGTCGGCCCGACCGCCGCGGGCAAGTCGGCGCTGAGCGTCGCGCTCGCCCACGCCCTCGGTGGTGAGGTGGTCAACGCGGATTCGATGCAGCTCTACCAGGGCATGGACATCGGCACCGCGAAGCTCACCCCGGAGGAGCGGCAAGGGGTGCCTCACCATCTCCTCGACATCTGGCCGGTGACCATGCCGGCGAGCGTGGCCGAGTACCAGCGGCTCGCCCGCGCCGCGGTCGACGATATCCGCGCGCGGGGACGGGTGCCGCTGCTCGTCGGGGGCTCGGGGCTGTACGTGCGGGCGGTGCTCGACCAGTTCGACTTCCCCGGGACAGATCCGAAGCTGCGGGCCAGATTGGAGGAGGAGCTGGCGCGGGTCGGGCCCGAGGCGCTGCACGCCCGACTGCGCGCGGTCGACCCCGCGGCGGCGGCGAAGATCTTGCCGACGAACGGGCGGCGCATCGTCCGCGCCCTAGAGGTGATCGAACTCACCGGGCGTCCGTTTGTCGCCACGCTGCCCGCCCCGCGCCCGTACTACGACGCCGTGCAGATCGGCGTGGACATGGCGACCGACCTGCTCGATGAGCGGGTAGCCGTCCGGGTCGACCGGATGTGGCAGGCCGGCTTCGTCGACGAGGTCCGCGAGCTGGTGGGGCGTGGCCTGCGGGACGGGCGGACCGCCAGTCGCGCCCTCGGCTACCAGCAGGTGCTGCGCTTCCTCGACGGGGAGTGGACGGAGGAGCAGGCGTACCGGGAGACGATTCGCGCCACGCGGCGCTTCGTCCGGCGGCAGCGGTCCTGGTTCCGGCGCGATCCGCGCATCGTCTGGCTCGACGGTGCCGCGGACGACCTCGTCGCCGCCGCCCTGCGCGCCATCGAGACGGCTCGGGGATGATGGCGGGGTGCAGTTTCTCAAGGGCCACGGCACCGGTAACGACTTCGTGATCTTGCCCGATGAGCACGGGCAGCTGCCGTTGACACCAGCGCTGGTGGCGGCGCTCTGCGATCGGCGACGGGGCATCGGCGCCGACGGGGTGCTGCGGGTGGTGCGCGCGGCGCGTCACCCCGACGGGGAGGTGTTCGCGGACCAGGCGGAATGGTTCATGGACTACTGGAACGCGGACGGCTCGTACGCCGAGATGTGCGGCAACGGGGTGCGCGTCTTCGTGCGCTACCTCGACTCGATCGGCGTGCGCGGCTCCGATGGGGCGCTTCCGGTCGCGACCCGAGCCGGTGTGGTGCGCGCGGTGGTCGACGGCGACACGATCGCGGTGGACATGGGGCGGCCGCGGCTGGGGGACACGAGCACGGCCACCGTCGCCGGGCGGACCTTCTCCGGCGTCGTGGTCGACTGCGGCAATCCCCACCTGGTGTGTGGCCTGCCCGCGGAGGTGGACTTGAGCGCGCTGGACCTCACCCGAGCGCCCGAGGTCGATCCGCGGGTTTTCCCCGCTGGCGCGAACGTGGAGTTCGTCACCGAGGGAGAGGGGGCCGCTGGCGCGGACCTGCATCGGCGGATGCGCGTGTACGAGCGCGGCTCGGCTGAGACCTTGTCGTGTGGGTCCGGAGCGTGCGCGGTCGCCGCGGTCGCGCTCCGGGAGGCCGGGCGCGCCGATGGCGTGGTCGCCGTCGACGTGCCGGGGGGCCGCCTGCGGATCACCCTGGAGGGGGCGAGCTGCTGGCTGGCGGGGCCCGCCGTGCTCGTCGCCCGCGGCGAGATCGACCCGGCCGCGCTCCCCCGGTGACCGGCGCCGCGGATCCCCGCGCCGTCAGGCGCCCGTACCGGGCGTGGGGAGGGCGATCGGATCCACCCCGGCCGCCCCGGTCGGCTCGTCGGCGACCGCGGAGCTCACCGCCGCGGTCGGCGCCGATTTCTGGGCCGCCGCCCGCACCGCCGCGGCCACCGCGGGCGCGACCCGGGGGTCGAACACGCTCGGCACGATCACCGTCGGGTTGAGGCGGTCCTCGCCGACGACGTCGGCGATGGCGTGGGCCGCGGCGATCGCCATCTCCTCGGTGAACTGCTCGGCGTGCGCGTCGAGCATGCCGCGGAAGACGCCGGGGAAGGCCAGCACGTTGTTGATCTGGTTCGGCTGATCGGAGCGGCCCGTGGCGACCACGGCGGCGTACTTGCGCGCCTCGCGCGGGTCGACCTCAGGGTCGGGGTTGGCCAGGGCGAAGACGATGGCGTCCTTGGCCATGGTGGCGATGTCCTCACCGGTGAGCAGGTTGGGCGCGCTGACCCCGATGAAGACGTCGGCCCCCCGAATCGCCCCGCGCAGGTCGCCGGTGACGTTCTCCTTGTTGGTGTGCTCGGCGAGCCACTGCCAGTCGCGGCTGAGGCCGGGGAGACCGCGGTGGAGCACGCCCGGCCGGTCATACGCGAGCACGTCGCCGACACCTTGGCGCAGGAGCAGCTTGATGATCGCCGTTCCGGCGGCGCCGGCTCCGGAGACCACCACGCGGACGTCCTCGAGACGCTTGCCCACCACGCGCAACGCGTTGGTCAGCGCGGCGAGCACGCAGATCGCCGTCCCGTGTTGGTCGTCGTGGAAGACCGGGATGTCCAACGCCTCCCGCAGCTTCGCTTCGATCTCGAAGCAGCGGGGGGCGGCGATGTCCTCCAGGTTGATTCCCCCGTACGCGGGGGCGATCGCCTTGACGATGGAGACGATCTCGTCGGTGTCCTGGGTGTCGAGCACCACCGGCCAGGCGTCCACGCCGCCGAAGCGTTTGAAGAGCGCGGCCTTCCCCTCCATGACGGGAAGCGCCGCCGCGGGCCCGATATTGCCGAGCCCGAGCACCGCGCTGCCGTCGGTCACCACGGCCACGGTGTTGCGCTTGATGGTCAGGCGGCGGGCGTCCGCCGGGTTCTCCGCGATGGCCATGCAGACGCGGGCGACCCCGGGCGTGTAGGCCCGGGACAGCTCGTCGCGGTTGCGGAGCGCGACCTTCGGGGTGACTTCGATCTTTCCGCCGAGGTGCAACAGGAACGTCCGGTCGGAGACCTTGCGCACCTCCACGTCGTCGAGCGACTGGAGCGCCTTGACGACCTGGTCGGCGTGGGTGGAGTCCGCCGTGTCACAGGTGAGGTCGACGATGACGCTCGTCGGGTCGGAGTCGACGACGTCCAACGCCGTGACGATCGCCCCGGTTTCTCCGACGCACATCGTCAGCCGACCGATCGCCGAGGCGTCGGCGGTCGTCGCGAGTCGGATGGTGATGGAAAATCCGGCGCTGGGAAGGCGGGTCGTCGCCACGGCTCTCCTCCGCTGTTCATGGGGGGTGGCTCGTGCGCCACCGCCTGGCCATTCTTACTCGCGATCTGATCATCTTTGAGAAGCGACTCGCTCCCCGGTGAGTCACTTCATCCTGTTCATCCGTGCGTGGTAGATCGCCGGCTCGGGAATTTACGGATGCGTCATCCGGTCGGGCATGCCACGATCAGAGCCAAGGAGGAGACTTTGCGCACCGAGCGGGCCGAGATATCGACGACCGTGACGCAGGATTTCGACGAGGCCACAGCGACGACCGGGGAACTTGAGCTGGAGGACCGCCACGCACTGCGGCGGGTACCAGGCCTGTCGACCGAGCTGACCGACGTCTCCGAAGTCGAATACCGGAAGCTCCGTCTGGAGCGGGTGGTGCTCGTCGGGGTGTGGGACGGCAGTCTCGAGGACGCGGAGAACTCCTTGGCGGAGCTCGCCGCCCTGGCGGAGACCGCGGGCTCCCAGGTCCTGGACGCGCTCATCCAGCGCCGGAGCCGCCCGGATCCCGCGACGTACATCGGGCGAGGCAAGGTTCAGGAGCTGGGCGAGGTCGTGGCGGCGACCGGAGCCGACACCGTGATCTGCGACGGCGAGCTCTCCCCGTCTCAGCTGCGCAATCTCGAGCAGTCCATCAAGGTCAAGGTGATCGACCGGACCGCTCTGATCCTCGACATCTTTGCGCAGCACGCCAAGAGCCGCGAGGGTAAGGCCCAGGTCGAGCTCGCGCAGCTCGAGTACCTGCTTCCGCGGTTGCGCGGTTGGGGTGAGACGCTATCACGGCAGACCGGCGGTAGCGCGCGCGTCGGCGGGGCCGGCGGCGGTGTGGGCTTGCGCGGTCCCGGTGAGACCAAGCTGGAGACCGACCGGAGGCGGATCCGCAAGCGGATCGATCGGCTTCGTCGTGAGCTCAAGAGCATGCAGAACGTCCGCCGGACGAAGCGGGCCCAGCGCGCGCGGAATCGGGTACCCGCGGTGGCGATCGCGGGCTACACCAACGCGGGCAAGTCCAGCCTGCTCAACCGCCTCACCGGCGCCGGGGTCCTGGTGGAGGACGCCCTGTTCGCCACCCTCGACCCCACCACCCGCCAGGCCCGTACCTCCGAGGGGCGGGTGTACACCCTGTCGGACACGGTCGGCTTCGTCCGGCACTTGCCGCACCAGCTCGTCGAAGCGTTCCGCTCCACCCTGGAGGAGATCGCGGACGCCGATGTGATCCTGCACGTCGTGGACGGCGCCCACCCCGATCCGGAGGAGCAGGTGCGCGCGGTGCGGGAGGTGCTCTCCGAAATCGGCGCTGATCACTTGCCGGAGCTGTTGGTCGTCAACAAGGTCGACGCCGCGGACGAGGAGCGGTTGCTGCGGCTGCGCCGGTTGTGGCCTGACGCGATCTTCGTTTCTGCCCGTACCGGGGAGGGCATCGAGGAGCTGCGGCGCGCCATCGAGGAGCGATTGCCACGGCCCGCGGTCGAACTGCGGGTGACGATCCCCTACGACCGTGGTGATCTTGTGGCGGAGGCACATCGCCGCGGGGAGGTGCTGCACAGCGCGCACACCGAGACGGGGACGGTGCTGCACGTCCGAGTGGACGCGCCGCTGGCCGCGGAGCTGCGCCGCCACGGGGTGGTGGACGATGACCGGGCGGCCCTCCCCGTCAGCGAGTGATCACGGGGGTCGATCGTCGCGGGACAGGACGTGTCACACTGGGGCGGTGCGGCGTGTCCTGTCTCTAGCCACGGTGTCCAGCATGATCGGCCTCACGTTGGGGCTCGGCGTCGGTTCCGCGCACGCCGCACCCACCCCCAGCCCGTCGGGGAGCGGGGGAAGCAGCGGGGGCAAGCCCACGAAGGTCTGTACGATCACCGACCCCCGGCTCCGGGAGCTCTCCGGCCTGGTGGCGACGGAGAACGGCTACATCGTGGTGAACGACAGCACCGACGACCCCGCCCGCCGGCCGGTTTTCTTTTTGAACAAGAAATGTCAGGTCACAAAAGAGGTCCCCTTCCCGACACCGCCATTGGACCCGGAGGATCTCGCGTTATCGCCCGACGGCAAAACGCTGTGGATCGCCGACATCGGCGATAACGCCACCGCGAAAGAACGGCGGTCGCGGATCGCGTTGTGGAGCATGCCGGTGGATGGGTCGAAACCGCCGGTCATCCATCGGGTCAGTTATCCGCAGAACCAGCCGCGCGACGCCGAGGCGTTGCTCATCGCCGACGACGGGACACCGATCATCATCACGAAGACCCTCGGGAAAGCGGAGATCTTCGTGCCGACGGGTCCGTTGCGGCAGAACAACGAGGACCCGGTGCCGTTGCAGAAGGTCGGGGAGCTCTCCCTCCCCAAGACCACAACCGTTACCCCGCTGGGGGCGGCGGGGCGGATCCCCGTGACCGGGGCGGCGCGCTCACCCGATGGCACGCGCGTGGTGCTGCGCACCTACGGTGACGCGTTCGAATGGGACGTCCCCGACGGGGACATCGTCGCGGCGTTGACCACCGGCACCCCCCGGGTCACCCCGCTGGCGGACAAGTTCGGCGAGGCGATCACCTACACCCCGGACGGCGCGTACTTCCTCACCGTCTCCGATGTGGGGGCGCTCGCGGGCGACGTCGACGTCGTTATCCAGCGCTACGAGCCGTCGACGACCATGGCGAAAGCGACCGAGGGTGACGACGGTGACGCCGGCCCCTCCTGGATCGACCGGCTCACCCTCCAGGACATCAACCTCATGATCGGCGGGGTTGGCCTCTTCGGCGCCCTGCTGGTGGCGATCGGGATTGCCGGGATTCTCGTGGCCCGTCGCGGCCGGGGTCAGGCGAGCGGAGGGTCCTCCGGGCGGGAGCGCGTCCTGGTACCGGAGACCGAGGTGCCGTCGGAGGACACCTGGGAGGACGAGCCGAAGGCGACGACGAGCCCGGTGGGTGCCGGTGGGGTGTATGGGGCGTCGGGCCGGGCGCGCCCGGGCGGCGTGTATGGCGGTGGGGGTGTGCCGTCGTCGGGTGGATCGTCGGGGCGTCAGGGCACCGTCTACGGCGGGGGCGCGGCGAACCGACCCTCCGGTGGGGTGTATGGGGCGTCGGGTCGGGCGCGCCCGGGCGGTGTGTATGGCGGTGGGGGTGTGCCGTCGTCGGGTGGATCGTCGGGGCGTCAGGGCACCGTCTACGGCGGGGGCGCGGCGAACCGACCCTCCGGTGGGATCTACGGCGCTGGGGCCGGCGACTGGGGCTCGGGTGGGGCGGCGGAGCGCGGCGGCCCACCGCGGGGCCCTCTCGACGGTGGTGACTATGCCGACCCGGGGCGGCGCAGCTATCCGGAAGGGCGTGACGAGTACGGCCGGTATGACGACCCCACCCGCAGCTATGGCGGCCCTGCGCGCGGGTACGCGTCGCCCGACCGGGGCGACTGGTAACCCCGCTCGACCCCGGCGCGGGGACGAGAGCCAGGCCGTAACCTCGCCGAACGACGATCAGATGCGGCGTAGGACGGCGACGACCCGCCCCAGGATGGTGGCCTCCTCGCCGGGGATCGGGTCGTAGGCCGGGTTGGCGGGCATGAGCCAGACGCGCCCCTCGCGGGGGCGATAGGTCTTGATGGTCGCCTCACCGTCGATCATCGCCGCGACGATGTCGCCCGGGTCCGCGGTCGGTTGTCGCCGGACGACAACCCAGTCGCCGTCGCAGATCGCCGCTTCGATCATGGAATCGCCCGTGACCCGGAGCATGAACACCTCTCCCTCGCCGACGAGTTCCCGAGGGAGGGGGAAGACATCGTCGATGACTTGTTCGGCGAGGATGGGGCCACCAGCGGCGATCCGCCCGAGCAGCGGCACGTACGCCGGCGTCGGGCGCGACGGCGCGGGCTCCTCGCTGTCGGGGTCGTTGGGGGAGCGGATGTCGACCGCGCGGGGGCGGTGGGGGTCGCGACGCAGAAAGCCTTTCCGCTCCAGCTCCTTGAGCTGGTAGGCGACGCTCGACGGGGAGACCAAGCCGACGGCTTCGCCGATTTCCCGCACGCTCGGCGGATACCCGCGCTGCTCGATCCAGTGGCGAATGAATTCCAGGATCCGGCGCTGGCGCGCGGAGAGCGTAGCCGTCCCGGAGGCCACGGCGGAGCTCCCCGCGGGGACCGCCCGAAGGCCGTTGTCGCCCCGGCTCGGACTGCGTCGTCGACCGGTCCTCGGTGACGCGGGGTCGGCTTCCTCTCGATGCGGCCGCCGATTGCGGTCGTCTGACACGTCCGTCCTCCTGATGGCGCGTTCGCCCTGGTGCTGGTGGCTTCGGGCGGTTGGGGTAGGTGTGCCGACATGGGTGGCCGGTGTCCCGACCGTATCGAGATGATCGCGCAGTTTCAAACATCTGTACGACCCATCATCGGCGTGTCGGATCGGCTGTTGTGGGGAGATGGTCGGGCGGCTTGCTGACAATCGTACGTGTGTTCTAATTGCTGCGGCAGTGGTTGGCCGAGTGGGCGGGCGAATCGCCTGGGGTGTGCTCGGGGCGGAGGCGAGCGTGTCGGCGGTGCGACAGGGAGACGTCCATCACGTGATTCGGTGTGGGGTGACGGGGGGTGAGTGCGATGGGGCTGCTGGACGGCGGTCCCCCGGACGGATGGGGTTGGCGGCGCGCCGGTCCCATGATGCGCGCGTCAACTTGACCGGCGATGCGCCGTCGACATAGCGTCAGACCCAACATCTAGTGGTTCGTATCCGAAAGTCCTCAACTCCTTGGGGTGGCGAGCCCCACCTTGCCGTCAAGCGCCACGCTCGTGGCGGCGAACCGTGCCTACGGTGGGTCGCGGGATCGTTGCGTGCCGTGACGTGGCTGCTCAGGGCAGGGCGGGGGAAGCTGGCGGCGCCGCCGCCCTGGAACACGCGGATGGGAGGTCCGGCATGCGGTGTCCATACTGCCGTCACGCCGACTCGCGCGTGGTGGATTCCCGCGAAGCCGAGGACGGCCAGCTCATCCGGCGCCGTCGTGCCTGTCCGCGTTGTGGTAAGCGCTTCACCACCGTTGAGGAGGCGGTCCTCGCGGTGGTCAAGCGCAGCGGGGTAACGGAGCCGTTTAGCCGCGACAAGATCATCAACGGCGTACGCAAGGCGTGTCAGGGACGTCCCGTCGACGACGACGCCATCGCCTTGCTCGCGCAGAAGGTCGAGGAGACGGTGCGGGCCAAAGGCGTGGTCGAAGTGCCCAGCCACGAGGTCGGATTGGCGATCCTCGGGCCGCTGCGGGAGCTCGACGAGGTGGCGTACCTCCGTTTCGCCAGCGTCTACCGCTCGTTCGAATCCCTCGAGGATTTCGAACGGGAGATTCAAGCGCTGCGGGCTTCCGCGGCTCAGCGGGGGCAGGACGACACCGTGACGGTGTCGAGGGACGACCAAGCCAGTTAGGCGTGAGAGCGTCACGACGGCTGGAGCCGGGGAGACGGCTGCCAGTCACGCGTGGGAAGGTGTCGGTTTGTGCGAGCGCGGCGGGCTGCCGCGTGGATGCCTGAGGGGGTAGACGAGATGCCGGGGGATGGTGTCACCGCGAGCAAAGGGCGCGCCCGGGGCACGGGAGGCCTCAAGATCGAACGGGTGTGGACGACGGAGGGCGTCCACCCGTACGACGAGGTGACCTGGGAACGCCGCGACGTCGTCATGACCAACTGGCGTGACGGCTCGGTGAACTTCGAGCAGCGCGGGGTCGAGTTTCCCGACTTCTGGAGCGTCAACGCGACCAACATCGTCGCGAGCAAGTACTTCCGGGGCGCGGTCGGCAGCCCGGAGCGCGAGTGGTCGCTCAAGCAGCTCATCGACCGGGTGGTGAAGACCTACCGTGCCGCCGGCGAGAAGTACGGCTACTTCGCGAGCTCGGCCGATGCGGAGATCTTCGAGCACGAGTTGACCTGGATGCTGGTGCACCAGGTGTTCAGCTTCAACTCGCCGGTCTGGTTCAACGTCGGCACCTCAGCCCCGCAGCAGGTCTCGGCGTGCTTCATCCTCTCGGTCGAGGATTCGATGGAGTCGATCCTCGACTGGTACAAGGAGGAAGGCCTGATCTTCAAGGGTGGCTCCGGAGCGGGGGTCAACCTCTCCCGGATCCGCTCGTCGAAGGAGCTGCTCTCCTCCGGGGGCACCGCGTCCGGCCCGGTGAGCTTCATGCGGGGAGCGGACGCGTCGGCCGGCACCATCAAGTCGGGGGGTGCCACGCGTCGCGCGGCGAAGATGGTGATCCTCGATATCGACCACCCGGATATCGAGGAGTTCATCGAGTGCAAGGCGCGCGAGGAGCAGAAGATCCGCGTGCTGCGCGACGCGGGCTTCGACATGGACCTGGGCGGTAAGGACATCGTCAGCGTCCAGTACCAGAACGCCAACAACTCGGTGCGCGTCTCCGACGAGTTCATGCGGGCGGTCGAGGAGGGGCGTCCCTTCGCCCTGCGGGCGCGGCTCGACGGCCGGGTGCTGGAGACTGTCGACGCGCGTGCCCTCTTCCGGAAGATCGCGCAAGCGGCGTGGGAGTGCGCCGACCCGGGTATCCAGTACGACGACACCATCAACGACTGGCACACCTGCCCGGAGGCGGGGCGGATCACCGCGTCCAACCCGTGCTCCGAGTACATGCACCTGGACAACTCCTCGTGCAACCTCGCCTCCCTCAACCTCATGAAGTTCCTGAGGGAAGACGGCAGCTTCGAGGTCGAGAAGTTCGTCAAGAGCGTCGAGCTCATCATCACCGCGATGGACATCTCGATCTGCTTCGCCGACTTCCCGACGGAGAAGATCGCGCAGACCACGCGGGCTTACCGACAGCTCGGCATCGGGTACGCCAACCTCGGCGCGTTGCTCATGGCCTCCGGCCTGCCGTACGACTCGGAGGAGGGGCGGACGCTCGCCGCCGCCATCACGTCCCTGATGACGGCCACCGCGTACCGGCGGTCGGCGGAGCTGGCCGCGATTGTCGGCCCGTACGACGGCTACGCCCGCGACGCCGAGGGGCACAAGCGGGTCATGCGCAAGCACGCCGCCGCGAACGACGAGATCCGCGCGCAGAGCCCGGTGGCGAAGGAGATCGTTCGCGAGGCGACCAACCAGTGGCAGCTCTGCCTCAAGCTCGGTGAGAAGCACGGCTGGCGCAACGCGCAGGCCTCGGTGATCGCGCCCACCGGCACCATCGGGCTGATGATGGACTGCGACACCACCGGCATCGAGCCAGACCTGGCGCTGGTGAAGTTCAAGAAGCTGGTGGGCGGCGGGTCGATGCAGATCGTCAACCAGACCGTGCCGCGCGCCCTGCGGAGCCTCGGCTACCAGCAGGAGCAGATCGAGGCGATCGTCGAGTACATCGCCGAGCACGGCCACGTCGTCGGCGCGCCAGGGCTCAAGCCCGAGCACTACCCGGTCTTCGACTGCGCGATGGGTCAGCGGGCCATCGCGCCCATGGGGCACGTGCGGATGATGGCCGCGGTGCAGCCGTTCATCTCCGGCGCAATTTCGAAGACGGTCAACATGCCGGAGTCGGCGACGGTTGAGGACATCGAGAAGATTTACTTCGAGGGCTGGAAGCTGGGGCTGAAGGCGCTCGCGATCTACCGGGACAACTGCAAGGTCGGCCAGCCGCTGTCGAACGCGAAGGCGGCGAAGGCCTCGGCCGAGCAGGAGAAGGCCCCCGAGAAGGTCGAATACCGCCCGGTGCGGAAGCGCTTGCCGAAGAAGCGCCCGTCGACGACCGTCTCCTTCACCGTGGGGGGCGCCGAGGGGTACCTCACCGCATCGTCCTATCCGGACGACGGCCTGGGTGAGGTGTTCCTCAAGATGTCCAAGCAAGGGTCGACGCTGGCCGGGGTGATGGACGCGTTCTCGGTGGCCATCTCGATCGGCCTGCAGTACGGCGTGCCGCTGGAGACCTATGTCTCGAAGTTCACCAACATGCGCTTTGAGCCGGCGGGCATGACCGACGACCCGGACATCCGCATGGCGACCTCGGTCATGGACTACATCTTCCGCCGGTTGGCGCTGGACTTCCTGCCGTACGAGCGCCGCGCTGAGCTGGGCATCTTCACCGCCAAGGAACGGGCGGAGCAGCTGCGCGCCGACTCGGAGCTGGAGTCCAACATGGACCTGGCGGGGATGGCCGCGTCCGCTCCGGTCTCCTCGCCGACGGGCGCGGCGCCCGCCGCGTCCACCCGGGCGCCGGAACAGCCGGCGTCCGGCCATGGCCCGTCCAGTGACCGCACCGCGCCGCCGCAGGTCGGTTCGTCGACCGAGCTGTTGGAGGCGGTGATGGGCAAGGCCGCGGACGCTCCGCTCTGCTTCACCTGCGGAACGAAGATGCGACCGGCGGGTAGCTGCTACGTCTGCGAGGGGTGCGGCTCGACCTCCGGATGTAGCTGATCTCCCGTAGCTAGGCCACGTGGTCCCGTGGATGCCGGCGGTGGCCGGCGTCCACGGGACACGCGCGATCGCCTGACCCGTCGCGCGTCGTCCGACGCGGGTTGGTGCGATCGCGTTGTGTCGTGTGAGCGTTATCTGTCGTCTGCGTCGTCCCGCGCCGCCGCACCGAGAAGCGGGATTCCCGGACGGGCCGCGAAGCCGTACCGTGTCGACATCTGTCGACAGCTCGCCCCTCTCGGAGGCACCTGGTGCGTACGCGGCTTGGCACGGTCGTCGCCGCAGCCGCGCTGCTGGCCGGCTGCGCCGCCCACGCCGGACCACCACCGCCGGCTGCGGGGTTCGTTGGCGTGTCCGCGGCGGAGGCGCCCGCGTCGGATGGAGAATCCGCCCCCACGTCCGCGCGGAGCAGCCAACCGAGGACGCGGGGGATGAGCTGTCGCGCGCCGAGGGCACGGCGACCGCTGAGGGCGCGTGTCACCTGCTCGACGTCGCCCTCGTCGCCGAGGTCATCGGGATCCGCTTCGACATCGCGGCCGCGTCGCGGCAGGGCGCGACGTACACCTGTCTCCTCCGGCCGCTTGCGAACCCGCACCCCGAGCTCGCACTCTCCATCACCGCGACCACGATTGACGCGACGATCCTGCGCGAGGAGGTCGCGCCGCGCGGCGCGCGGGCGGTCAAGGGGCTTGGCAAGGCCGGGTACCAGGCGACGGTGGCCGGCAGCGGTGCGCAGCGCCCGGCGGTTGAGGTCGGGTGGCTGAGTGGCGACCAACGGTTGATCAGCCTGCGGTACACCGTGGCCGATGGGGAGGATCCGGCGGAGCTCGCCCCGAGGCTCCTCACCTTGGCCCGGCGCATCGACGCCTATCGGACTGAGTGATTCCGCTGGTGGGGGACCGGCTAGGCCGGCACGGCGAAGACGCGCGAGGCGATGGAGAGGGGGAGCGCGACCCTGCCGTTTGGCCCGTCGAGGGTGATGCCGTCGGTGCCCCGGCTCACGGTCACCGTGGCTCCAGGGTTGACCCCAGCCTCGTGGAGCTGCCGCAGGACGTCCGGGATCGTCTGCACGCTCTCGCAGATGCGGCGGACTACGACGCGGCCGTTTAGCTCCGCGGAGGCGAGATTGCGCTCATCGGCTGACTCGTCCTTCACCGGCTCGATGCCCAGCGCGTCGAGCCCGGGGATCGGATTGCCGTACGGGGAGTGGGTGGGGCGGTCGAGCAGCTCGTAGACCCGCTTCTCCACCGCGTCGCTCATCACGTGCTCCCACCGGCACGCCTCTTGGTGGGCTTCCTCGTACGGCATGCCGATGACATTGACGAGGAGCAGTTCGGCGAGGCGGTGCTTGCGCATGACGGCGACGGCGTGACTCCGCCCGAGGGGCGTGAGCTGTAAGGAGCGGTCTTCCTTCACCGTGAGCAGCCCGTCCCGCTCCATCCGGGCGACGGTTTGGCTGACCGTCGGCCCGCTCTGGTTGAGGCGTTCGGCGATCCGGGCGCGCAGGGGAGGAACACCTTCCTCTTCCAGTTCGAGGATCGTGCGCAGGTACATCTCGGTGGTGTCTACGAGATCATGCCGGACCACCGTTACCACCTCTCCTGGGCGGCAACGCCCTCTATCGCGGCACGACGGCCATGAGTCGGGGAATAACAGTCGTACGTCACGTGCTGTAGCCCTCCCCGGTTGATCGTACCTCGGAAAACCGACGATTCGGTTTCGCGGCACTATTACGCATCGAAGTTTGTCGCTATGACGAGCTCATTGTGACGTGCGGGGAATGGGCGGGTCGTTCCTGGTGAGGACCGTCTGAAGCGGGCATGCGACGATGGCGGTATGTCACAGGACACGCTGGTGGTGTGGGACGAGTCGCTGCTCGCGTACGACCTCGGGGAGCATCCGCTCGATCCGGTCCGCGTCGAGCTCACCATGGCGCTCGCCCGCGAACTCGGCGTGTTCGATCGGCCCGGCGTGCGGATGGTGGCGCCGACTCCGGCGGACGAGGCCATGCTGCGGCGGGTGCACCGCCCGGATTACCTCGACGCCGTCCGCGCCGCGCCCAACGATCCCTTTTTCTCCGGCTACGGACTCGGCACTGCGGATAATCCCATCTTTCCGAATATGCACGAGGCCAGCGCCTTAATCGTCGGGGCCACCGTGGCCGCGGCGGAGGCGGTGTGGCGCGGCGAGGTCCGTCGCGCGGTGAACATCGCGGGTGGGCTGCACCACGCGATGCCCGCCCGCGCCTCGGGATTCTGCGTCTACAACGACCCGGCGGTGGCGATCGCGCGCCTGCTGGACCTCGGCGCGGAGCGCATCGCCTACGTCGACGTCGATGTGCACCACGGCGACGGGGTGCAGCACATTTTCTACGACGATCCCCGAGTCCTCACGATCAGCCTGCATGAGAGCCCGCTGACTCTCTTCCCTGGCACCGGGTTCCCCGACGAGACCGGCGGACCGGGTGCGGAGGGGAGCGCGGTCAACGTGCCGTTGCCGCCCGGCACCGACGACGCCGGGTGGCTGCGGGCCTTTCACGCGATCGTCCCGCCGCTGCTGCGCGCCTTCCGGCCCCAGGTGCTGGTCACCCAGTGCGGCGTGGACGGCCATCGGCTGGATCCCCTCGCCAACTTGCGGCTGTCTGTGGACGGTCAGCGCGCCACCTACCTCGCGCTGCGCGCGCTCGCCGACGAGCTGTGTGAGGGCCGGTGGGTGGCGACCGGCGGAGGGGGGTACGCCCTGGTGGAGGCGGTACCGCGGGCCTGGACGCACTTGTTGGCCATCGCCACGGGGGAGCCGCTCCTCCCCGCGCTGCTCACGCCGCCTGGCTGGCGCGCACTCGCCCGCGCGCGCTGCCCCGATCGCGTGGTGCCCCTGCGGATGACTGATGATGTTGATGTGGCGTTTCAGCCGTGGCAGCCGGATCGGGCGACCACCCCGATCGACCAGGCCATCCTGGCGACGCGCCGCGCGGTGTTTCCGCTGCATGGACTCGATCCCTACGACCCGAGGGAGTGATCCGGGTGGGCGCACCGGACCGCTCCGCTGACGTCCTGCTCAGTGACGGTACGACCGTCCATTTGCGACAAATTCGGCCGGAGGACGCGCCGGAGATCGTGGCGATGCACGCGCGTTTCTCCGAGCGCACCCGTTACCTGCGCTACTTCTCGCCGTATCCCCGCATTCCCGAGCGGGACCTCCAGCGCTTCGTCACCGTCGACCACCATGACCGCGAGGCGTTCGTGGTGCTCGCCGGTGAGCGGATCGTGGCGGTGGGGCGCTACGAGCGGCTCGGCCCCGACGCACCCGACGCCGAAGTGGCGTTCGTGGTGGAGGACGCCTATCAAGGGCGGGGCATCGGCTCGGTGCTGCTCGAACACCTCGCGGCCGCGGCGCGCGAGGAAGGGATTAGCCAATTCGTGGCCGAGGTGCTGCCGACCAACGCGCAGATGCTGCGGGTGTTCGCCGACGCCGGCTACCAGATTCGCCGGCAGTACGCCGACGGGGTGGTGCACCTCAGCTTCCCGATCGCGCCGACGGAGCAGTCCTTGGAGGTGCAGTGGGAGCGGGAGCACCGCAGCGAAGCGCGCTCCATCGCCCGGCTGCTCACTCCCCGGGGCGTCGCCGTCTACGGGGCGAGCGCCAGCGGCGAGGGGGTGGGCGCGGCGCTGCTCGGACACTTGCGTGACGGCGGATACACCGGCGCGGTGGTGCCGATTCACCCGACGGCGAAGCAGGTCGCGGGTTTGCCCGCGTGGCCTCGCGCGGCCGACGCGGGGCAGCCGATCGACCTGGCCGTCATCGCGGTGCCGGCCGAGGCGGTGGCGGACGCGGTGGCCGACGCGGGGGCGGCCGGCGCGCACGGGGTAGTCGTGATCTCGGCGGGCTTCGCCGAGACCGGCGAACGCGGCGCGGCCGAACAGGAGCGGGTGCTGCGCATCGCGCGCTCGGCGGGCATGCGTCTGGTGGGCCCCAACTGCCTCGGGATCGCCAACACCGACGCGCGGGTTCGCCTCAACGCGACGCTCGCCCCGCGGTTGCCTGACGCCGGCCGTGTCGGCTTCTTCAGCCAGTCCGGCGCGTTCGGTGTGGCGCTGCTCGCCGAGGCCGATCGGCGCGGGCTCGGGCTGTCGAGCTTCGTCTCGGCGGGGAACCGGGCTGATGTCTCGGTCAACGACCTGCTGCAGTACTGGCAGGACGATCCCGGCACGGACGTCATCCTGCTCTACCTGGAGTCGTTCGGAAATCCGCGGAAGTTCGCGCGGCTGGCGCGGCGGATCGGGCGTACGAAGCCCATCGTCGCGCTCGCCTCGCCGGCGCCGGCGGCGACGTCGGACGTGCCGGGGCCCGACGCCGCCGGTATCACCGCTTTGTTCGCGCGATCCGGTGTGATTCGGGTCGATACTGTGGCGGAGCTGTTCGACGTGGGGGTGCTGCTGGCGAGCCAGCCGCTGCCGGCGGGCAACCGCGTCGGTATCGTCGGCAACTCCTCGGCCCTGGTGGGCTTGGCGACTACCGCGTGCGCCGGGCGAGGGCTGGTGGTGGCGCCGGGCTATCCGCGGGACGTCGGCCCCCAAGCGGGCGCGCGGGAGTTCGGCGAGGCGCTGACCGCCACCGCGAATGACGACGCGGTGGACGCGTTGGTCGTGGTGTTCGCGCCCCCGCTGCCGGGCCAACACGTCGACGACGAGGATGACTTCGCCGACGCGCTGGCGCGGGTGGCGCGGGCCGGGGCGAAGCCCACCGTCGCCGCCTTCCTGGCTGGCCACGCCCCGTCGGGGGTGCCGGTATACCCGTCCGTGGAGGAGGCGGTCCGCGCGCTGGCGCGCGTGGTCGGCTACGCCGAGTGGCTGCGCCGGCCGCCGGGGACGATCCCCGCCCTACCGCACATCGCGCCGGACGCGGCCCGGCTGTCCGCGGCGGAGGTGCCGGCCGAGCAGCTCCTCGCGGCGTACGGGATCGACGTTGTTCCCGCGCGGGTCGCGGAGTCGGCGGAGTCCGCGGTCGCTCACGCTCGGGAGTTCGGCTATCCCGTGGCCCTCAAGGCGGCGGTGGAAGGGCTGCGCCACCGCTTCGACCTCGGCGCGGTGCGGTTGAACGTCGCGTCCGATGAGGCGGTCGCCCGCGCGTACGCCGAGATCGCTGCGGCGTTCGGCCCCAGCGTCCTGGTGCAACCGATGGTGGAGCCGGGCGTGCCGTGCGTGGTGGAGTCCGTCGAGGATTCGACGTTTGGCCCGGTGGTCGGCTTCGGTCTCGGTGGGGCGGCGATGGAGCTGCTCGGTGACCGCGCGTGGCGGGCCGCGCCGCTGACGGATCGCGACGCGATGGAGGTGCTCGACGAGCCCCGGGCGGCGCCGCTGCTGCACGGCTATCGCGGGGCCGCGCCGGTGAATCGGGACGCCTTGGCGGATCTCCTCATGCGGGTTGGCCGCCTCGTCGACGAGCATCCGGAGGTTCGCGCGCTGCGGCTCAACCCCGTGCTCGCTCGCCCCACCGGTCTGTCGGTCCTCCACGCGACTGTCCACATCGGAGATCCCAGTCCGCGTCCGGACACCGGACCTCGCCGGCTGTGACGGGAAGGGCCTTGGCGGGCACGGCCCTTCCCCCGCTCAGCCGGCGTACGCCTCCAGGCGCTGCGCCCGCGACGGCTCGCGCAACTTGAGAAGGGTCACCTTCTCGATCTGGCGAATCCGTTCGCGGGACAGCCCAAATTCGCGCCCGACCTCGTCGAGGGTGCGTTGCCGACCGTCGTCCAGGCCGTACCGAAGCCGGATCACCGCTTGCTCCCGCTGAGACAGCGTGGCGAGCACGATCTCGACCTCGGTGCGCAGCCGGCCGTGGGCCGCGATCTCCTCCGACGAGCGGCTGGGCGGGGCGACGGCGACGAAATCCCCGAGCGAGCTCTCGCCGTTCTCGCCCACGGCCTGGTCGAGGCTGACCGGATCGCGGTCGTAGGACATCAACTCGAGGACCTGGAATTCGGGTATCCCCATCGCGGTGGCGATCTCCCCGATGGTCGGTTCGCGGCCGAGGGTGGCGGCGAGGTCGCGCCGCGCGCGCACCATCTTGTTGACCTGTTCGACCATGTGCACCGGGATGCGGATGGTGCGGGCCTGGTCGGCCATGGCGCGGGTGATCGCCTGGCGGATCCACCAGGTGGCGTACGTGGAGAACTTGTAGCCCTTGGTGTAGTCGAACTTCTCGACGGCGCGGATGAGGCCGAGGTTGCCCTCCTGGATGAGGTCGAGGAAGGCCATCCCCCGACCGGTGTAGCGCTTGGCGATGCTCACCACCAGTCTCAGGTTCGCCTCCAGGAGGCGGTTCTTCGCGCTTCGACCTTCGGCGGCGATGACTTCCAGGTCGGCGCGCAACGAGGCCGGCATGGTGGGCTCGCTGGCAAGCCGATGCTCGGCGTAGAGACCCGCCTCGATCCGCTTGGCGAGCTCGACCTCCTCCACCGCGGTCAGCAGCTTGGTGCGGCCGATACCCCGGAGGTACGCCCGGACGAGGTCGGCGGACACCTCCCGCTCATCGATCGCGTCGAGGTCGGCGGACTCCTCGTACCAGGTGGACTCCTCGTACGAGGTCGCAGCGGTCGGATCGATCCGGTGTGCCGTCATCTGCGCACCCACCTTGTGTTGCCTCCCCGTGTTGCGAATTGCGTGGTGCTGGCGGCGCTGATCCGCACCGATGCCTTCAGCTTGGTGGGTGGGCTGTAAGACGAGAGTGAGAAAGCGAGGGACGGAGCAAGAATCTGACGAAAATAAATGGTGAAATGTCTGAATAATTCAGATGTACGATCAGGAGTTCTGCGTCACAGTTCCCGCACGCGTCCCTCGATACTCCGGCGACCGTCCTAATCGTCCCTAGTGGACAAATACGCGGGCGCGACTCTCACCATCTGCGCGACTCGCACACGGTCGGCTCACACGGGTGTGACAATTCCCCGCTCGACCAGGTGGGAAATGATCGGGACAGCGTTCTGCCGCAGCTCCTCCTCGGGCACGTCGTGCGCGGCGGCGAGCAGGGCGAGCTGGTCACGCAGAGAGAGCTGGCCGGTGGCGCCGGCGACGAGGGAGACGACCAGCGGGTCCACCTCCTCGGCCCAGCGCAGGCCCCGCGTGCGGGCGAGCACCTGGCGATCCACCATCCAGCCGTCGGGGCCGAGGGACGCCTCCTGGCGCAGCTGCAGATCCTCGGCGGCCTTGTAGCGCGCGGCGAGCAACGCCTCGGCGTCGCGGGCACGCAGCCAGTCTTGCCGCTCGAACCAGGCGGCGATGTGCGTGCCGAGCGGCGGCTCCACCTGCTGACGCAGCTCTTCGATGCGGACGATGGGGTTGTCGTGGCCGCCGCGGCGCAACGTGATCACTCCAAAGCCGACGGCCTCCACCTTGTTGGCGTCGAACCAGTCCAGCCAGTCGTTGACGCGCCGGGGATCAGCCGGCTCGCTCGCGTCGGCGAGCCACAGGTTGACGTAGTCGATGGGGTCCGCGACCTCGCGCTGAATCACCCAGGCGTCCAGCCCGGTTCCCGCGATCCATCCCGCGACCCGCTCCTCCCAGCTCTCGCCGGAGATGTGGAGCCAGTTTGCCAAGTACTGCATCACGCCGCCCTCGGTGAGCAGCGAGGGCGCGGCGGCGGCGAGCTCGGCGCACACCGCGTCTCCGACCCGTCCGGAGTCGCGGTACGTGTGCGTCGCTGTCCCGGGGCCCACGACGAACGGCGGATTGCTGACGACGAGGTCGAATCGCCGGCCCGCGACCGGGGCGACGAGGTCACCGTGGAGCAGCTCCCACCGTTGGCCGTTGAGCGCGGCGGTCGTCGCCGCGAACCGCAGGGCCCGGACCGACACGTCGGTCGCCGTGACTGCGTCGGCGTGGGTGGACAGGTGTAGCGCCTGCACCCCACACCCGGTGCCGAGATCGAGGGCGGTGCGGACGGGGCGGCGGATGGTCGCGCCGACGAGCGTGGTGGACGACCCGCCGATGCCGAGCACGTGATCGGGAGGGAGGGGTCGGCCGGGGCGGGCGCTGGCGGGCACGTCCGAGAGCACCCACCAGGCGTCCCCGTATGGTTCGAGGTCCACGCCCTGGCGCAGTCCGATCTCCCCGGTCGCCTCGAGCGGGGCGGGCTCGACCAAACCCGCCGCGCGCGCCTCGGCCAGCGGCAGGGGCGCGAGCGCTGCGGCCACCGCGTCCTCCGGTTCGGTCTGCCCGCAGATGAACAGGCGGATCAAGGTGCCGAGGCGGTCCCGATCCTCGGTCAACCGCAGCGCCAGCCGGTAGTCGCTGCGGGCCACGCCGCTGGTGGCTTCGGGGCCGAGCCGGGTGGCGATGCCGTTGACGGTGTAATCGGCGGTCACCAGGGCCTCGCGCAGGTGCGCGACTCCGGTAGGGGAGAGCAGGCCCGGGAACCCAGCGGTGAGGTCGTCTGCAGCCACGACGCTCATCCTGCCCGGTCTGCGGCTGGTGGGGCGACAACGCGCCGGGGGTTCGTCGTGCCCGGTGCCGGTGAATCTCGTCGCGGACGGCGGCGAACCCGCCATCTGGACCGGCGAGGGGTGCCATCGTACGAGGTGGCGCGTGTCTGAGGGAGGCCACGGAGTGACGGGGAGGCAGCGCGATGGCCACCACGCCCCGGGTGCCGGTCGATCGCGATGAGTTCGTGCGGGACTGGGTGGGCTGGCGGGTGCGGCGGACCGAGGAGCTCCGCCACCCGCACGGCTGGCTCAGCGTGACCGCGTTGCACTGGCTGACCGAGGAGTTGCGTCCGTACTGGGGCGTCCCGGGGTGGTGGACCGGGCGTCCCGCCGGGGTGACCGTCCAGGCCGCGGCCGAGGACGGGCTGATGCTGCACGGCCGACCGGTGCGGGGCACCGCGGTGATCGCGGTAGCCGATGGGGCGCCATCGGCGTGGGCGACGTGCGGCGACAAGGCCATCGAGATCCTTCAGCGCAACGGTCGGTACGCGCTGCGCCTGCGCGACCCGACGGCGGTGACCCGGACCTGGTTCGCGGGAGTGCCCGCGTACGATCCGCGGCCGGAGTGGGTGGTGCCGGGCCTCTTCCACCCCTACGACCAGCCGCGTCTGGTGCTGCTCGGGTCCGTGGTCTCCGGAGTGACCCACCGGCAGCGCGCCGTCGGCGTGGTGCAGTTCCGCGTCGGTGGGGACGACTTTGCCCTGACCGCGTTCGGCCGCGCCGACGGCGGGTTGTGGGTGCCGTTCCGGGACGCGACGAGCGGGGTGACCACCTACGCGGGGGCGCGGTCGCTCACCATCCCGCCGCCCGCGCCGGACGGGCACGTGACGCTCGACTTCAATCGCGCGGCGAATCCCCCCTCGGCCTTCACGGACTACGCCACGTGCGCGGTGCCTCCGCCCGAGAACACCCTGCCGATCCCGGTGGAGGCGGGGGAGCGCATGCCGATTCGCCCCGACCGGTGAGGAGAGCGCGGGCCGCCGCTGAGCCGGGGCGTACCGGGTGGGGTGGGGCGTGATCGAGGACGACACGATCCTGGGTGCGGCTCCGGTCGGCGCCGGGGAGCGGCAGGATGAGACCCATGACCCTCTCCTTGCCTATCGCCCCCGAGGCCAACCAGCTCCTGCGCGACAACCCGCTGGCCCTGCTGATCGGCATGCTCCTCGACCAGCAGGTGCCGATGGAGCGGGCCTTCGCCGCGCCGTACGAGTTGGCGCACCGGCTCGGTCGGGAGCTCGACGCGCACGTCCTCGCGGCGTACGACCCCGACGAGCTCGTCGCGGTCTTCAGCCAGCGACCCGCCTTGCACCGGTTCCCCCGGGCGATGGCCGCCCGGGTGCAGGAGCTGTGCCGGGTGCTCGTCGAGCGGTACGACGGCGAGGCGAGCCGGGTGTGGGCGGACGTGGCCGACGGCGCCGAGCTCCTGCGCCGCGTCAGCGTGCTGCCCGGGTTCGGCCAGCAGAAGGCGCAGATTTTCGTCGCGCTCCTCGGTAAGCGGTTCGAGGTACGGCCGACGGGGTGGCGGGAAGCCGCCGGCGAGTACGGCGAGGAGGGCGTCTACCGTTCGGTCGCCGACATCACCGATGAGGCGTCGCTGGCGAAGGTCCGGACGTACAAGCAGCAGGTGAAGGCGGCCGCGAAAGCGCGGTGAGGATTCCCGCAGACTGTGCACGCCCCGGTGTGCCGGGCTGGCACGAGGTGCGAGGATGAGTGCAGCCAGAGGAGGGGCCGCCGTGAAGCGACGGGCGCAGCAACCAGTCTTGATCACCGACGCCGCGTACAGCCAGGACCACCAGCTCCACAGCCGGCAAGTGCGGTACCTCACGATGATGGGGATCCGGGCGGCCTGCCTCATCATCGGCGCGATCTTGGTCTCCGTCGAGGCGCCGCTGCTGTGGCTGTGGCTGCCGCTGTGCGCCGTCGGAATGGTGCTCGTCCCCTGGCTCGCGGTTCTCATCGCTAACGACCGGCCGCCGCGGGAAAACCACCGGTGGTGGCGGCGGTGGCGGCGTCGCATGCCCGTGGCGCTGTCGCCGGCACCGCACGAGCGTCCGGTCCGCACGATTGACGTGGAACCGTAAGGAGAGGGATAAAACCCGTATCAGGGCGGTCGCGACCCGCCGAGTGGTCGACCGTTCCGTGGTGACCTGCCAGACTGGTGCGTCGGAGGTGTGACGTCGTGAGCACTCAGGTCTTGGAGCGTCCGGAGGTGAAGGACGCCGGCACCGGCCCGGAGCTGTTCCACTACGTGCGCAAGGACAAGATCGCGGAGAGCGCGGTCATGGGCACGTACGTCATCGCCCTGTGCGGCGAGCGGTTCCCGGTCACCAAGGCTCCGAAGCCGGATTCGCCGATTTGCCCGACCTGCAAGGAGATCTACGACTCGCTCGCCGAGTAAGGCGCATCCGATCGAGGAGGGACGGCCTCCCTCCTCGTCTGTCACGGCGGCCCCGCCGGTAACCTGCGGCGGTGAGCACCTCCACCGCCCTGTTGCTCGCAGACTTGGCCGGAGTCGCGGTGTTCGCCGCCTCCGGCGCCTCCGCCGCGGTTGTCAAGCGGCTGGACCTGTTCGGCGTGGGCTTCGTCGGGTTCGTCGCGGCGCTCGGTGGCGGCATCCTGCGGGATGTCGCCATCGGAGAAGTGCCGCCGCTCGCCTTCGCTGACTGGCGCTACGCCACCACCGCCGCGGTCACGTCGGTCGCCGTGTTCTGGTTCCACCCGCAGCTCGTCCGGCTGCGGCGGACCGTCCTCCTGCTCGACGCGGCGGGACTCGGCCTGTTCACCGTCACCGGAACGCTCAAAGCGCTCGACGCCGGCGTCCCGCCGATGGGGAGTTGCCTCATCGGGATGCTCACCGGGATCGGCGGTGGGCTCGGTCGCGACCTTCTCACCGGCGAGATTCCGGTCGTGCTGCGCCGTGAGATCTACGCGTTAGCCGCCCTCGCCGGGGCGGTCACCGTCGCCGCCCTGGACGCCTTCGGGTACGCGGAGCCGATCTGGCTCAGCGCCGCGGTGCTGCTCGTGGTCGCCCTCCGTGTGATCGCCCTGCGGCGCAAGTGGTCCGTCCCGGTGGCGCCCCAGTGGCCGCGGTCACGCGGGGGCTCGTAAGCCGCCGCGAGGCGTTACCCCGGGCGGTGCCGACCCCCTGACTATGCTGAGTGCGCCTTCGCGCTCCGTCGGTCGCGAGGGCGTTTTCATGCTGCTGATCGCCGCTGGCCAGCAGCGGCTGGAGCGCACGAGCAGGCCGTTGGGTGGTCGGAAGGAGGGTCTCGATCGTGGCTGTCGCACCGCCGGCTATCGATACCTTCCCGCCGTTGCGCGCGTGGCAGCGCAAGGCGCTGGTGACCTACCTCCGGCGGCGTGCCCACGATTTCCTCGCGGTGGCGACACCGGGCGCCGGTAAGACCACCTTCGCCCTTCGGATCGCGGGTGAGCTGCTCGTCGACGGTACGGTCGACGCGGTCACCGTGGTCACGCCGACCGAGCACCTCAAGCGTCAGTGGGCGCAGGCGGCGGCCCGGGTCGGCATCCACCTCGACGCCACGTTCCGCAACGCTGACGTGCACTCCTCGACCGACTTCCACGGGGTGGTGGTCACCTACGCCCAGGTCGGCATGGCGCCCCAGGTGCACCGGCGACGGACGATGACCCGCCGAACCCTCGTGATCCTTGACGAGGTGCACCACGCCGGGGATACGCGCTCGTGGGGCGACGGCGTCAAGGTGGCCTTCGAGCCCGCGGTCCGGCGGTTGATGCTCACGGGTACGCCGTTCCGCTCAGACGACAACCCGATCCCGTTCGTCACCTATGAGCGCGGGCCCGACGGGTTGTTGCGTTCCCGCGCCGATTCTGTGTACGGCTACGCGGACGCGCTCCGTGACGGCGTCGTCCGGCCGGTGATCTTCCTCGCGTACTCCGGGGAGACGCGGTGGCGGACCAGCGCGGGCGAGGAGCTCGCCGCGCGGCTCGGCGAGCCGATGACGCAGGACATGATCGCGCAGGCGTGGCGGACCGCCCTCGACCCGGCGGGCGACTGGATCCCGCAGGTGCTCAGGGCCGCGGATGCCCGCTTGGAGGTCCTGCGTGCGGATGGGATGGACGACGCCGGGGGCCTCGTCATCGCGAGTGACCAGCAGGCGGCGCGGGCGTACGCCCGGCTGCTGGAGCGGGTGACGGGGGAGAAGCCCGTCATCGCGCTCTCGGACGACGCCCAGGCGTCGGCGCGAATCGCCGAGTTCGCCGCGTCTCGGCAGCGGTGGCTGGTTGCGGTCCGGATGGTCTCCGAAGGGGTCGACATCCCCCGCCTGGCGGTGGGGGTCTACGCGACGAGCGCCGCGACGCCGCTCTTCTTCGCTCAGGCGATCGGGCGGTTCGTCCGCGCCCGGCGCCCGGGCGAGACCGCCACGGTGTTCCTGCCGAGCGTGCCGCAGCTGCTCTCGCTGGCGAGCGAGATGGAAGCCGAGCGCGACCACGTGCTGGGCAAGCCCAAGCAGCGCGACGGCCTGGACGATGCGGCGCTGGCACGGGCGCAGCGGACCGAGAAGGCCAGTGGGGAGCTGGAGCGGCGCATTGAGGCGGTCTCGGCGACCGCCGAGCTCGACCAAGTCATCTTCGACGGCCGGGCCTTCGGCACCGCCGCTCAGGCGGGCACGCCGGAGGAAGAGGAGTACCTGGGGTTGCCCGGCCTGCTCACCGCCGAGCAAGTCGCCATGCTGCTGCGCAAACGGCAGGCCGAGCAGTTGGCCGCGGAGCGGCGCAAGAAGAAGGCCGCGGCGGCCGCGGCGCCTCCGCCTCAGCAGCCCCAGCCGGCCGAGCCGCGGACCCCGGCGGAGCGGAGGCTCTTGCTGCGCCGTCAGCTCAATGCGCTGGTCGCCGCGTACCACCACCGCACCGGTCTGCCGCACGGCAAAATCCACGCCGAGCTCCGCCGCCGCTGCGGTGGCCCACCGAGCGCTCAGGCGACGATCGAGCAGCTCGAAGAGCGAATCGCCTTGCTCCGGTCCCTCTGACCCGCGGGGAGACCCCAGCGGAGCGGACCGCGCCAGGCGCCAGGCCTCGACGAGGGACGCCGCCGGCCGGCTCCCGTCAGGGAAGCCGGCCGGTTATGTCCAGAGAGCCTCGTCCGTCGAGTCTCTTACTTCGCCATGAGGTCGGCGCCACGCCACGTGAACTCGGGAGTGGTCTTGTACTGGACCGCGATCTTCACGAGCTGCTCGGCGTACTTGTTGGCGTGGTGCCCGCAGAAGACCAGGTCGCTGCCCCCCGCGAGGGTCACCCGCAGCTTGCCAGCGGCGTTGCACCGGTCGCACCGTTCATCGGCGCCAGGGGGAGCCACCGCCTCCGGCGGCGTGAGGGTCGGGGTCATCGCCTTCCTCCTCTTGTCGTCACCGATGAACACACCCGTCGGTCGTCCCGCACTATGTCTAACACCTGCGGCCGATGCAGCCTTCCCTGCGTGCCCTCGGGGGACCGAGGTCACATCTGCTAAGCACAGTGTGCCGCCTCTACCGGGTACCCCGTCAACGAGCACGACGCCATCTCTGTCATCTCGTTCGCCCGTGGTCACGTGTGGTAATGCCATGAACACGACCTGTCGATAAATGATCAGTCCAGGTAGTCGCGGAGCACCTGGGAACGCGACGGGTGTCGCAACTTTGACATCGTCTTGGACTCGATCTGGCGGATCCGTTCCCGGGTCACCCCGTACACCTGGCCGATCTCATCCAGCGTGCGCGGCTGGCCGTCGGTCAGGCCGAAGCGCAGCCGCACCACACCAGCCTCGCGCTCGGAGAGGGTCTGGAGGACCTGCTGGAGCTGGTCCTGCAGGAGGGAGAAGCTGACCGCGTCGACCGCGACGACAGCTTCCGAGTCCTCGATGAAGTCGCCGAGCTGGCTGTCGCCCTCGTCGCCGATCGTCTGGTCGAGGGAGATCGGCTCGCGGGCGTACTGCTGGATCTCCAGGACCTTTTCGGGCGTAATGTCCATTTCCTTGGCGAGCTCCTCTGGGGTGGGCTCGCGGCCCAGGTCCTGGAGCAGCTCGCGCTGGATCCGGCCGAGCTTGTTGATCACCTCGACCATGTGCACCGGGATGCGGATGGTGCGGGCCTGGTCGGCCATGGCGCGGGTGATCGCCTGGCGGATCCACCAGGTGGCGTACGTGGAGAACTTATAGCCCTTGGTGTAGTCGAACTTCTCGACGGCGCGGATGAGGCCGAGGTTGCCCTCCTGGATGAGGTCGAGGAAGGCCATCCCCCGACCGGTGTAGCGCTTGGCCAGCGACACCACCAGGCGGAGGTTCGCCTCCAACAGGTGGTTCTTCGCGCGTTCGCCGTCCCGGGCGATCCACTCCAGGTCACGCTGAAGCTCGGGGCTGAGCTCGATCTCGCCTTCCCGCGCCGCACGCAGCCGTTCCGCCGCGTACAGGCCCGCCTCGATCCGCTTGGCGAGCTCAACCTCCTGTTCGGCGTTGAGCAGGGGAACCTTGCCGATCTGCTTGAGGTACGCCCGGACCGAGTCCGCCGACGCGGTGAGTTCCGCGTCGCGGCGCGCCTGCTTGAGCGCCTCGGATTCCTCGTCGTCCCACTCGAAGTCGCTGTCGTCGGCGTCCATGTCGTCCGCCAGGTCGGCGGCGTCGTCGACCATGACGTCGTCGAGGTCGCCGGCGAGGTCGTCCGGATCGAGGTCATCGACGTCGGGCGTCGCCGATTTCGTCTTCGCCTTGGACTTGGTCGACTTGGTCGCCTTGGTGGTCTTGGCAGCCGACGTGGACTTGGTCGTCTTCCGCGACTTCGTGGTGGACTTCGCCCCTTCCTCGGCGGGCTCCGTGCTCGAGGCGTCCGGCGTGGTCGCCGCCTCGGCCGTGGTCGGGGCGGTGGTCTTGCGCGTGGTCTTGCGTGGCGGAGACGCCTCGCCGCTTGCGGGAGCCGATTGCTTCGGGGCGACCGAACTCTTCTTGGTGGTCTTCGCCGTCGTGGCTTTCGAAGCCGGAGTTGCCGACCGAGCGGCGGAGACCCGCCGGCGGGTGGTGCTCGCGGACCCGTCCACGACGACGGTGACACCTGCGTCCGCAAGCGCCCGGAGGATCTTCTTGGCCTGGGCCGGGGTCACTTCGGCGGACTCAACGGTGCGCGCCACCTCAGCCGACGTGATCTGACCTCCGGCCCGCTCGGCGTGAGCGATCAGGGTGTCGGTGAGGGCACGTACGTCTGCACCGGTATGGCGGAGTTCTGTCACGAATGACCTTCCGGAGGCGATAAACGAGCACGGCCGACCGGCCACCGCAGCGCGGAGCGACGTGCCGGCGTCGGAGTGGGGATTCTCCCCCGCGTCGCGACCCACCGGGTCTGGTGGGTCGTGGCACAGGGGTAGGCGTGAATTGTAACGCCGTCCGTCGGAAGCATCTTGCGTCGCGCGTGAGCGGCCGGCGGCGGGGACCGCCGACGCGATGCGAACGTGGACTTTGTCAGGATGGTACCCCTGCCGGATGGGGGAGTGGGGCACTGACCGACCGGCCAGGGCCCACGCGGACCATCGTGGCAGATGGCGGCCCAACGTGGTCGGGAAGGATGGGCACGTGGCATGGCTGAACTGGGCGTGGATCCCGATGAGCTTCTGAAGATCGCGGTCGAGGTCGCCCGGGACGCCGCGGCGACCGCGCGGCGCATGCGGGCGGAGGGGGTCTCTGGGGTCGCTACCAAGAGCACCAGCACCGACGTGGTCACCGCCGCAGATCGGGCGGTCGAGCGTCAGGTGGCGGCCGCGCTGCGGGAGCTCCGGCCGCATGACCGGATCCTCGGTGAGGAGTATGGGGACGCGCCGGGAGCCGCGCCGGGGGAATCCAGCGCGGTGCGGTGGATCCTCGATCCGATTGACGGCACAGTGAACTATATGTACGGATTGCCGGAATATGCCGTCTCCTTAGCCGCGGAGGTCAACGGGGTCGTCGTCGCGGGCGTGGTGTGCAACGCCGCGACGGGGGACGAGTGGCGGGCGGTCCGCGGTGGCGGCGCGTACCGCGACGGCGAGCGGCTGACCGGCTCCACCCAGACCGATTTGTCGCAGGCGCTCGTGGCCACGGGCTTCGCCTATGACCCGGCGCGGCGGGCGCACCAAGCCGCGGTGTTGCGCGGCCTGATCGCCGAGGTGCGCGACATCCGCCGATTCGGCGCCGCCGCCCTCGACCTGTGCCGGGCGGCGGAGGGCTCAGTGGATGCCTACTACGAGAAAGGGCTCAATATCTGGGACCTGGCGGCGGGCGGTTTGATCGCCGCGGAGGCGGGGCTGCGGGTGGCCGGTCTGCGGGGTGCGCCGCCGGGGCCGGAGCTGGTCATCGCGGCACCACCGGCGCTCTTCGCGCCGTTGCACGACCTCCTCGCGCGTCTCGACGCGGCCGGCGGTCCGTAGCGACCGCGTCCTCCGAGCCGGGGGAGGTGGACCGCGACCCCGCTCTCGCTCCGGGAGCGGGGTCGCCGGTGGGGTCACTCCTCCTCGTCCGCGGCGCACGTCCGCGCCGGAAGCTGTGGCTTGCCGAGCTCCACGAGCGACTGGTTGACCTCGGTCGTGGTGGCGAGCTGCTGGAACGCGTTGCCGATCACCACGTCGACGACGTCGTCCTCCCGCGTGGGGTCGTACTCGACCTTCGCCTGGTCGAGGAAGTAGGCCCGCAGGAGGTGACCCGACCCGAACGCCTTAGGGCCAAAGCGCAGTTCGGCCACCCCGTCGACGGTTTTCTTGAGCGGGTCGTTGCCCTCCTTGAGCACTTGGAACTTCCGGTTCCGGAAATCGGTGGCCACGCGGTGCGCCAGCCCGGGGATATCCGTGGCGTTGTAGACGTTGATCTTCACGTCCTTTTGCTCGCGCATCCGGACGTTCGCTATCACGTACCCTTCCGGGCAACCCTCCGCCTCGGTCATGTCGCTCTGGCTGTCGCGCACGAGCGCCACCACCACGAAGACCACAGCGGACAGGACCATCGCGCCGAGGATGACGAGTGCTCGCACTCGCGCAAAACTCATGGATCGGCTCCCGAAGCTGTTGAGGCTGGCCTAGGGGCACCGTCAAGGCTTCCCGTGGCTACCGGCTTCTCGTGGCTACCCGAGTATGCCGTTCGCCCTTGACGGCTGACCGTCTGGCGCCCCGAAAAAAGGGTCTGCCGCACCGGCGCGCCACCGTTGATCGGTGGACTCCCGACCCTATCTTCGTGTCGCCTGAGTCACATTGGGAACATCTTCGCGTGCGTGGGCGTACATGTACCGCGCAAGCGCGGTATACATGCCTCGCCCAATGGGGGGTAAGGTACCGCGCTCGCCGAGGGAGTTTCCTGCCGCCGCTGACGTCGTCCGGCTCACGGCGGAGTTGCGAACGAGGCACCTGCGGAACCAACAGACAGCGTCACCCGGCGGTGATACCGGGAACTGACAATCGACACGGGAGAGTGAACCGATGGCCACCGACTACGACGCTCCGCGTCGCGACGAGGTCGACCTCGGCGAGGACAGCCTGGAAGAGCTCAAGGCACGGCGCGTCGACTCACAGTCGGGCGCTGTGGACATTGACGAGGCGGAGGTCGCGGAGAATTTCGAGCTGCCCGGGGCCGACCTCACCGACGAGGAGCTCACCGTCAAGGTGCTGCCGATGCAGCAGGACGAGTTTCGCTGCGGGCGGTGCTTCTTGGTGCACCACCGCAGTCAGCTGGCCGCGGACAACGACGGGGAACTGGTCTGCCGCGAGTGCGCCTGAGCCTTCCGCTCGTTCGCGAAACCGGATCGCGGACCAGACGGCGGCTCGGAGGCCAGGCGC
This sequence comes from Micromonospora sp., assembly GCA_036563645.1. Lineage (GTDB taxonomy): Bacteria > Actinomycetota > Actinomycetes > Mycobacteriales > Micromonosporaceae > DATCMA01. The sequence goes on from DATCMA010000028.1 coordinate 102,426, forward strand.
CGTCTGGTCCGCGGTGAGCACGAGACAGCACGGGTGAGTGCGGGCCGCGACGGGCTCAGGCGCGGCCCTCGCGCCCCGCGGCCGCGTCACGAGCGGCGAGGATCGCCTCTGCCAGCCGCAGGGGGTGTCGGGTGCTGATCACCCAGTACGGCGTGGGATCGTCCGGATCGTTGAGGACGACCTGGACCGCGCCCGGAATCCAGGGGCGCTGGATGACGAACGCCAGGGGATGCGCGCCGACGCCCAGCACCTCCCGCCGCCCGGCGGCGTCGAGCGCAATGGCGTCGGCGATGAACCGCACCGGCAGGCGGGCGTCGTCGACCAGCAGTTCCCCGTCGCGGACCGCGATCCGAATCCGTCCGAGCCACCAGAGCCCGACGGCGGTCAGCGTCATGAGGACGGCGAAGGGGAGCCACGCCCGTACCCCGGGGACGCCGAGCCAGATCTCCGCGGCGAACAACGCGGCCAGGCTGAGTCCACACAGCCACATCCACCAGGGCAGGGTGAGCCGTTCCGTGTAGTCGCCGGCCGTGGTCGACGCCACGCCGGAGTGCGCTGATGCCACGCTCCGAGGGTACGCCGCGGGTACGTGGGCGGCGCACGGCAGGATGGGAACCCGTACGCGTCCCCGGCGTGACGTAAGGAGCAGAGCCGTGACCGATGTGCCGGTACTCGTCCGCCAACTCGACCCCGACCTCCCGTTGCCGCGGTACGCCCATCCCGGCGACGCCGGGGCCGACCTCTACGCGGCCGAGGATGTGGAGCTCGAGCCTGGGGCGCGGGCGCTGATCCGCACGGGGTTGGCCATCGCGCTGCCGGAGGGTTTCGTCGGACTGGTGCACCCGCGCTCGGGACTGGCGGCACGCCTGGGGGTGACCGTGCTCAACGCCCCGGGCACCATCGACGCCGGTTATCGGGGCGAGATCATGGTGAACCTCATCAACCTCGATCGTTCGCGCTCGGTGAAGATATCCCGCGGCGACCGGATCGCCCAGCTTGTTATCCAGCGGGTCGAACGGGCACACTTCCACGTCGTTGACGAGCTGCCCGACTCCGTGCGGGGAACGGGAGGGCACGGCTCGACCGGCGGGCACGGGGGCTTGACGGCTTCGGACGCCACTGTGGACGACGGAAAGGTAGGAAATTGATCTTCTCGCGAAGGCGCCGCAACCGGCAGGCCCGCGACGAGGAGCCACGGCAAGCGTCGCGGGAGGACGAACCGCGCCAGGAGCCGGAGCGGGCGGAGCGGCCGACGCGGGGTCCCTACGACATCAGCGAGGCCCCCTCGGGAGTGCAGCGCCTCGACCTCGGCAGCCTGCACATCCCCCCGGTCCCCGGCGTCGAGCTTCGGGTGCAAGCCGACCCGACCGGCCGGATCCAGCAGGTGGTGCTCATCCACGGCCAGAGCGCGTTGCAGCTCGGTGTCTTCGCGGCCCCCCGCTCGGAGGGCATCTGGGACGAGGTCCGCGCGGAGATCCGGTCATCCCTCCAGGCCGAGGGCGCCCCAGTCGAGGAGATTCCGGGCGAGTACGGCGTGGAGCTGCGGACCCAGGTGCGCACGGAGACGGGGGAGAAGACCGACCTGCGGTTCGTCGGCATCGACCGGCCGCGCTGGATGGTGCGCGCGGTCTTCCAAGGGCCGGCGGCGAGGGATCCCGCGAACGCGGGCCCGCTCGCCGAGGTGTTGAGCGGGCTGGTGGTCGACCGGGGCCGCCACGCTATGCCGGTGCGGGAGCCGCTGCCGCTGCGGCTGCCGCGCGAGTTCACGCAACGGGCTGGCCAGGGTGCGCCGCCCGCCCCGACGCCGGGTGCGGGGGCGCCAGGGCCATGGATGCCGCCGCGGTGACGGATGAGCGCGAACCACCACCGCCCGACCGACGCTGACCGCCGCGACGACGACCAGCTTCCCAGCCTGACCGAGCAGGTAGCCGAGCAGCTCGGCGGCTGGCGCGGGCTCGCGGAGTCAAGCGTCCCGGTCGCGGTCTTCGTGCTGGTCAACGTCATCGTGGGCTTGCATCCCGCGGTCATCGCCGCGGTGGCCACCGCGCTGCTGATCGCGCTGATCCGGTTGGCGCAGCGGCGCCCGGTGCGCCACGCCGTCAACGGCCTCATCGGGGTCGGGATCGGCGCGCTCATCGCGTGGCGCAGCGGGGAGGCGAAGGACTTCCACCTGCCCGGCATCCTCTACGGCATCGGGTACGGCCTGGTGCTGCTGGGCTCGGTCGTCGTGCGGCAGCCGCTTGTCGGCTGGATCTGGTCGGTGATCATGGCGGGTGGCAAGTCGACGTGGCGGCAGGACCCGGTGCTCGTCCGCACCTTCAACTGGCTGACCGTGCTCTGGGGCGTGGTCTGGCTGGTGAAGGTCGGGATTCAGGCGGCGCTCTACCTCGCGGACATGGACCACGCGCTCGGGGTGGCCCGACTCGTCCTCGGCATGCCGCCGTACGTGGTGCTCTTGGCGATCACCGTGTGGGTGGTCCGGCGCATGACCCAGGGGCGCGAGACCCCGCCCGCGGAGAACACGCCCGCTTCCGCTGAAAGCTGAGCGATTACATGATCACTGAGCGCATGCCCGAGGTCGGGGAGCGGGTGGAGCTCACCGTGGGCGCGGTGGCCCACGGGGGGCACTGTGTGGCGCGGCTGGCGGACGGGCCGGTGGTGTTCGTGCGGCACGCGCTCCCCGGTGAGCGGGTGGTCGCGCGCGTGACCGAGGTGCGCCGCGGCTGGCTGCGGGCGGAGGCGGTGCGGGTGCTCGACGCCTCCCCGGATCGCGTCGAGCCGCCGTGCCCGTACGCGCGGCCCGGCGGCTGCGGCGGCTGCGACCTCCAGCACGTCGCCCCCGCGGCGCAACTGGCGTGGAAGACCGCGGTGCTGCGCGAGCAGCTCGAGCGGATCGGCGGGTTGGCGCACGAGGAGGTGGCGGCGCTGGCGCCCGGGGTGGAGCCGCTGCCGGGCGGGCCGCTCGGCTGGCGCTCCCGGGTCCGGTACGCGGTCGACACCGCTGGTCGGGCTGGGCTGCGCAAGCACCGATCGCATGAGGTCGTTCCGATTGATCGGTGCCGTATCGCCCATCCGGCGATTCAGCGGGTACCGGTGCTCTCCGGGTCCGGCCGACGCTGGCCGGGGACGGACGAGGTCGAGACCATCGCCTCCTCGGGGGGTGACGTCACGGTACGGGCGCGGCGCGGCCCGACGGCGATCCTCGTCGATGGCCCGGGGGAGGTGCGTGAACAGGCGGCTGGTCGACAGTGGAGGGTGCCGGCGGAGGCGTTCTGGCAGGTGCACCCCGCCGCGCCGGACACCCTCGTGGCCGCGGTCCTCGAGCTGGTGGCGCCGCAGGTGGGGGAGACCGCCTGGGATCTCTACGGCGGCGTGGGGCTCTTCGCCGCCGCGCTGGCCGAGCGCGTCGGACCGACCGGACGGGTGACCCTCGTCGAATCCGCGCCGGCCGCGGTCAGGGCGGCCCGGCGAAACCTGCGCGATCTCTCCCATGTGGATGTTGTGGCCGCCCGCGTGGAACGGGCGCTCCCGGCGGGCCGGCTCGCCACCCCGGTCGATCTCGTGGTGCTGGACCCGCCGCGCAGCGGCGCCGGACTCCCCGTGGTGCGGGCCCTCGCCGCCTCGGGAGCGCGGGCGATCGCGTACGTGGCCTGCGATCCAGCCGCGTTGGCCCGCGACGTGCGCGCCTTCCGCGAGGCGGGGTGGGAGCTGCGCGCGGTGCGCGGCTACGACTGCTTCCCGATGACGCACCACCTCGAGGTCGTCGCGCTGCTCGTCCCCGCGTCCCCGTCCCCGCGGGCGGCCGGCAGATGATCGACCACGCGGATGAGCGGGGAATTCGACGGGGATCGGTGCGGTGAACTCCCGATAGACTCAGCGGTCATGAGCGTGCGGAGCGAGCTGATCCCGCGGCCCAGCGCCGGACCGTGGGGCGTCGACACAGGCAGCGAGGTGGCCGCATGAGTCAGCGTCACGAGCCCACCGCCGAGGGCAACCTGTTGGCCACCGTCCGCAGCCCCGCCGACCTCAAGCAGATGTCGCGGGAGCAGCTCGACCAGCTCGCGGCGGAGATCCGCGATTTCCTCGTGACCAAGGTCTCCCGCACCGGGGGTCACCTCGGGCCCAATCTCGGGGTGGTCGAGCTCACGATCGCTCTGCACCGCGTCTTCGATTCCCCGAAAGACCGGATCCTCTTCGACACCGGACACCAGGCGTACGTTCACAAGATCCTGACCGGGCGGCAGGACGGCTTCGACCGGCTCCGGCAACGCGGGGGCCTGTCGGGTTACCCGAGCCAGGCCGAGAGCGAGCACGACATCATCGAGAACTCGCACGCGTCGACCGCGCTCTCCTACGCCGACGGGCTGGCCAAGGCGTACGCCCTGCGGGGCGAGAACCGCACTGTGGTCGCCGTGGTGGGCGACGGCGCGTTGACCGGCGGCATGTGTTGGGAGGCGCTGAACAACATCGCCGGCGCGCGGAACCCGATCATCATCGTCGTCAACGACAACGGCCGCTCGTACGCCCCCACCATCGGCGGTCTCGCCGACCACCTGGCGACGCTCCGGCTGAACCCGAGCTACGAGAAGGTCCTTGACCTGATCAAGGAGTCTCTCGGCGCCACGCCGTTGGTCGGCAAGCCGCTGTACGACGTGCTGCACGCGATAAAGAAAGGCATCAAGGACGTCGTCTCCCCGCAGACGATGTTCGAGGACCTCGGCCTCAAGTACGTCGGCCCGATCGACGGGCACGACATCGGCGCGGTGGAGTCGGCGCTGCGCCGCGCCAAGGGGTTTGGCGGTCCAGTGATCGTGCACACGGTCACGCGCAAGGGCTACGGGTATCGGCCCGCGGAGGAACACGAGGCGGACTGCCTGCACGGTACGGGCGCGTTCGACATCCAAACCGGCAAGGCGTTGGCCGCGCCCTCGGTGAAGTGGACCAACGTGTTCGCCGAGGAGCTGGTCGCCATCGCGGACGAGCGCCCCGACGTGGTCGGTATCACCGCTGCGATGGCCGGGCCGACGGGCATCGCGGCGCTGGCGCGCAAGTACCCCGACCGCGCCTTCGACGTCGGTATCGCCGAGCAGCACGCGGTGACCTCGGCGGCCGGGCTGGCCCTCGGGGGTCTCCATCCGGTCGTCGCGGTCTACGCCACGTTCCTCAACCGCGCTTTCGACCAGGTGCTGCTCGACGTGGCGCTGCACAAGTTGCCGGTGACCTTCGTGCTCGATCGCGCCGGCATCACCGGGCCGGACGGGCCGAGCCACTACGGCATCTGGGATCTCAGCATCCTTGGGGTGGTGCCTGGGCTGCGGATCGCCGCGCCGCGGGACGCCGCCACGCTCCGCGAGGAGCTGCGCGAGGCGGTGGCGGTGGACGACGGGCCGACGGTGCTGCGGTTCCCCACCGGATCCGTGCCCCCGGACATTCCGGCTCTCCGTCGGATCGGCGTTGTCGACGTGCTCGCCGAGTCCACCCGCAAGGACGTGCTGTTGGTGGCGGTTGGCGCCTTCGGCCAGCTCGGCGTCGAGGTGGCCGCGCGGGTCGGCGAGCAGGGGTACGGGGTGACCGTGGTCGACCCTCGGTGGGTGCGCCCCATCCCCGCCGAGCTCGTCGCGCTCGCCGCCGACCACCGCCTGGTCGTCACCGTCGAGGACGGCGTGCGTGCGGGAGGGATCGGCGACGCGTTGGCCCAGGCGCTGCGCGACGCCGACGTCCGCGTGCCTCTGCGGGACCTCGGTATCCCGGTGGCCTGGCATCCGCACGGCAGTCGGGCGGAGATCCTGGCGGATCTCGGGCTCACCGCGCAGGACGTGGCCCGGAACGTCACCGGCTGGATCTCCTCGCTCGACGAACCGCCGGAACCCGTCGTCAGCGCGGCGGGTCGCCCAGGGGGCGGTGAGGCGGCGGGCCCGTCCGGATCGGCGCGGGGCTGACGAGACGGGACGGAGCGCCGGATGGCCGTCATCGATCTCGGCGATCTCCGTTCTGAACCGCCACCTGCCCCACCGCGGCCACCGCGACTCCCGCGTGGCCTGCCCCACCTCCTGCTCGGGGTGGTCATGCTGCTCGCGCTCACGGGCGCGGCCCCGCGTGCGCGACCGCTCCCCGCGACGACGATCTCCGCGTCGATCGGCGCCGCGGCGCTCCTCAGCGCCGACCGCGTGTACGTGGTCATTCCGCCCCGTCGCGCCGATGAGGCGGAGCGGATGGTCAGCGCGTACCGACTGCCCGACGCGCGGCCGCTGTGGCGAATATCGCTCACGCTGCGGAACCCGACCTGGGGCCGGATGCTCCCCGTCGCGGTGATCGACGACACGGTGGTGGTCAGCAGTTACGTCGACTCCGGTGCCCGACCGATCGGTGAGGTCTTCGCTCTCGACGCCGCCACCGGGCAGCTGCGGTGGCGGCGTCCGGGACGGCTGATCGGGGGCGCGGGTGACCCGCTTGTGATGCTGCTCGAGGACCACCGCCGGTCGGTGCGGGTGATGGGTGTGGCCGTGACCACCGGGGTGGAGCGCTGGTCGTTGCCTGTGCCCGTCGACGCTCAGATGTGGCCGGGTCACGGGGACCAGTCGCGGCTGCTGGTCGTCGCGCACTCCTCGGGGCTGGTGGAGGTGCGGGACGCCGATACCGGGGAGCTGCTGCGGGAGAGCCGGTTCGCTGGCGACCGGTCACCCGCGGTGCGGGCCGCCGGTGACCTGCTGCTGCGATATGACGCCCACGCCATCACCGCCTACCAGCTCCCCAACCTGGAGCAGCGCTGGAGCGTACCGCGTGACCGCGGCGCCCCGGGCATCGCCTACCCGTGCGGCGACCTGCTGTGCCTGATCCCGGGGAGTCGTGGTGTTCGCGTCGTGGACCCGCGGGATGGGCGGATTCGGTGGCGTCTGGATTGGGCGGACTACGTCGAGCCAATCGGACGGTACTTGGCCGCGCTCGGCGTCTCGACGCTGGGTGCGCCGCAGAGGCTCGTCGTGCTCGATCCCGAGAGTGGACGGCAAATCGGTGACCTCGGCCCGTGGACCGTGATCGATCCCGCGCGCGCGGATGGGCGCGTCACGGCGATCCGCCGCGATCCGGAGACCAGCCGCGTCCAGGTCGCGCTCCTCGATCCCGCGACGGCGCGCGTCCACACGGTCGCGATGCTCGATCGCGTATCCGGCGAGTGCCAGGCCACGGGGGACGTGCTGCTCTGCCGGCGCGTCGCTGACTTCTCCTTCGGTATTTGGACGCTGCCTTCCTCGTGAACCATCGACTGTTGCTTGTCGTCGTTAGGTTGGTGGCGCAAGGATCGACGATGGGGAGGACGCGGTGCGGGTGCTGGTGGTCGAGGACGAGCGCAACCTCGCTGACGCGATCGCGCGCGGCTTGCGCCGGAAGGGAATGGCCGTCGACGTCGCCTACGACGGCACCACCGGCCACGAGATGGCATTCGTGACGCGGTACGACGTGGTGATACTCGACCGCGATCTGCCCGGGATCCACGGGGACCAAATCTGCGCCGATCTCGCGAACTCCGACGCGTTGACCCGAGTGTTGATGTTGACCGCGAGCGGCACCGTAGCCGATCGGGTGGAAGGGCTCCAGCTCGGCGCCGACGACTACCTCCCCAAGCCGTTCGCCTTCGATGAACTCGTCGCCCGGGTTCAGGCCTTGGGGCGCCGCGCCACGCCGGCCGTCCCTCCGGTCCTCACCGTGGGTGACCTGACCGTCGATCCGGCCCGTCGCGTCGTCACGCGCGGGGGGACACCCATTGACCTCACCCGCAAAGAGTTCGGCGTCCTTGAGGAGTTGCTCAAGGCACGCGGCGCGGTGGTCTCCAGTGAGGAGCTGCTCGAACGGGTGTGGGACGCCAACACTGACCCCTTCACCACGATCGTGCGAGTCACCGTGATGACGCTGCGTCGGAAGCTCGGCGATCCGCCCCTCATCGAGACAGTGGTGGGTGTCGGCTACCGCATCGCAGACCCCGGACAGTCCGCAAGGTGACGTCGTGTCCACGAGCCCGTCACCCGACAGCGCACGCACCAGCTCCTCGCCGGAGGAGGCGAATCGGTCCGGCGAGCGACGGCCGCGAGTGCGGCGGTGGTTGCGCCCGACCCTGCGCCTGCGTCTCGCGTTGCTCAATGGCGTTCTCCTGGTCGGGGCCGGCGCGGTGCTCGTCCTGCTCGCGTGGTGGCTTGTGGACAATGCGCCAGGCCCCGCCGATGAGCTTCATCCGGGCACCACGCTCGTCCTGGACGACGGCACGGTCGTCGACGCGCGTCGGTGGCAAGAGGCGGTCATCGAAGCGGCGTCCCGCGAACTCCTCGTCAAAGGGCTCGCCATTCTCGCTGCGGTGAGCGTGGTGGGCGTGGTGGGCGCGTACATCGTGGCGGGTCGCGCGCTGCGCCCGCTGCAGCAGGTCACCGCGACCGCGCAGCGGCTCGGTGAGGAGACGCTGGACCAGCGCATCCGGTATACCGGAGCGGATGACGAGCTGGCCGAGCTCGCGGCGACCTTCGACGCCATGCTCGACCGCATCGGCGCGGCGTTCGACGCCCAGAAGCGCTTCGTCGCCAACGCCTCGCACGAGCTGCGCACCCCGCTCGCGGTGATGCGGACGGAGATCGACGTCACCCTCGCCGACGACGAGGCCGACATCGCCGAGTACCGGCGCATGGCGACGGTGGTCCGCAACGCCTCGGAGCGGGCGAACAACCTCGTCGACGCGCTCCTCGTGCTGGCCCGCAGCGAGGCGCAGTCTGGTGGTCGGCTCGCCCGTCGCACGCGGACCGATCTCGCCTGCGGCGTCCGCGCGGCGTTGTCGGCGATGAAACAGGAGATCGATCGACTGAAACTCACCGTCGATACGGACTTGGAGCCAGCGCCGGTGGTCGGCGATCCCGGGTTGTTGGAGCGGCTCGCGGGGAACCTCATCGAAAACGCCGTGCGCTACAACCACCTGCACGGCCGGCTGTGGGTCCGCACTTCCGTCAGTGACGGTGAAGCGCGGCTCATCGTTGGCAATACCGGCTTCGAAGTGGACCCCGCCGACGTGCCGGGTCTCTTCGAACCGTTCCGGCGCGGTGGACGCGAGCGGACCGGGGCGCGGGGCTCCGGCCTGGGACTGTCCATTGTGCGGGCCGTGTGCGACGCGCACGGCGGGACGGTGAGCGCGGTCGCCAATCCCGACGACGGGGGATTGGAGGTCACGGTGACCCTTCCCGCGGCCGAGGCCGCGGCGGGATCGGTGACGACCGGGGCGGACCACCACTGAACTCCGGCGCGGTGCGCGCACCACGCCGGAGTCCAGCTATTGGTGGAAGGTGTTAGGCGGGAAGACTGGCGACACCACGCGGCAGGAACCGCCGCCCGGTGACCTTTTCGGCGGTGCCAGTCCGGTCCAGGTACGGGGTTATACCACCAAGGTGGAAGGGCCAACCGGCACCCAGGATCATGCATAGGTCGATGTCCTGGGGCTCGGCCACGACTCCCTCGTCCAGCATGAGCCGAGCCTCTTCGGCCAAGGCGTCGAGCGCGCGCTGGCGAATCTCCTCGGCGCTCTGCGGGCTGTCGTCGAGCCGCACCAGCCCAACCACCTCCGGGTTGATGGCGTCATCGACCATCACCGGTGTGCCCGCCTCGGCGATGCGCTGGAGATTCTCGCTGACGGGGAAGCGGTCGGGGAACGCGGCGTGCAGGGTGCGGTTGACGTGGAGCGCGACGGGAGCGCCGACCAAGTGGAGCAACGCCAGCGGCCGCATCGGCAGTCCCAACGGATCGAGCGCGCGGTCAGCGACCTCCAGAGGAGTTCCCGCGTCGACCGCCGCGAAGATCTCGCTGAGGAAGCGCGTGAGCAACCGGTTGACCACGAACGCTGGCGCGTCCTTGACCAGCACGCAGGACTTGCGCAGCTGCTTGCCGACGGCGAACGCCGTCGCCAGCGTGGCGTCGTCGGTCTTCTCGCCGCGCACGATCTCCAGCAGCGGAAGCACGGCGACGGGGTTGAAGAAGTGGAATCCCACGACCCGCTCGGGGTGCGCGAGATCCGCGGCCATCGCGGTCACCGACAGCGACGAGGTGTTCGTCGCCAACACCGCCTCCGGTGACACGATCGCCTCGAGCTCCGCCCAGACCTGCTTCTTCAGCGCGAGGTCCTCGAAGACGGCTTCGACGATGAAGTCGGCGTCGGCGAAAGCGCCCTTGTCCACCGAGCCGCTGATCTGACTGCGGACCCGCGCAGCGGTCTGCGCGTCCATCCGTCCCTTGTCGACGGCCTTATCGATCTCGGCGTGGATGGCGGCGAGGCCCTTGTCGAGCCGTTCCTGGCTGACGTCGGTCAGCACGACCGGCACCGGCATCCGCCGGGCGAAGAGGAGCGCGAGCTGCGAGGCCATCAAGCCGGCGCCGACGATGCCCACCTTGGTCACCTCGCGGGCGAGCTCCGGCGCGGGCGCGCCGACGGGCCGCTTGGCCCGCCGCTGCACGAGGTCGAAGGCGTACACGCCGCTGCGCAGCTCCTCACTCATCAGCAAATCGGCGAGCGCCTCGTCCTCGGCCGCTGTCCCGTCGGCGAACGAGGCGTCCTTGGCGAGCGCGAGCAACTCCAGCGCCCGGTAGGCCGCGGGTGCCGCGCCGTGCAGCCGCTGGTCGAGGGCCTGCCGCGCGAACGCGAGCACGCCGTCCCACATCGACCGGTCGACGTCCGGGCGGGTGACCGTGATGTCGCCGCGCACCACGCCCGCTGCCCACTCCAGCGACCGCTCGAGGAAGTCGGCCGGTTCAAGGAGAACGTCCGCGATGCCCATCTCCGCCGCTTGGCGCGGCTTGAGCATCTTGTTCTGCATGAGCGGGTTCTGGACGATGACCTGGACCGCTGGCGCGATGCCGATCAGATTGGGGAGTAGCTGGGTGCCACCCCAGCCGGGAACGAGGCCGAGCGAGACCTCGGGCAAGGCGAGGGCGGACGCCCCGGCGGACAGCGTGCGGTAGTGGCAGTGCAGCGCCAGCTCCAATCCGCCGCCCATCGCCGCGCCGTTGATGAACGCGAAGGTCGGGATCGCGCTGTCCCGGAGCCGAGCGAAGATCCGGTGACCGAGGCGGCCGAGCTCCCGGGCCTGGTCCCGGGTGGTGATCAGCGGCATGGCGGTGAGGTCGGCGCCCACGCAGAACACGTACGGCTTGCCGGTGATGGCGACGAACGAGGGATTGGCCGCGAACGCATCCGTCAGCGCGGAATCCAAACTCGACAAACCGGCGGGGCCGAAGGTGTTGGGCTTCTTGTGATCAAAGCCGTTGTCCAATGTGATCAGTGCGGCTGGTCGATCCAGGCCAGGCACGTTGACCAGGCGTAGCAGCGCCTTGGTGACGACTTCGTTCGGTGCCACGAGCGCGCTCACTTCCCGCTCCCCTCCCAGGTGGGGTTCTCCCAGATCACCGTGCCGCCCATCCCGATGCCGATGCACATCGTGGTCAAGCCGTAGCGCACCTCCGGATGCTCGGCGAACTGCCGGGCGAGCTGGATCATGAGCCGCACCCCCGACGAGGCGAGCGGGTGACCCAGCGCGATCGCGCCACCCCACGGGTTGACCCGTGGGTCGTCATCGGCGATGCCGAAGTGGTCGAGGAAGGCGAGGACCTGAACGGCGAAGGCCTCGTTGATCTCGATAAGCCCAATGTCGTCGATGGTCAGGTTGGCCAGCCGCAGCGCCTTCTCCGTGGCGGGGATCGGGCCGAGGCCCATGACCTCCGGGGCGACACCGGCGAACGCGTAGGAGACCAAGCGCATCGCGACGGGGAGACCCAGCTCGCGGGCGACCTCTTCGGCGGCGAGGAGGCAGACGGTCGCGCCGTCGTTGAGTCCGGCGGCGTTGCCCGCGGTGACCCGACCGTGTGGGCGGAACGGGGTCTTGAGGGCGGCGAGTTGCTCCATGGAGGTATCGCGTGGCGCTTCGTCAACCGTCGCCAGGCCCCACCCCGCCTCGGGGTCGCGAATCGCCACCGGTACCAGGTCGGGCTGGAACTTGCCGTCCGCGTACGCCTTGGCGGCCTTCTGCTGAGAGGCGAGGGCGTAGGCGTCGGCCCGTTCCTTGGTGATGTGCGGGAACCGGTCGTGGAGGTTCTCCGCGGTCGCCCCCATCACCAACGCGGAGGGATCGACGAGTTTCTCCGCGAGGAAGCGGGGGTTGGGGTCGACGCCCTCGCCCATCGGGTGTCGGCCCATGTGCTCGACCCCGCCGGCGATGGCGACGTCGCAGGCCCCCATGGCGATTCCGCCGGCGAGCGTGGTCACCGCGGTCATCGCGCCGGCGCACATCCGGTCGATGGCGTAGCCGGGGACGGTGTGCGGAAGCCCGGCCAGCAGCGCGGCGGTGCGGCCGAGGGTGAGGCCCTGATCGCCGATCTGCGTGGTCGCGGCGATGGCCACGTCGTCGACGCGGTCAGGGGGGAGTTGCGGGTTGCGCCGCAGCAGTTCCCGAATGCAGCGAACCACGAGGTCGTCGGCGCGGGTGTGGGCGTAGTAGCCACCCGCTTTCCCGAACGGCGTGCGGACGCCGTCGACGAAGACGACATCCCGGATATCACGGGGCACGGTCCAGCCTCCTTACCACGATCCGACCTCGGGCCACCGGGTGGCACGACAGACGTCGGAAGCGGCGTTGGTGTGCCTCGGATGTTACTTGTGAGTAACTAAAGGCGGCAGCCAACGGCCGTGTGGCGCAGCCCACACCCGCGTGCTGATCACCCCTCGCTGAGCGCCGCGGCCAACTCCTCGGCGATCAAGTTGATCTGCCAGTTCCGCGCCCCATAGCTGCGCAGCGCATTCGCGACCGATTCGACGGTGATCTCCTCAGGAGGACTCCAGGCCAGGCGTCGCACCGAATCCGGAGCGATGAGGTTCTCCGGCGGCAGACGGTGATCAGCCGCGATCCGATTGACCGTCTCCCGGCAGCGGGCGAGCCGTGCCGCCGCGGCCGGATCCCGGTCCGCCCAGCGATTCGGCGGTGGCGGCCCCTCCGAGGGGACCGGGGCCGGCAGCTCGTGGTCAGGCAGCCGACGCGCCTCGTCGAGCGCCTTCAGCCACACGTGCGCCAGCCGTCGCCCGGCGCGGCCACCGAAGCCCGGAAGGGTGAGCAGCGTCCGCTCGTCGCGGGGATCGAGCTCGGCGGCGGCGATGATCGCGGAGTCGGGGAGGACTCGGCTGGGCGCCGCGTCGCGGCGGGCGGCGATCGCGTCTCGGGCGTGCCAGATCGCGCGGACCCGGGCCTGGGCGCGCGCGCCGCGAATGCGGTGGATACCGGAGGTCCGCCGCCAGCCCTCGGTCCGCGGCCGCGGCGGCTGACCGCCACTGGCCACGAGCGCGGCGAACTCCTCGGCCGCCCAGTCGTACTTGCCTTGCCGATGGAGCTCCTCGGCCAGCGCGTTGCGCAGGTCGATGAGCAGCTCTACGTCGAGCGCGGCGTATGCCAGCCACGGGCGCGGCAGCGGCCGGGTGGACCAGTCAGCCGCCGCGTGGTTCTTCTCCAGCGAGAAGCCGAGCAGTTGTTCGGTCAAGGTGGCGAGCCCGACCCGCTCGAAGCCGCACAGGCGCGCCGCGAGTTCGGTGTCGAAGAGCCGGCGCGGGCGCATCCCGAGCTCGGCGAGGCAGGGGAGGTCCTGGCTCGCCGCGTGCAGCACCCATTCCGCGTCGGCGATCGCGTCGTTGAGAGCCCGCAAGTCGTTGAGGGGAATCGGGTCGATCAGCGTGGTGCCGGCGCCCGTGCGGCGCAGTTGAACGAGGTAGGCCCGTTGGCTGTAGCGGTACCCCGAGGCCCGCTCAGCGTCGATCGCGACCGCGCCGGTGCCCGCGGCGAAGCGCGCAATCGTCTCGGCCAGCTCAGCCGGCGTGGTGATGGGTGTGGGCACACCCTCCCGCGGCTCGGTTAACGGCACGGGCGCGCCGGTCGCGCGGGGAGTAACCGCCCCGGAATCGGGGGTGGCGGAGGTCGTGGGCATGCCCGCTGGCTGCTGGGCCGTCCGTGTACTCCGGGATGATTCGTCGGTCACCTTCCAACCCTATTGCGGAGACACGCGCGATGTGCAGGGGACCTGGCTCGGCGCGTCGGGTGAAGACCACCGGCTGGATGGACGGTACGCCCCTGATGCGGCCAGGTGTCCCAGGGCTGGCTATTGCCCTGAGGCGGTTGTTATCTCCATATATGGTTCACCGATGCCGATCAGTACGCTGAGGGGCCGCTCTGGTCGTTATCACACGCACTGGGTCGGCGGTCGGGACACGGGGAAACTGGCGGTGAGGCCTCAGCGGGAGGGCGTCGACAGATGGTCAATAGGCGCGATCTCGGTAGCGACGCCGGATGGGAACCCTCCCTCGGCTATCCGCGGCCTCTTGCCCCACCGGTCGGCTTCGACCCGGCGCCCGAGGCGGCCGTACGGCGGCAGCCCCGGCGCTTGGCCTGGCCCGGGGTCCTCGCGCTGCTGTTGGTGCTCGCGCTCGGCGGCGTCGTCGGGCTCCAGATCTCCGAGATCCAGCGACTTCGTGACCAGATCGCCGCGCTCGATCAACGGCTGGCTGCGGAGCAGGCGGGCGACCGCAGCCGGTTTGAGGCGCTGGAAGGGCGGACTACCCAGTTGGAGAAGCGCGCGGGTGAGATCTTCGACCCCGAGGCGATCGCGGAGGCGGTGTTGCCCAGCGTGTTTCGGGTGACCGCCGGGGAGGTCACCGGGACCGCGTTCGCCCTCAGCGCGCCGGCCCGCGACGGCGGGACCCACCTCCTGACGAACTTCCACGTCGTGGAATCCGTGTGGACCAGCGGCGGCCGCAGTGTGTTCCTCGAACGTCGTGACCAGCGGTTTACCGCGACGATCGTGCGCGTCGACGAGCGGAATGACCTCGCGCAGCTCCACACTCGGGAGCGGTTCAGTGGGCTGCGCCCCGCGTCGGAGACGGTCCGCTCCGGTCAGCAGATCGTCGTCGTCGGCTCCCCGCTCGGCTTGGAGGACACGGTGACCACGGGGGTGGTCAGCGCTTTCCGCAAGTCTCCGGACGGTTCCGGCACGGTGATCCAATTTGATGCCCCGATTAATCCCGGCAATTCGGGTGGACCGGTGGTCAACCGGTCCAAGGAAGTCGTGGGCATCGCCACCGCCAAAGCCCGCGACGCCGAGGGGATCGGATTGGCGGTCCCGATCAAGACGGCTTGCGACGTCTTCGACATCTGCTGACGGGCGGGGCCGCGACGCCGCGACGCGTGATCCCTCGCCTCACACCGTGGAGCGAGGACGTGCTTGCGGCAGCGCGGTCACCCCAGGGGGAGGTAGCCCGGCGGTGGAGGCGAGCAGCGTGCACCAGGCGTCCGTGTGGGCGGTGAAATCGTCGTTGGTCGGCGTCCACGAGGCGCGGATCTCGATATCGCCCACGGGAGGCGTGCCCGCCAGTTCGCCGAATCGGGTGGACAGGATCTGCGTCACCGTGCCGCTGAGCGCCGTGTACGCCGCGCCGTGGGCTTCCAGGGCATCAGTGAGCCAGGTCCAGCCGACGGTCGGCAGCAACGGGTCGGTGGCGAGTTCGGTTTCCACCTCGGCGGTCACGTAGGTGACTAACCGGAGGTCGCCTTTCCACGCCTCGTGTCCCGCGGGGTCGTGGAGCAGGACGAGCCGGCCGCTGGCGACCGTGTCACCGTCGCGGACAACGGTGGCCCCGAGCGCGAACGAGTACGGCGCGAGACCCCGCGGCGCTCCCACCTCCTCGATCTTGATCTCCCCGCGCGGGTTCGCCGCGCGTAGCCCGGCCACCGCGCGGGTGAAGGCTTCGGGGAGCACGGTTGGAGGGGAGACCATGACCGGAGAGTAAGCCGACCATAGTCCGTGGCGGGATACGGCGCGCCGAACACACTTGCAGCGAGAGTAATCAGAACCAGCTATGGCGAGCGTAACCCGACCCGGTAGTGGTCGCTGTCCCGTCTAGCGGACATGGCACGATGGCCGTGATGACGACGATCGTGCCGGGCGGCGCAGCCCACGACGGAGCCCAGACCGGTCCCGCCGGATCGGTGTTTGTCCGCGCATGCCGAGGAGAACCGGTGCCGCGTACGCCGGTGTGGTTCATGCGCCAAGCCGGCCGGTCGCTCCCGGAGTACCGGGCCATCCGCAAAGGCATCTCCATGTTGGAGTCCTGCCGGCGGCCCGATCTGGTCTGTGAGATCACCCTGCAACCGGTCCGCCGTCACGGCGTCGACGCGGCGATCCTCTACAGCGACATCGTCGTGCCGATCGCCGCCGCCGGCGTCGAGGTGGACATCGTGCCCGGCACCGGGCCGGTCGTCGCCGAGCCCATCCGCAGCGCCGAGCAGGTGCGGCGGCTGCCCTCGCTGACCCCGGACGACGTCTCCTACGTCGCCGAGGCGGTGCGGTTGCTCGTCGCCGAGCTCGGGTCTACACCGTTGATCGGTTTCGCGGGCGCGCCGTTTACCCTCGCCAGCTACCTGGTGGAGGGCGGTCCATCGCGCACTCACGCCCGCACCAAGGCGCTGATGTACGGCGCCCCCGACGTCTGGCACGCCCTCTGCTCCCGGCTCGCCGAGATCACCCTGGAGTTCCTCCGGGTGCAAGTCGCGGCTGGCGCGTCCGCGGTGCAGCTCTTCGACTCGTGGGCGGGGGCGCTGTCCGCGGCCGACTACCGCCGGTTCGTGCTGCCGCACTCCGCGGCGGTGCTCCGCGGGCTCGCCGACACCGGCGTGCCGCGGATCCACTTCGGTGTCGGTACCGGCGAGCTGCTCGGCGCTATGGCGGAGGCGGGCGCGGACGTCGTCGGCGTGGACTGGCGCGTGTCGCTGTCCGCGGCCATCGAGCGGATCGGGCCGGGCCGCGCCGTGCAAGGCAACCTCGACCCGTGTGTGCTGCTCGCGCCGTGGCCCGTCGTCGAGGCAGAGGTGCGGCGCGTGTTGGCGGAAGGGCGGGCGGCCTCCGGGCACATCTTCAACCTCGGCCATGGGGTGCTTCCGGAGACGGACCCGGACGTGCTCACCCGGGTCGTCGCTCTCGTGCACGAGGCCTCGGCGCGTTAAGCCCAAGGGAGGAGACGATGAGGGCGATCGCGGTTGTCGGTGGGGGGATCACCGGACTCGCCGCCGCGGTCCGACTGCGCGAGCAGGCCCCAGCCGATACCCGGGTCATCGTCTTCGAAGAGAGCGCGGCGCTCGGGGGCAAACTGCGCACCGGCGAGTTCGCCGGTGGCGTGCTGGAGCGCGGCGCCGAAGCGTTCCTCACTCGGGACGCCACCGGGGGAGACTCTCCGGCGCTCGCCTTGGCCCGGCGCGTCGGCTTGGGCGACGCGCTCACGCATCCGGCGACCACGCGCGCCGCTATCGCCGTGGACGGCCGTTTGGTCCCCGTGCCTCCCGGGACGCTGCTCGGCGTACCGGCGGACCCGACGCGGGTCGCCGCGATCGCGCGGGTGGAGACGGACCGGGACCGGGACGAGGGACGCCCGCTGCTCGAGCCCGACGAGGACGTGGCGGTGGGCGCCTTGGTGCGGCGCCGCTTCGGGGATGAGGTCGTGGATCGGCTGGTGGATCCCATGCTCGGCGGGGTCTACGCCGGGCGCGCTGACCACCTCTCGCTGGCCGCGACGATGCCCGGGCTCGCCCGCAGCGCACGGACGCACGCGACGCTGCGGGCCGCGGTTCAGGCCGCGCAAGCCGCCGCGCCGCGCGCGACTGGTCCCGTGTTCACCACGGTGATCGGCGGGCTCACCCGCCTCGTCGAGGCGGCCGCCGCCGCCAGTGGCGCCGAGGTGCGGTGCGGCGCGGCGGTGCGCGAGCTGCGCCCGACGCCGACCGGGTGGCGACTGGTCGTCGAGGCGGCCGACACCGAGCTGGTCGACGTCGACGCGGTCATCCTGGCGGTGCCGGCGCGCGCGGCCGCCCAGCTCGTCGCGGGCGTGGACGCGGTCGCCGCCGGCCAGATCGGCGCGGTGGACTACGCGAGCATGGCGCTGGTGTCCCTCGCCCTGCCCGGTCTCGTGCTGCCGGAGCTCTCCGGCTTTCTCGTGCCCGCGGTGGAAGGGCGGCTGGTCAAAGCGGCCACGTTCTTCAGCACGAAGTGGACGCACCTGCGGCGGGACGACGGCATCGTGATGGTGCGGGCGTCCATCGGGCGCTACGGCGAGGAGCGGGTTCTCGAGCGCGACGACGAGGAGCTGGTCGCGGCGGTGCGTCGCGAGATCGCCGAGCTGGTGGGGGTTCCGGTGCCCACCCCGGTGGCCACGCACGTGCAGCGCTGGAGCGGCGCGCTGCCGCAGTACCCGCCGGGGCACGTGGCGCGGGTGGCGAGCGCGCGGGAGCGCCTGCGCGCGGCTCACCCGACGTTGGCGCTCGCCGGGGCCGCGTTCGACGGAGTCGGGATCCCGCTCTGCGTGCGCTCCGGCGAGTCGGCGGCGGAGCAGATTCTTTCGGCCCTGAAAGGAGTGGCGAGATGAGCGAGCAGATGAGCCCGGAGCGGCTGCGGGAGCTGAATGAGACGATTCGCTACTCGATGTGGTCGGTGTTCCGCGTCGACACGCCACTGCCAGCGCAGCGTCAGGACCTGACGCACGAGGTCGAGGCGCTCCTCGAGCAGCTGGCGACGAAGGATGTGACCGTGCGCGGGACGTACGACGTCTCGGCGCTGCGCTCCGACGCCGATGTCATGGTGTGGTGGCACGCCGGGTCCAGCGACCAGCTCCAGGAGGCCTACCGGCTGTTCCGGCGCACCGCCCTGGGGCGGCACCTCGCTCCCGTGTGGTCGGCGATGGGGCTGCACCGGCCGGCGGAGTTCAACAAGTCGCATGTTCCCGCGTTCCTCGCCGGGGAGCCGCCGCGCACCTACCTCTCCGTCTACCCGTTCATCCGCTCCTACGAGTGGTACCTCCTTCCGGAGGACGAGCGGCGGGAGATGCTCGCCGAGCACGGGCGGATGGCGCGCGGCTACCCGGATGTGCGGGCCAACACCGTCGCCTCGTTCGGGCTCAATGACTACGAGTGGCTCCTCGCCTTCGAGGCTGACGAGCTGCACCGGATCGTCGACCTCATCCGAGAGCTGCGGGGATCGCAGGCGCGCCGGCACGTGCGGGTGGAAGTGCCGTTCTTCACCGGGCGCCGCCGGCCGGTCGCCGAGTTGATCGCCAATCTCGTCTGAGGGAACGCCGTGGTCGGGGCGCGGCACCGGCGGGGCTCCGTCGCCTGCCGCGCCGCCGACGGCTAGGGGTCCACAGGAGACAGTGACGACCTAGCTTGGCCGGCTGCCCACCGCGTCGCGCGCGAGCACGCCCTGCTCGGAGTCGACCGCTCTCGCGCAGTGGGCGCAGCAGAAGAAGCGCCCCGACACCTCGATGCCGTGTCCAACGATCTTGCATTGGCAGTGCTCGCACACGGGTGCGAGGCGGTGGATGGCGCACTCGAACGAGTCGAAGGTGTGCACGGCGCCATTCGTGGTGCGGACTTCAAACGTGAGCCAGTAGTCGTTGCCGCAGACATCACAGGTCGCCATCGGTGAACCTCCCGGGATTGCCGACACCCACCTGCAGCGTGCGGCACGCCCCGGGCCGGCACAACCGAAATGCGGTTTTTGAGGTGATCAGTCGACCATCGGTGGCCGAGTGGTTCCGTCGGTGTCCGACTGCCGCGGCGACGGTTCCAGCCGCAGGGCCACGGAGTTGATGCAGTAGCGGGTGTTCTTCGGCGTGAACCCCTCGCCGTCGAAGCGATGCCCCAGGTGCGAGTCGCAGGTGGCGCAGCGCACTTCCGTGCGGACCATGCCGTACGAGCGGTCCTCCACGAAACGCACCGCCCCGGGCAGCGCGTCGTCGAAGCTCGGCCACCCGCAGTGGGACTCGAACTTGGTGTCGCTGGAGAAGAGCTCCGCGCCGCAAGCCCGGCAGTGGTAGACGCCGGGTGTCGTGGTGGAGACGTACTCGCCGCTCCACGGCGGTTCGGTGCCCGCCTGGCGGAGCACCCGGAACTCCTCCGGCGAGAGCCGGACGCGCCACTCCTCCTCGCTACGCGGCAGCGAACTCTTGTCAACGGCCATGTCTTCACCGTACGCCGTCTCGCCCGCCGTACCCGGCGCACCGATCACCTGCGACGGCGACACCTCGTTACCCAGGGCGTGCAAACCGTTGCCCAGGGTGTTGTGCCACCACCCGTGTCCCAACCGGATCCGCTGTCGGGGCCACCCGCCCCGCGGGTGCTCGCCCGCTTCCGCCCGACCGTCGGGCAGGCGATCGCTGCGGGCTTGCGGCTGGGGACGCCGGGGGCGGCGCTGATGCTCGTGGCCGCCGGGCTGGGTGCCCTCTGGCTCCCCGCCCTGATCCGGCCGGCGGTCGCGCTCGCTGTGGCGGCGCCCCTCGTGGGCGCGCTGGTCGGCATCCTGGTGCGCCCGTACGTCGGAACGAACCTCGACCGGCTCGGCGCGCACGGGCTGCCGCTGGCGCTGCGAAACTTCGCCCCCTGGAAGCTCGTGGTCGACGTCCGCGCCCAGTGGTGGGGCGGGCGTACCGTGGTAACGCTCGTGCTCGACGACGGCACGACGCAGCGGCTACCCGCGCCCTACGATGGGGCATTCCTCGCCCGAGACCGGGACTTCGTCCCCAAACTGGCGGTGATCCGCCAGGTGTGGCAGACCTATCGGGACGCCCCGGAGCGGGCGCCGGCGGACGCCGACCGCTGACGCGTCCCCGCGCCGCCGGTCCTCCTCACCGCGCCGGGCAGCGGTGCCCCTCGGGGGGCACGGTCAAGTCGATCAGGTATTGGTCGACGACGCGCACGACGCAGGGCGTCTGCGGGTAGGCGGTGTGCCCCTCGCCTTCCCAGGTGAGGACCCGTCCCACCTGGAGCATCTCGGCGAGCTTCGGTGTCTGCTCGTACGGCGTCGCCGGATCGCCCGTGGTGCCGATGATGAGGACGGGCGGCGCCCCCACGGCGGGACCGGTCGGGTAGGGGTCACGCTGGCCGGGCCAGGTGGCGCAGCTCAACATGCCGAGGGCGAGCGGAGGGCCGAACATCGGGTAGCGGGTCCGCCACTCGGACTGGAGCTGTCGGATGCGCGCGATCGAGGGGACGTGCTCGGTGTCGGTGCAGCTCACCGTGAGGTTGGCGTCGAAGAGGTTCGAGTAGCGGCCGGCGCTGTCACGCCCGGTGTACTCGTCGGCGAGTTCGAAGACCGCCGTCGGATCGCCCCGGCGCAGGTCGTCGATCGCCTGGGCGAGCTGCTGCCAGCCCATCTCGGTGTACAGCGAGGAGACCACCGCGTAGAAGATCCACCCCGCGGTCGCGGCGCGACCATCGGCGCCGCGCAGCGGGGAGCGGCGCGCCCGCTCCAGCTGCTCATCGATCACCGCCCGCGCGTCCGGGGCGATCGGGCAGCGCTGAGGGGTGCGGGAGCACCAGCGCGCGAAGCTGTCGTAGGCGCGCTCGAACCCCTTCGCCTGGCTCTCGGACCCCGCGACGATGTCCAGGCGCGGGTCGATGGCGCCGTCGAGCACGAAGGCGCGGATGTTGTGGGGGAAGAGCTGGGCGTAGGTCGCGCCGAGCAGGGTCCCGTAGGAGTAGCCGAGGTAGGTCAGCCGCTCGTCGCCGACGGCCTCGCGCACCGCGTCCATGTCGCGCGCCGCCTGCTCCGTGGAGAACAGGCGCAGCAGGTTGCCGTACCGAGTGGCGCAGCCTTCGCCGATCCGCGTGTTGAGCGCCACCAGCTCGTCGAACTCCGCCTGGCCTCGCGGATCGGGGTCGAAGCCGAAGACGGCGTCCCAGTCGGCGTCCGAGACGCACTTGATCGGAGAGGAGCGGCCGACCCCTCGCGGGTCGAAGCCGACGATGTCGAAGCGCTGCGTGATCTCCTCGGGGAGTCCGCCGAACGCCGAACCGAACGACAGGTACACCGCGGTCTCGATGCCGGAGGCGCCGGGCCCGCCGGGGTTGACCACCAGCGAACCGATCCGTTGCCGCTGCTGGTCGGAGCGGATGCGGATCAGTGCGAGCGTGAACGTCTCACCGCTGCCGCTGGTCCAGTCGCGCGGCACGTCGATGGTCGTGCACTCGTATGTCATTCCCGGCGCGCCTCGCCCCACGAGCTCCTCCGGGATCTCCGGGCACGGCGTCCACACCGGGCGGTCCGCCCCGTCCCGGGCCGAGCTGACGCGCGGTGCGAGAACGGGAACCGTGCACCCGGCCGCGAGGAGCGTGACAGCGAGGAGGGCGGCCAGCGTCAGGCGGTGGGTTCGGCGCACGAGCATCCTCCGTGATCTTCTTTACCCTGAGGCTACGCTCGCCGGGCGCGGACGGGGGCCGCTCTGCGGGTCCTGGGCCACCCCGTGGCGGTCGCGGTGGACAGGGGTGCGGCATCTCCACGGCGGGCGGACGGCACCGCGCCGCCCGCGAACCGCGCCGGCCTCTATGAGAATGTGCGCGCCGTCCAACCGGCTGCCCGCGCGCCGGGTGCCGGCGCCGGTTTAGCGCACCGCCTCGTCGTAGCGGCGGCGCAGCTCCTCCATCGCCGTCGGCTCCAGCGACTCCTCAAACGCCTGCGCCCGGTACGGCTCCGGGATGAGCTGTTGGACCCGCTCCGCGAACGTCTGAGACTCGGTGGGCGCGGCGACCTCCACCCGTGGGGGGTTGACGGTGAGGTCCGCCACGAAGGGGCCGACGAGCTTCGGCGCTCCCTCCCAGGGGATGCCCTTCTTCGCCATCACGCAGAAGTGGTGCCCGTAGACGGTACGGACATCGGCGAGCTGCGTCGCGTCAGTGGGCTCGAAACCGAAGACGCGCGTCGCGCAGAGGGTCCGCGCTTCCTCC
The DNA here is from genome assembly GCA_036563645.1 of Micromonospora sp. Classification (GTDB taxonomy): domain Bacteria; phylum Actinomycetota; class Actinomycetes; order Mycobacteriales; family Micromonosporaceae; genus DATCMA01. Next base: position 125,240 of record DATCMA010000028.1, read on the forward strand.
GTCGCTCCGGGGTGGTCGCCGTGGTCGTGGTAATTGGGCGGGGACTGCTCCAGCGCCGCCACCAGGTACGTGGTGATCTGGCTGCGAAGGTCGGCCGGTTTGTCGGGTGATCGGGTGAGGTGGTAGACCACCAGCACCCCGAGCACGGTAACCGCCAGGATCACCGCGACCCAGATGAGCCGCCGGGGGCGGGGAGAGGCCGCAGCCGGAGCAGGGGAGATATCGACGTTCGTAGACACATCGACATGCTGGCATGAAGATGATCGTCCGTCCACGGCGCGGACGGACGGAGATGTCCCCCGGTCGGTGGTATCGCGATCCGTCATGATCTTCTTGTTCTGGCAGATGTCTCTTATGTCCGAAGTAGACGGGAGGTTGGGGTGAGCCCGCTGACATATCCCGAGGTCGGCGCGACGGAGCGCGGTGTCTTACCGCCCGGCTACCGGCACTTGCGCTACCGCATTGAGCTGCCGGCGGAGAGCTTCGCGCTCGCCGCGGACGCGGTCCTGACGTGGCGGATGCATCGCGCCGCGGGGGTGCGCGTGGCGACGGCCGCGGCACGGGCGGAGGTCGGCGCCCGCGTCGTCACCAGCCTCGGCGTCGGCCCGTTGCGGATCACCGCCCCCAACCGTGTGGTGTGGGTGGTGAGCGACGCTCGGCGAGCGGGCTTCGGGTACGGCAGCCTCCCCGGCCATCCGGCGGTCGGCGAGGAGGCGTTCCTCGTGGAGCGCGACGCGGATGGCCGGGTGTGGTTCACGATCACCGCGTTCAGCCGCCCAGCTGGGTGGGTGATGCGGCTCGCGGGGCCGGCGGCGGTCGCCGTCCAGCACGCGTACGCGTGGCGCTGCGGCGGGGCGCTGCGCCGGCTGTGCCGGCAGGGGTGAGCACGAGGGCTCCACGGGGCGAACGCGGCGGACGACAGCGTGCGACCAGCGTCAGGCGAGGACCCGACGCTGGTCGCACGCTGAGCGTCGACGGACTGTCGCTCGACCGAGGGCTCAGCGCGTCACCACGATCCGGACGACATCGAACGCCGGGATTTGGTTGGCCCGCTGCATCATCGGCACCCGGTGTGAGCCATCGCCGGCCCACACCGCGCACTGGGCGATACCGGGCCGCGGCAGACCGGGCACCTGGATCGCGACCTCATCCGGCCGGGCGCCGCCGCGTCCGTCCTCAGTGGCGACGAAGAACTCCGGTGCGGGGTCAGGAGCGGGGGCCACGCGGGTGCTCTGCAGCATCCGGCACGCGGTGTGGAAGTGCCCGCGGGTCAAGCCGTTCTCGTCCAGGAACGAGCTCTCCTTGTAGTAGCCGCCCTGGGCCGCGGGGAGGAACCGGTCGCGCACCAGGTTGCGGGTGCTGACCCGGATCGTGAAGGGCTGATTGACGCGGACCCGCAGCGGCGACGACGTGATCAGCAGGGTTGGGTTCCGCTCCGCGCTGCCGACCTCACCGAACGCGGTGCTCACGCAGCGGTCGCCCTCCTGGAAGCCGTCGTGGGGTGGGCGTTTGCTGTTCTCGCAGCTATTGCCGAGGGCTTGGAGACCGCCGTCGCCGCCCTGGCCGTTGCCGGCGCCCGTGTTCGGCGGCGCGGGGGTGCAGGTGTCCGGGTTGGCGCGGCGCTTGAGCGTCTGTTGGTCCACCCACTGGCCGTCGCCGATGTGGTGCCGGGCGCCAAAGTGGCCGGTGAACGTGCCGGCGGTGGTGCCTGGGCTCGGCATGCCTGGGGAGATGGTCGGCGCCGGGCTCTGCGTGGCGGGGAAGCAAACCGCGGCCGGCGTCGAGGGCTTCGGCCGCCGGGTACCCGCGTTCGACACCTGCGTCACGGCGACGACGCCGCCGAAGACGGCGAGGGTCGCCGCGACCGCGATGAGACGGTTGCGCGACTTCTTGGCCGCGGAACGCCCGTGGGTGGGGCGGTCGCCGCCGTACGACATGTCCTGCCGTCGCGATCTTTTCACGTGGTGCCACCTCTTTCCTGGTGGACGACGGGGTGAGCCGTCCGGACAACAACGCGGGAGCTAGCTGGATCAGCGGGATCGAACGAGCCGGTACGTGGTGTATCCGCCCGCGGCGAGCGCGACCGCGAGCACGAGCCACATCACGGAGTTCGCGATGAGCGGGCCGCTGGTGTTGGCTTCCGCGACAGCGGCCGAGAGCAGCGTGCCGTCGCCCGCGAGTTGGGCCGTGCCCGCCGGTCCCTCCGGCCGCGGCAGCCCTTCGTAGTCGACCAATCCGGTGCTCTCGAGAAGCTTCATGTGGTTGAGGACGAAGCGGTTGGCGTCCTCGGCCAGTTGGCGGACGACGTCGTTGCGGGTGCCCGCCCGTACGCTCGCGATGAGCGTGAAAACCTTGCCGTGGGCCGCCCGGAGACGGTCCACGAAGATCGTGTCGAAGCGCGCTCCGGAGGCCTCGCTCATCTCCCGGAGCCAGAACCGCTGCTCGACGCTCGGCTCGGTCGGCAGGGGGATGCCTACCTTCTTGGCGGCTTCCTCGACGAGCCGGTCCAGCTCACGGTGCTCGGCGGCGATCTGGGCGCCGACTTCGCGGACCCGCGGGTTGGCGGCCCGCTGCGCCGCCATCTCGCCGGCCGGAATCTCCCACAGCCCGGCCAGTTTCACCTTCACCACGAAATCCTGATCAGCCGAGCTCAGCGGACCGCTGCCCTCGACGCGGGGCAGACCGGAAGCGGCCATGGCCGGAGTAGGCGCGGCGAGCATCAGGCCACCCACGATTCCGGCGATAACGGTGGCAGCCCAGCGGATCCGGCCCCGGCCCCGCGACCGTCCTGCCGGCACCATTTCGCACCTCCGACTGATAGCCCTACGAATTCCGGGCAACCGTAGGTAAATAATCGATTTACGTCAATATGTTGGTGGGTTCGATAGTGAGTGGGGATTTGTCACTTACTGATGGTGTGAGGAGAAAATACGGCGTGTTGTTGCGGGCGTGGTGGTCATCTCCTCTCCCATCGCGCTCGATATCGCAGCTCGGGTACGGTGTGGGATAGCGCCGCGGACACGGTGAACAGGGGCGACGACCGGCCGCGCCCTCGGAAGCAGCGACCGGCCGCCGCGTCTGTGGCGCAGCGACGGGCGATTAGCCGGCGGATTCGCCCGCGCTGCTGTCCTCCGGGGGTGGTGCTACTGGTGTGGGTGTGCCCGTCGGGAGGCAGGACAGGTTCTTCTTGCCATCTGGCGCGATGACGAACCACGTGCCACCGACACCCTGGCCCTTCCACTGGCCTGGTTTTTCGTCACCGATGTAGCGGTACAACGGCCAGCCACCCAGGGTGAGCTGCTTGGTTCCGTCCTGTCGGGTAATCGTGCCGACCTTGTCGGGGTCGATTCCGGTGAGCACGGGATTGCCATCGGTCAGGACGGGCGGCCAAATTCTCGCGCACTCGCCGGAGCAATTGCTGGTCGGCGGGTTGTTGGAGTCCTTGTCGAATCGGTAGAGCGTGAACCCCTCGCCGTCGGTGACGACCCGCCCCATTTGGGGAACACGCTTGTTGACCAGTTCCTCCGTAATCTTGACATTGGGCGGAGTCAGCAGTTCCTGATCCGACTCCGCGTTCGCACCCGCGCTCGGCGTGGCCTCGTTCGCCACCGGTAGAACGTCGACATTGCTGGGATCCGGCGTGTCATAGCCGGGGGGCGCACAGCCCGCCAGGGTGATGGCCGCTAGCGTGCCGGCGAGGACAGCGGATCGCTTCACCAGTGCCACGTGCGCTCCCTTGGTCGTGACGGGATCGGGCTGTCGCGGGGAAATACGTGTGCGTCTCACGTGGGGATTAGCGATAGAGAGTGGACAATCTCACAGATTGACGGTGAACCACGTAGAGATCGTTTACGTATCGCAGGATTTAGGAGCGCATTCTGTCCACAGTGGTATGTTGGGCGCGCGATGGCGCGCCCAACGCGAACGACGGCGACGGGCACCAAGCACGAGGCGGACGGGTGTCATCCGATCGCGACGCGCGTCGGAGCGCGCACGGGGTAGCCGCGCGGCCCCGGTCAGGCCCCACTGCCGGGACGGCGCCGCCGAGCCGAGGCCTCCGGAAGCGACCGGCCGAAGGCACTAGACCGGGACGGTCACCAGCGCCCGCGCCACCCCGTGCTCGTCGACCGCTTGCACCTGGATGCGCTCGATGTCGTCGCGAGGAGCGGCCGTCGCCGCCTGGAGCAGCAAGGGCATGGGCTGCTCCTTCGTGCCGTAACCCGCGGCCGGCACCGACCAGGTGGACAGGATCTCCGTGGTGCCACTGGCCCGCATGACGACCAGACGACACTGCATGGGTCCTGGCAGGTTACTGAGCGCGAACGACACCTGGGTTCCCCACGGCGCGGCTTCCAGGACGAGATCGGCGCGCACGCCGCTGGTCTTGTCGATGCCGCTGAACCGCTCGGCGCCCTCGGGCAAGTCCGGACCGCCGATGCCGGGGCCAGGGAACCCCTGGAGGGACGTGCTCGGCGGCGGTTGTGGCAGCGCCACTGTGCCCTGACTGGGCGCGCCATCGCGTTCCCCAGTCCCGACCAGCCACGTCCCCGACAGCAGGACCACGGCCGTGACGATCACCGCGGCGGCGATCGACGCGAGGTGGCGATAACGGGCCCGACGCCGTTCCCGACCCACGAGGGTGAGCATCCGCTCCAGCGTCACCCCACTGGGGGTGATTGGCTCAGGCTCCGTGAGTTCATTAACATCTACATCGGACAAAAGGTCTACGACGGGCAAGAGCGACTCGAGCTCCGCCGCGCACACCCAGCACTCCGCCAAGTGCTCCTCAAACCGCTGTGCGTCGGCCTCGTCGAGTACGCCCAGGGCGTAGGCTCCGACGTCCCAGTGCTCCGAGCGCCTCATCCCGTCACCCCCTGCTTCTGCAGGGCGGACCGTAGCGCACGCAGCGCGTAGTAGACCCGCGACTTTGCGGTACCGAGCGGCAGCCCAAGCTTCTGAGCCGCCTCCGGCACGGTCCGGCCCCGGAAGTACGTCTCTATCAGAATCTCCCGGTGAGGTTGACTCAGCGTACGCAGGGCGTTGGTGACGGTAATCGTCCGCAGTATGCGGTCGGAACTATCGCTTTCGGCAAAGTTCTCGAGGTCTCGGTCGTACTCCTCGGTGGGACGCGCCCGCTCGCTGCGGTGCTCGTCGATCGCGATGCGGCGCGCCACAGTGATCAGCCAGGGGCGCAGTGACTGATGTCCCTGCGCTCCGAGCCGATGCGCGTTCCGCCAGGCGCGCAGCAGAGTCTCCTGCACAATGTCCTCGGCTCGTTGCCGGTCACCCCCGGTGAGGCGGAGGGCAAACATCAGCAACGGTCGGGCATGCTCCTCATAGAGCATCCGAATGAGGTTGTCCTCTTGCTTGGTCGCCGAGGACCTCATCGCTGAGGATGTCGCCCGTCGGCTGCGGGCCATGCGGGGCATCACCGGGACATCATCGCGGTCTTGCCGCCTTTCGTCGAGAGGCTGCCAGCGTTCGGCTGCGCGTTGACGCGCTGTCTTGCGTGCCTGGGGAGCGGGCTGAGTCTCGTGCCAGCCGCTGGCTACGGCGTGCATCGTAACCTCCGTCCAAGGTGGGGGATCCAGCGCGCGGCTGGGCCACCATGCAGCCCGCGGCTGGGCCACCCTGAGATACGAGACGCGCCGCCGATCGGATTAAGTCAGGAACTCAAAAAATCCCGGAGGAGGCGGCGCGGTCGGCTGGGCCGTGGCATCCGTGACTATTGGGGCGCGGCCGACGAACTGGTCGAGTTCGACGTCGTAGAGCACCCGGCCGGGGAACCAGTCGGCGGCGACGCGTCGGCTCAACTCCGCCACGGGCGGGGCGACTCGGCTCGCCACGAGGACGATGTTGCCGTACCGGCGTCGGCGCAACACCGCTGAGTCAGCGATCAGGCATACCTGAGGGAGGGCGGCGCGCAGCGTGGCGACGTGGGTGCGGGTGTGTCGCAGCGGCGGACCATCGGCGAGGTTGACGATGAGGAACCCGGTGGGGCAGAGCGCCCGCGCCGCGGACTGGGCGAACTCCAGGGAGGTGAACCGGGCCGGGGTCCGGGCACCGGCGAAGACGTCGGAGATGATCAGGTCGTAACTCGCCTCGCGCGCCTCGTCGAGCACCGCGCGGGCGTCGCCGACGCGGACGCGCAGTCCGGCGTTCGCGGGCCACGGCAGCTCCCGGCGGATCAGCTCGACGAGACGGCCGTCGATCTCGACCACGCGTTGGCGGGAGCCCGGGCGGCGCGCGGCGACGTAGCGCGGCAGCGTCAACGCGCCGCCCCCGAGGTGGAGGACCCGCAGGGGTTGCCCGGGTGGGGCGATGAGGTCGATGGCGGCGGCGATGCGCCGGACGTACTCGAACTCCAGGTGTGTCGGGTCGTCGAGGTCGACGTGGGACTGCGGCGCCCCGTCGAGGAACAGCGTGTAGCCGCGGGGCCGGTACGGATCGGGACGCAGCTCCGCCAGACCGGAATCCACCGGAACCGGTTCCCGACCCCCGCCCCGCCGACGCGCCACGTCAGCAGTATCGCCGGAGCGCGCCCCGCCACGTCGGCCGCCTGCGGCGCGCCCACGCCGCCCGCCGCAGGAGCGCTCAGCCATGGGCGGCGACGTGTCGCGTGGCGAGGGCCAGCGACCGGTGGAGGAGGGCACTATCGCCGAGCAGGCCCCGCAGCCGCCGTTCGAGCCCGGCGATCGGCACGAGGTTTTGGGGCGCTCGTGGGTCCTTGTAGGGCGTCGAGGCGAACCGGGGGAGTGTCACCACGGAGAGGTCGGCGAGCTCCTTCGCCTCCTGCGGCCCCAGCTCGATCGAGCACTCAAGACGGACGATGCCCGCCCACGGGGCGCCGGACGCGCCGGGCAACCGCAGATACCAGGACCACCACCACCCGCCGGGTGCCGCGAGCCGGAAGATCGGGGTACGCGTGCCGGGCTCCAACGCGGTGACCACCGACGTGAGCTCCGGGCTGAGGTACTGCCGGTGGTGGGTCTTGTTGTACCCCAGGGCGCGGGGCAGTCGGTGTCGGTTGCGCAGTGGCCCGTCCACCACGAGGAGGTCACCCTCGACTCGTGCCGCGTCGGAGACCGCGACTTCCAACGCGCTCAACCACGGCTGCACCGCCGATTGCAGCGCGCTCAGCTCGGTAGCGCCGGGGACCCGCCGGAGGGGATAGCGGGCGTGCGGGGTGACCACGTCGGTGGCCGACGGACTCGCGGTGAACAAGCCTCGCTCGACACGAGCACCGGCGAGTTCGGCCGCCCCTCGCCGCAAATCGCAGCGGACGACCCCGGCGGCGTACGAGGCAGCCAGCCCGGGGTACGACGTTCCGTCCTCCTCGTGGCTCCACAACAGCGCGTCGTTGCGGCGAACACCGTCGACGAGCAGGACCACCTCGGGCGGGTGCAGCCCAGCGGGGGCGGCGAGGGGACGCCACGCGGACGCCGGGAGTTCGACATCGGTGTCGACGTGGGTGTTCCCCGGCGCCGCCGTCGGGCTATCCGGGGCCTCAAACGCCGCGCCGAAGCTGGGATCCCAGCCGTCGATGGACCATTGCGTCACCGTCTGTGCTCCTCACCCGCGCTCTGTCTGTCTCCACTCACAGGCCGACCCGTTCGACGCGCGCGGAGCGGGCGTCCTTCCGCACTTCGAATCGCACCGGGATCCGTTCGGCGAGTTCGGAGACGTGGGTGACCACTCCGACCATCCGATCGCCACGGGCGGCGAGATTCTCCAAAGTGGTCGCAACAGTCTCCAATGTGGTCGAATCGAGGGTGCCGAACCCCTCGTCCAGGAGGATCGACTCCAAACTCGCCCCGGTGGTAGACATGCCGGCGAGCTGCTCGGAGAGCGCGAGCGCCAAGGCCAGGGAGGCCTGGAAGGTCTCGCCGCCGGAGAGGGTGCGGACCCCGCGACGCAGGCTAGCGTCGTGGTGATCGATGACGTAGAACTCGCCCTTGTCGTGGACCAGCTCGTACTGGCCCGAGGACAGCTCACGCAGAATCCGCGAGGCGCCGTCGACCAAGGCGTCTAGCGCCTCCTCGAGCAGCCAGCGTTCGAAGTTGTTGGCCCGCAGATGCCCCGCCAACGCCTTGGCCACCTGGCTCTCGCGCTCGTGGGCCGCGCGTTGCTCACGGAGTCGACGCGCCTGTTCCTGGCGCTCAGCGAGACGCCGCAGCTCCGCCTCAGCGCGCTCCACGGCGACCGCCGCCGCGCGCGGGAAGTCGGACGCGTCGGCGGAGAGAGGCGGTGCGGGGAGACCAGCCGCGGTGAACAAGCCCGCGACGCGCTCCCCGGCGACGCGGACCGCCGAGTGCGCCGCGTCGACGGCCGCCGCGGCGGATTCGCGCTCCGCCTGCCGCCGTCGTGCCTCACCGGCGGCCCACTCCTCCAGGGCACGCCACGCGGTCGCCACGTCCTCGCGGTCGGTCGCGGGGGGCCCGAGCCGCGCCAACGCGTCCCGCGTCGCGTCGAACCGCCGCCACGCCTCGCGCAGGCGCTCCTCGGCCCGCGCCACCTCGGCCTGCGCCCGGCGCTGCGCCTCCCGGGCTCGGCGGACCGCGGCACCCGCCTCGGCGAGTTTCCGCTCGAGCTCAGCGAGGGCGTCGAGATCCCGCTGGAGCGCTGCCGGTCCGGGTGAGTCGGCGAGACGCGCGTCCAACTCGGCGATTCGGGTGGCGAGCTGGTCGTGCCGGATGCGAACGCGATCGAGTTTCCGTTCAAGCTCGCGCGTGACCCGTTCCTGGTCGGCGACGCGCTGCTCGGCGGCGTCGTACGCGGCACGGGCCTCGTGCCCAGCCGCCTCCGCGGCGGCCAGCGCCGAGGACGGGGGCAGGGGTGGGACGGTGGCCACCGGCTGGGCGCAGACCGGGCACGTGTCGCCGGGGGAGAGATGGGCACGGAGGGCGAGGGCGCGTTCCGTGGCTTGGGCCTCCTGATAGGCCCGCCGGGCCGCCTCCAGGCGCTCGGCGGCTTGCCGGGCTTCCGCCCGGAGAGCGTCGAGCGCGGCGCGCGCCTCGGTGTGGTCGGCCTCCACCGTGGCGAGCTCCGTGGCGAGCGCGGCGGACTCCGCGGCGAGTCGATCCCGCTCCGCGTGCTCCTGGAGCCGCAGCCGCAGCACCGCCGGATCACCCCCCGCGGCGAGGGCGCCGCGCACCTTCTCCTCCTGGTCCTCGGCCGCGGCGACCCGCGCCGCGGCCTCGTGAGCCGCCGCCCGCGCCTCCGCGACCCCTCGGGCGATCGCGGTGACGTCAGCCGGGGCACGGACCGCGGCCAACTCGGCGAGGTCGGCGTCGAGCGCGGCCAGGGCGGCGGTCGCCTCGGTCACGGCGCGCTCGGCCTCCCGCAGCGCCGGGAGCTCCGCGTCGACCGCTTCGGCGAGGCGGCGCATCTCGGCCACGCGCGCCTCAGCCCGGGCCAGGCTCTCCGCGTCGGCGTCCTGGAGTCCATCGAGCATCTGGTCGATCGCGGCGACTTGCGCGTCGGCCCGCACTGCCCGCGCGTGCGCGAGTTTTTGAATCTCCTGGTAGACGCCTAGCCCAAGCAGGTTGACCAGAATGTCCTGTCGGATCGCGGGCTTGGCGTGCAGGAAGTCGGCGAACTGCCCCTGAGGCAGCAACACGCAGGTGGTGAACTGCTCGTAGGGCAGGCCAATGACGTCCCGCACCGCCTTGTCCATTTCGGCGGGGGTGCCCGCGAGGACCTCACCCAGATCGTCCGGGCTCAGTCCGGTGTCTAGTTTGGACACGTCGAAACCGCGTGGCATGAGCTGGAGAGCAGCGCCGCCGGTCTTGACGGTGCCCCGCGAGTCCCGCCGCACCACCCGGGTGGCGACATAGCGGTCACCCGCCACCTCGAAGACCAGTCGCACCCGGGCCTCGGTGGCTGATGGAGCGAGCGCGTTGCTGATGCCCTTGCTGCTGCCCCACCGCGGCACCTGGCCGTAGAGGGCGAAGCAGATCGCGTCGAGCACAGTGGACTTTCCTGAACCGGTCGGCCCGACCAGGGCGAAGAAGTCCGCGTCGGTGAAGTCGACCGTGGTCTCGTCGCGGAAGACGGTGAATCCAGCGAGGTCGAGGCGCAGCGGCCTCACGACGAGGTCACCTCCTCGTAGAGGACGTCGAAGAGCTCGCGTACCCCGTCGTCGGCGTGCCCGTGCTGAGCGAGGTAGTCAGCGAACAACTCGCGTGGCGACCGGCCGCTGCGGGGAGTCCGTCGTCGCGCGGGACCGCTCTCCGGGATCATCTCCGGGTCGATGCGGACGTCCAACGCGTTGGGCAGTAGGTCCTGCACCCGCTCCCGTAGCCCGGCGCGCGGCGCCTCCCGAACGTAGACCCGCAGCCACGCCTCGGACGGGGGGAGCGCGGCGAGCTCCTCGAGCGTGCCCCGCACGGTCCGCAGCGGCCTCGCCGCGGTGATCGGAATGTCCCGAACGCGTGCGGCGCGTGTCGCGGCGAGCTCGACCAGGGTGACCGACGGCTGGTTGTCCTCCTCGCCGAAGTCGACCGAGAGCGGACTCCCGCTGTACCGGATGGGGCACGGCCCGATCACCGTCTGCGCGCGGTGCAGGTGACCGAGCGCCACGTAGTGGGCGCTGGTCGGGAAGACGCTCGCGGGGACGGCGTAGGTGAGCACCTGTGCCTCCCGCTCGCCGCCTCCCGTGCGGCCACCGACGACCGTGAGGTGGGCGGTGATCAAGTTGATGACGTCCGGTTCGGTGAAGCGCGCGGTCAATCGGGTGAGGAGGCGGGCCACGTGGTCGGCGTAGGTCTGGGTCGCCTCGGCCGCGCTCAGCGCGTACATCTCGACGGCCCGAACGGCGTAGCGGTGCGAGAGGAACGGCAGCGCGACCAGCCGCCAGCGTTCGCCCCCGGCGGTCACGCCCTCGATGACGTGCTCGTCCGGGTTCTCCCGCACCGCGCCGCGCAGGGTGATCCCCGCGGCCTCCGCCCAGGGCCGCAGCGCGTCCAGAGCCCGCCCGTTGTCGTGATTGCCGCCGATCGCCACCACCGCGGCGCCGGTGGCCCGCAAGGCGGACAGCGCGCGGGTGACCAGCTTCGTGGCGTCGGGGTGAGGCGCCGCGCTGTCGTAGAGATCGCCGGCCACGATGACCAGGTCTGGCCGTTCCGCACGGGCGATCTCGACCACCTGATTGAGGACCGCGACGTGCTCGTCGAGCCGAGAACGTCCCTTGAGGACTTTGCCGACGTGCCAGTCGGAGGTGTGCAGCAGCTTCACGGCGACCTCGTCAGAACGGAAGCTCGTCGTCGGACAGGTCAGAGCTGCTCGCCACGACCGCGAACGGGTCGGCCGCCTGGACGATGGAGCGCAGCGTCGCCGACGGCGCGGTCCCGGCCTCGGAGACCCGGGTGGCCCACGCGGGGAAGGGGAACTCCAGGCACAGCGGCACGGGAATGTCGGGTTGGTGGACGAACATCGTGCCGGGTTTGGCCAGCAACGCGCGCTGGCGCTGCGCCGGGGGAAGGAAGCCGTACTCGGGGCGGGACGCCTCGGCGGGGTCGAGCCGGCCCACGACCCGGATCGCGGAGTTGGTGACGATCCGCCGCTCGACCTCGCTCGCCGTCTGCTGCGCGCCGATGAGGATCACCCCGAGGGAGCGGCCGCGCTCCGCGATGTCCAGGAGCACCTCCTTGATTGGAGAGGAGCCTTCGCGGGGGGCGTACTTGTTGAGCTCGTCGAGGACGACGAACAGGAGCGGCTTGGCGGAACCGGACTTCTCCTTGCGTTCGAACTCCGTCTTGAGTGTGACGCCGACGACGAAGCGCTGCGCCTTGTCCGGCAAGTTGTGCAGGTCAACGACGGTGACCTGGGCGCTTTCGGCGGTGTTGATGGAATGGGGCCGCCGGGTGGCCAAGTCGCCCCGAATGAGCCGGGACAGGTCGCGCTTGCTGCTGATGAGCCGGCGGGCGAAGGCGTTGATGCTCCCCGTGCTCGCCGCGCTACCCGCCCACTCGCCGCGCGTGTCCTCGTCAGTGAGCTGCTCGACGAGGTAGTCGACCAGGTCGGAGTAGGAGTTGATCCGTACCCCGCCGAGGCTGACCCCGGAGTCGGCCGGCTGAGCGGCGCGGGAGAGATGCGCGGTGACCGAGTGCATGACCATCGTGTACTGCTGGCGTTCGTCGTCGGCGTCGGCGAACACGTACGGTAGGAGCCGATCGCGGCAGAACTCGGCCAGCGTCCAGTAGAAGCTGTCGACGCCCGTGGTGCGGCTGCTGACGTCGGGCGTTCCGGAGGAGTCGTCGGCGCGCGGGGGCGCGTAGACCCGGACGTCCGGGAACGGGCCGGCGGGGAGCCCGAGCGCGGTGTACGCGGCGACGGTCGCGTCGTCCAGCCGCGCGTTGGGGTGGTCGAGGAAGAGCAGGTCCTCGCCCTTCACGTTGAAGATCAGCGCCTTGGTGTTCACTGCGTCGGCGCCGAGCACGCCGGACCGCAACACGGAGTACAGCAGGAACGTCGCAAAGCTGGTCTTGGTCGCCACACCGGAGATGCCGGAGATGGAGACGTGCGCGCCGTGCTGACCATCGAGGAAGTCGGCGTTGAGGTAGACGGGGACGCCGTCGCGGCCGACCCCGATGGGGATCCGTCGGTCCATGCGGTCGAAGTGCAGCGCACGGGCACGCGCGTCCCCCTCGGCGCGCCGGACCACCGCGCCCGGGGAGGGCGGCACGTAGATCTCCGGATCGACGCGAGTCGTGGTGATCTCCGCGGCTTCTTGCACCTGAGCGGGGAGGGTGCCCTCGGCGATCGCGAAGACGTCGGAGTCGAACTGCGCACCCTCGTGCCGCGCGCGCACCTGGGTCACCACGCCGGCGATGGCGACGTGCTCCCCGCCGGGGAGCTCCCGGTGCGTGACCACCACGTCGTCGAGCTGGAGGACCTGCCCGGGGGCGACGGCGGTCCAGAACTGCAGCGGGGTGGCATCGCTGGTGCCTAGGACGCGACCGACCGGCTGGCCGGGCGTCAGCGGAGGGGGTGGCTGGTCGGGGACCGAGCCGGCGGGGTGGTTGAGACGCTCCACGTCACTCATCGCCGCAGCTCCGGATCAACGATGTGGTCAGGACGCACCTGTGCATCCTGCCTGACCGGAGCGACGAGGCGACAACGCCACGCGACGTGACGCACACCCATCCCGCGATCGGGACGGCGGAGCGGCGGTCACCGGCGGTACCGCAGCAGGAGGACGTCCTCCGCGGCGAGGACGTGCTGCAGCGACAGCCCGCGAGGGGGCCCGGGTGGCCCGGCGGTGATCCGCCCCGCGCCCGGCCCGGCCAGCAAGGGGGAGATGGTCAGGCACAACTCGTCGACGAGATCGGCGTTGGTCAACGCGCCGAACAGGGTTGGGCCGCCTTCGCAGAGCAGGCTCTGGAAGCCCCGGCGGCGCAGCTCGGCGAGGGCGGCGGGGAGGTCGAGGGCGTCCGTGCCGACAGTGATCACGTCGGCGACGGCGCTGAGCGCGGCCCGCCGCTCGGCCGGGGCATCGGCGCGCGTGAGGATGAGGGGGCGCACCGGTGCCTCGGCGAACGCGCTCTGCCGGGGGTCGAGGTCGAGCCGTTCCGAGACCACGACCAGGGTGGGGTGGTCGGGCAGGCCGTGGGCGCGGCGCCACGCGCTGCGGGCCTCGGTGAGACGTAACGCGCGGTAGTTCTCCGTCCGGAGGGTGCCGGCGCCGACGACGAGGGCGTCGCACAGCATCCGGAGCACGCCGAAGACGCGCTTGTCGGACTCCCCGGACAGGCCGGCGGATTGGCCGTCGAGGGCGACCGCGCCGTCGAGGCTGGTGACGAAGTTGACCCGCAGGCCGGTGGGGCGCCCGTACAGGTCGGCGAGGGCGGCCTCGTCGAGGGGGCCGGTGGCCGGTTCCGGCCAGATCCGGCGAATCGCGGCGCTCATTCGCTCGCCGTGCCGGTAGCGGGCGGCGTCGGGGAGAGGGTGCGATGCTGACAGTCGCACCACTGGCGTCCCCGGCAGTCCTGGTGTCTCGTCTCGCGACAGGCGCGGCAGATCATGTTTCGACCTTAGCGAGCCGCACGGACTACGGCGTTGACCTGCGCGTCATCAGGTCGGGTGGGAGAATCGCGCCATGCCCCGTCAGATCTTCCAGCTCAGGATCTCGCTGCCGGATGTCACACCGCCGGTGTGGCGACGGGTGCTGGTGCCCGGGGGCTACACGCTGGACCGGCTGCACCGGGTCATCCAGCAGTCGATGGGGTGGCACGACTACCACTTGCATTCCTTCGATATCGACGGTGTTCAGTACGGCGAGCCGGATCCGGACGGGGAGTTGCCGATCCGCGACGAGCTGGACGTGCGGCTGGACATGGTGGCCAGCAAGGGGAGCCGCTTTCTCTACACATACGACTTCGGCGACTGGTGGGAGCACGAGGTCGTGGTGGAGGACGTCGTCAGCGCTGACCCCGAGGAGCGCTACCCCATCTGCGTCGATGGGGAGTGGGCCTGCCCGCCGGAGGAGGTCGGGGGCGCGTTCGGCTACCAGGAGTTCCTCGACGCGTTGGCCGATCCCCAGCATCCGCAGCACGAGGCGATGCGGACGTGGATCGGGCGTCCCTTCCACGTCGCGGACTTTGAGCCGAGCCGGGTGACCACGTTGCTGCGCCGCTTCTGTTGATCGGCGTCTGTGAACTCGGCGCCGCACTCGCGGGCTCGGCGTCTCGTCACGCTCGGTGACATGTGGCGCGGTGCTGCTCGCCGTGGCGGGCTCGCTGGCCGCGCACGCGTCAGCACGCCTGGTGACCGGTGGGGTTCGCTTCAGGCTGCGCTCGGTGATTTATCGAAGTCGAAGCATTCGCGTAACGATATGGGAACGCTCCCATAGACCTCTTGACACCCTTCTGGGCAACGGGCACGCTGCATGGGAGCGCTCCCGGCCGTGATCCGGCGCACATCTGTGGCGCCTCAGGCCGCGGGGCGCCGCACGTCCGCCCTGCCGTGCCGGCGTGGTCTCCGCGCCGGAGTACGCGGGGGGACGGGCGCGAGGACGGACTGTGGCAACAACCCCACCACTACGCATTGCGACGACCTGAGAGGGGTCAGGATGATCGCCTTTTCCCGCGGGCGGCGGGTGGCGGCGGCCATTGCCGCCACCACCGCCGTGCTGCTCACGGCGACGGGTTGCGGCGACGACTCGTCGAAGGACGACGGCAAGATCGAGCTGATCGTCGACATCTTCGGGGACCAGGGCTTCGGTTACGAGAAGCTCTACGAAGAGTTCATGAAGCAGCACCCCAACATCACGATCAAAGAGCGGGGTAAGGGTCTGGGCGCCAACGACTACACCAACCGGCTCCTCCAGCAGATCACCGCGGGGGCAGGCGCCGGTGACATCGTGGCCCTCGAGGAGGGCACGATCACGCTGTTCTACGCCCAGGCCGACAAGTTCGTCGACCTGCGTGAGTACGGCGCCGAGGAGGTCAAGGACAACTTCCTGCCGTGGAAGTGGGAGCAGGGCACGCTGCCGGATGGGAAGGTGCTCGGACTCGGCACCGACGTCGGCTCGATGGCGATCTGCTACCGCAAGGACCTCTTCGCGGCCGCGGGTCTGCCGACGGACCGGGAGGAGCTGGCGAAGCTGTGGCCGACGTGGGAGGCCTACATCGAGGTCGGTAAGCGCTTCGCCTCCAAGGTCAAGGACAAGAAGTTCCTCGACTCGGCGACCAACATCTACAACACGGTGCTGATGCAGGTCGCTGGCGAGAACAGCGGTTACACCTACTTCGACAAGAACAACAACCTCGTCCTGGAGACCAACCCCGACGTCAAGAAGGCGTGGGACCTGACCGTCCAGATGATCAAGGCGGGGTTGTCCAACAACCTCCGCTCCTTCTCCGAGGAGTGGAACGCCGGTTTCAAGAACGGCACCTTCGCGACTATCGGCTGCCCGGCGTGGATGACCGGTGTCATCAAGGGCCAGGCCGGTGACAGCGCGGCTGGCAAGTGGGACATCGCCAAGGCCCCCGGTAGCGGCGGTAACTGGGGCGGTTCGTTCCTCGCGGTGCCGAAGTCGAGCAAGCACCCGAAGGAGGCCGCGGAGCTGGCGAAGTTCCTGACCTCGCCGGAGAGCCACAAGAAGGTCTTCCTCGAGCTGGGCAACCTGCCGTCCTCGCCGCAGGCGCTGCAGGACCCGGCGGTGCTGTCGGCGACGAACGAGTACTTCAGCAACGCGCCCGTCGGCAAGATCTTCGCGGAGGGCGCGATGCAGCTGAAGCCCGTCTACCTGGGCCCGAAGAACCTGGCGGTCCGCGACGCGGTGGAGAACGCTCTGCGGTCGGTCGAGCAGGGCAAGTCGCCTGAGGAGGCCTGGCAAGACGCCGTTCGCAACGGTACGGCCGCTGCGAAGAACTGATCTCTGACCGAGCGCAGCGGGGTGGCGCGGTCCGCCGCGCCACCCCGCAAGCCGCGTCGGTGACGGCGCGGCTCCGTGCCATCTCCTCGGCGATGTCTCGCCTTTCACGCTGAAGGACTCCTGATGAGCCTGGAAGTCGAAACCCCCGCGCCGGCGCAGCGCGGATCCCAGGCGGGGAGTGAGCAGAGGCGCGGGCACCCCACTCTCCGCCGCTCGCTGGCTCGCCTGGATATCAAGCTCTCTCCCTACCTGTACATCCTGCCCTTCTTCATCCTCTTTGCGATCTTCGGGCTCTACCCGATCGGCTACACGGTCTGGGTCGCCATGACCGACCGGTCGCCGCTCAACTCGGAGATCAAGTTCATCGGGCTGGAAAACTTCAAAGAACTCATTACCGAGGACCAGCAGTTCTGGAACGCGGTCTACAACACCTTCGGAATGTTCTTCGTGGCCACCGTGCCGCAGCTCCTGCTGGCACTGCTGCTGGCCAACGCGTTGAACCGGCGTATTCGCGGTCAGACGTTTTTCCGCATGGCGATCGCCATGCCGATCATCACGTCGACCGCGGTCGTGGCGTTGGTCTTCAGCATGATCTTTGGCCGCGACTTTGGCTTGATCAACTGGCTGCTCGATCAGTTTGGCATCAGCGCTATCGACTGGCGGGCGAGCAAGCCGGCGTCCTGGTTCGCGATCTCCGTCATGGTGGACTGGCGGTGGACCGGGTATAACGCACTGATCTACCTCGCCGCCATGCAGGCCATTCCCAAGGATCTGTACGAGGCCGCCGCGCTCGACGGCGCGTCCCGGATGCGGCAATTCTGGTCCATCACCATTCCCCAGCTGCGTCCGACGATCATCTTCACGGTCATCATTTCGACGATCGGTGGTCTCCAGCTCTTCACCGAGCCGCTCCTCTTCACCTCAGGAGCCGGTGGCCTGTCTGGTGGCTCGGAAGGCCAATACCAGACGATCGCCATGTACCTGGTGGAAGTGATGACCAACCGGATGCGGTGGGGCTATGCCGGCGCGGTTTCCCTTCTGCTCTTTGTGTTGATCGCCCTCTTCTCCCTCGTCAACTTCCTGTTGGTCCGCCGGATCAGCTCGGACAAGTGAGGCGCTGATGACGACCGCTCCACTCGCTTCCGCGACGGCGAACGGAAAGACCCGTCGCACGAGCCACCAGCCTGGTCAGCTCTGGCGGGCCACGCCGCTCACCTGGATCGGGCTGCTGATCGCCGTATTCCTCTCGTTCTTCCCCTTCTACTGGATGATCGTTATCGCGTCCCGGACGAACGACGCGGCGAACGCCTGGCCCCCGCCGTTCCTGCCAGGGGGTAACCTCGGCGAGAACATCCAGCGTGTGCTCAACAACGAGGACGCCAACATCCTCAAAGGGCTGATGAACTCCGTGTTGGTGTCCGGGACGATCACCATTACGACCGTATTCTTCGGCTCGCTGGCCGGATTCGCGTTCGCCAAGCTCCGTTTCCGCGGCAAGAACGCGTTGTTGCTGATCATCCTGTCCTCGATGATGATCCCCATTCAGCTCAACGTGTTGCCGCTCTACCTGCTCATGTCGGAGCTCGGTTGGCTCAACCGCATGCCGGCGGTGACCGTGCCGTTCCTCATCAGCGCGTTCGGCATCTTCATGATGCGGCAGTACGCCGAGCAGTCCGTGCCGAACGAGCTCATCGAGGCGGCTCGAGTCGACGGGTGTTCGACATGGCGTATCTACTGGCACGTGGTGGTGCCGGCGTTGCGACCCGCCGCGGCCGTTCTCGGCCTGCTGACGTTCATGCAGCAGTGGAACGAGTTCTTCTGGCCGTTCGTGGTGCTCGCCGATCCGGCTAACCCGACCGTCCAAATCTCCCTGCGGACGCTGAATTCGGCCTACTTCGCGGACATGTCGCAAATCTTCGCCGGAACGCTGATCGCCACGTTGCCGCTCTTCCTCGTGTTCGTCCTCTTCGGCCGCCAGATCATCAGCGGCATCATGGAAGGCGCTGTGAAGTCGTGACCAACACAACGAACTCCCCGACCGCCGACGTCCGAAACGACAGCGACCAGCTGCGTTTTCCGGATGGGTTCCTCTGGGGCGCCGCTACCGCGGCCTACCAGATCGAGGGCGCGGCGAACGAGGACGGCCGTGGACCGTCCATTTGGGACACATTCAGCCACACTCCCGGACGGGTCGTAGAGGGACACACCGGAGACGTCGCCTGCGACCACTACCACCGGTTCCGCGAGGACGTCCGGCTCATGGCCGAGCTCGGACTCAAGGCCTACCGATTCTCGATTGCCTGGCCGCGGATCCAGCCGACCGGTTCCGGTCCGGTCAACCAGGCGGGCCTCGACTTCTACCAGCGGCTCGTCGATGAGTTGCTGACGTACGGCATCGAGCCGTGGGTCACGCTCTACCACTGGGACTTGCCGCAGCCGCTGGAGGATGCCGGCGGCTGGCCCGCGCGAGACACCGCGGCGCGCTTCGCCGAGTACGCCCGTATCGTCCACGAGGCCCTCAGCGATCGCGTCCAGTACTGGACGACGTTGAATGAGCCGTGGTGTTCGGCATTCCTCGGCTACGGCTCCGGGGCGCACGCCCCGGGCCGCCAAGAGTCCGTCGCCGCGGTGCGGGCCGCGCATCACCTCATGCTCGGGCACGGCCTCGCGGTGCAGGCGATGCGCGCTCACCGTCCGGATCGGCAGTACGGCGTCACGCTCAACCTCTACGCCATCTCCCCGCAGACCGACAGCGCCGGCGACGCCGATGCGGCTCGCCGCATCGACGGGCTGGCCAACCGCTTCTTCCTCGATCCGATCCTCAAGGGCGCGTACCCGGAGGACGTAGTCGAGGACCTGCGCGGAGTCACCGATTTCGGGCATGTCCACGACGGTGATCTGGAGATCATCTCCAGCCCGTTGTCGATGCTCGGCATCAACTACTACAGCCGCTACGTGGTCGCGGCGCCGAGCGACGAGCAACCAGCCGAGCCGTACTGGCGGGCTCCCTCGTGCTGGCCCGGCAGCGAGCACATCCGGTTCGTGACGCGCGGACTGCCGGTGACCGACATGAACTGGGAGATCGACGCGCCCGGGCTCGTCGAGGTGCTCCAGCGGGTGCACCGGGAGTACCCGCCGCTCCCGCTGTACATCACCGAGAACGGGGCGGCGTTCGTGGACGAGGTCGTGGATGGCGAGGTCGACGACCCCGACCGGGTGGCCTACCTCGACGCCCACCTGCGCGCCTGCCACGAGGTGATCCGCTCCGGTGTGCCACTGCGTGGTTACTTCGCGTGGTCACTCATGGATAATTTCGAATGGTCCTGGGGCTACACCAAACGCTTCGGCATGGTCTACGTCGATTACGAAAACCAGAAGCGTATCCCCAAGTCCAGCGCGAAATGGTACGCCGAGGTGATCCGGCGTAACGCGTTGACAGCACAATAGTCGCAGGTACCACAAGCGGGCGGTGGCGCCGGCCCCTCACGGGCCGGCGCCAATACGCCTAGGTCGGAGGAGCAAGACGATGACAACCCAGCGCAGCCGCTCCCTCGGGCGACCGACGCTGGACGCGGTCGCCGCTCGGGCCGGGGTCGGCCGGGGCACCGTCTCCCGGGTCGTCAACGGCTCACCGCAGGTCAGCCCGCAGGCCCGCGCCGCCGTCGAGCGCGCTATCGCCGAGTTGGGCTATGTCCCGAACCGAGCGGCACGCGCTTTGGTCACCCAGCGGACGGACTCGGTTGCGCTGGTGGTCTCCGAGTCGGAGGAGCGGCTCTTCGGCGAGCCGTTCTTCGCCGGGATTGTCCGCGGCATCAGCTCCGCCCTGCTGGACACGCCACTCCAGCTGTGGCTGGCGATGGTCCAGTCGCCGCCGGAGCGTGAGCGGATCAAGAACCACCTGACCAGCCAGCACGTCGACGGTGTGTTGCTGCTGTCGTTGCACGACGACGATCCTCTGCCGGCGCTGCTGGAGGAGCGCGGCCTGCCGACCGTGCTCGGCGGCCGTCCGGCGCGCATGCTCAAGCCGGGCGCGCCGCAGGAGACCGTGTACTTCGTCGACGTCGACAACGCCAGTGGGGCGCGTCAGGCGGTTGAGCACCTCTACGCGCGCGGCCGGCGCCGCATCGCCACGATCGCCGGTCCGCAGGACATGGGCGCGGGCCTGGCGCGGTTGACCGGCTACCGGGAGGCGGTGCGGGCGACCGGCGCGGTCGAGTCCGAGCAGTTGATCGCGTACGGCGACTTCAGCGAGGAGAGCGGGCGCCGGGCGATGCGGGAACTGCTGGAGCGCTGCCCGGATCTCGACGCGGTGTTCGTCGCCTCTGACCTCATGGCGTGCGGCGCGCTGCGCACGTTGCGCGAGACAGGCCGACGCGTCCCAGATGACGTGGCGGTGGTGGGGTTCGAGGACGCCCCGATCGCCCGCCAGGCCGACCCGCCCCTGACCACTATTCACCAGCCCGTGGAGGAGATGGGGCGGCAGATGACGCGGCTCCTTCTGGCGCGGATCCGGCGCGAGGAGATCAGCGCGCCGTACGTGCTGCTCGACACCCACCTGGTGGCTCGCGACTCCACCTGACGCCGCCCGAGCGGACGCCATCGGGGCGGGTCCCGAGGCCGCGGCGCGTCGTGCCCGCACCCGTGCCCCCGCCAGTGTCGTCTCTCCAGCCCGGAAACGCCGATCGCGCGGCCGCCGGGTGACGACCGCGCGATCGACGGGGAAGCATCGGGCGTTACGTGCGGGTGGGCACCGCCGGTAGGCCGGCGGGTGCGGCGATGACCAAGTCGAGTCGGTCACCGAGGATCGTGGCGGCCGCCCGGACGAGTTGCGCGGCCCGCTCCACCTCACACCGGTGGAACTCCGGCGCGGAGAGCTCCCCTGAATCGGTTCGCGCCACGATGAGCACCAGTCCCGCCCGCCCAAAGGGCACCACCGCGTACCGCGTGCCGTCCGGGCCCGTCATGGCGCGCGGCCGCAGGGGGGTGACCTCCGGTACCCGCAGCGGGTCAGGCGCCCGCCAACTCGCGTAGGTCACCGCGGGCCCTTCACTGTCGGCGGGCGAGTCGAGCGAGGGCATGGGCACGGGTTCGAGGCGCGCCGGGCGGGGCGTGGCGCCGTTGCGGATCGCCCAGTCCGCGGGAACGACCGCCGCCACCGCCCAGTCGGCGGCGAGCAGCTCCGGTACGGCGTCGACGAGGATGGCCAGACCGTCGGCCGGGTTGGCCGCGACCTGAGCGAGCAGCTCGGCGTCGCCGCCGATGATCGGCGCACCGTTGGCGCGCCACACGCCGTCGACGCGTACCCCGGGCAAGGCGGACAGGTCGTTGATCAGCTGCTCGACGCGAGAGGCGCCCGGCCACATCAGGGTGAAGTCGTCGACCGCTCGGCCGTTCTGCCGTTCGAGCACCACGACCTGAACGATGTCGGCACCGGCTACCCCCAACGTGCGTGCCACCTGGCCGAGCGCACCCGGACGATCGGGCAGCGCTACCCGCACCCGCAGCAACATCTCGTCCCCCCTGTGACAGAGCCGTGCGACGGCGGTCTCCGCCGTCCCTTCATCAGCCTGCCCGGAGAGCATTTCGTCCCTGTTGCGGCGATGTGACCCTCCGGCAAATCACCGCTTGACACAAGGGCTACCGCGTGCTCTCGGCATGGGCAGGCTTCTTCGGCTACCCCGTCTCTGGGCGCGGATGCCTTGGGCCGAGGTGAGACAGCGGTGGGGTGCCACACGCCGTCTATCCCGGTTTAGGGCAAACTATGGCTTTTTGTAATGTTGCGACGGTGCTGGGTGACTGACGCGGCTGCGCGGTGTGTGCCGACGACGAGATCGGCGAGGGTTTTCGTCCACACCGGACGGCGATGGACGACTACGGTTGACGATCAACGTGGGGTTCCGCGCGTCGATGTCGAGCGGGCGGTAGACGTGATGGTGGAGTGTACGCCGTGACGGAACAACCGTGGCGTGGGCCGATCGTGGTAACCGGCACCGACAGCGGGGTCGGCAAGACCATAGCGGCTGCGGCGATCACCGCGGCCGCGCAAGCGGCCGGCTTGCGGGTCGCCGTGATCAAACCCGCACAGACCAGCTCACCTCGGGGTGAAGCCGACATCGAGGTCATCCAGCGACTCGCCGCTCCGGCGAAGGCGCAGACGCTCGCCGAGTACGCCGAACCGTTCGCTCCTCTCGCCGCGGCGCGCATCGCCGAACGCGAGCCGTTGGAGCTCTACGCGGTCGTTGACGCGATCCGCGCGGAGACGAAGGAACATGACCTCGTGCTCGTCGAGGGAGCGGGCGGGCTGCTCGTGCCCATGGGGGTGCGCCCGTCAGGGGATCCGTGGACCGTGGCGGACGTCGCGGTCGCCCTGGGGGCGCCCGCAATCGTGGTGGCCCCGGCCGGGACCCCCACCCTCAACCACGTCGCTCTCACCCTGGAGGCGCTCGAGCGGCGCGCCGTCCCCGCGGGCGTGGTCATCGGCGCCTGGCCCGCTGAACCCGACCTCGCCCACTGGCTCAACCTCTCCGAGCTCAGGCCCAATCTGGTCGGTGCGCTTCCCGACGGCGCCGCGAGCATGGATCCGGGCGTGTTCCGGCGCTCCGCACCCGGCTGGTTGACCCCGGCCTTGTACGGCGTGCTCGACGACTGGCAGTCCTGGGCGGATGAGGTGAGCTAGTCCGACGACGAGCAGCGGCGTCAGCGTCGCGATCCGGGCGGGCGCGGGTCGAGTTCCCACACGGTCGTGCGCTTGACCCGGACACTCTCCAGCGCGACGGGAACGGGGACGTCGTAGACGGCGAGTTCCCGAAAGCGCTCCCGGGGGAGGAACGCCCGACCCGGGTCGCCGGCGAGGACCCGCGCGCCCCGCTCCCGGGCCGCGCGCAGCAGGAAGCGCAGCAGCCGCTTGGCCAACCGCTCCGTGTAGAAGGCGTCGCCGACGAGCACCACCTCCGCGTCACCGACGTCACCGTCGAGCACGTCCTCACAGACCGTCTCGACGGTCACCCCGTTGGCTTCCGCGTTCATCTCGACGGCGGCCAGCGCGAGCGGGTCGATGTCGACCGCGCGTACCCGCGTGGCCCCGGCTTTGGCCGCGGCGATCGCGACCACGCCTGAGCCGGTGGCGAAGTCGAGAACGCGTCGCCTCGCCACCACCTCAGGGTGGTCCAGCACGTACCGCGCGAGCGCCTGGCCACCCGCCCACACGAACGCCCAGAACGGGGGTGGTTGTTCGCTGCGGAACTCTCCTTCGGTCAGCTCCCACAGCCCAATTGGTTCCTCTGCCTGGTACACCCGGAGTTCCGGCACGAACGCGACCGGCGCGAGCCGGGTATGGGCGCGCACGAAGGTGGTCAAGGTTTCCGACATCCCGTTCGTGAGAGGGTTCCGCGAATCGCCAAGGCTCAATCTAACGACGTTACCGGTTCACTACTCTCGGTAAAAAGTGGCACTTTCCTTCTCATTGAGCGATAAGACACCACTCTTCCGTCCTTCCCGGGCACGCCCTAGCGTGGCACGCGGAGACCCGCGACGGAGGGGCGTGTGGACGGGACGGTGATAGGCGTGCGATGGGCGGCCGCCCTGGGCGCGCTGGTGGCCGGGGTGATCGGATCGGCGGCGATCGCGACTCCCACCTGGGCCGCGCCCGGCTTCACAGTCCGCTTCACCGAGCTGCCGGACCGGTTTGTCGCCGACGGCAGGCCGGTGACCGTGGCGGCGGTGGTCTCCACCGACCAGGCGGGTGACTGCCGGAAGGTGCGCTGGTCGCTGGTGCTCGAGGTCCGCGGTCTGCGGCTAGACCAGGTGCGGATTGACCGGTTCGAGGACACCGGGTCGTTCCCGGTGGAGATCCGCGTCGAGGGCGCCGCCGCCCGTCTGACCGATGTGCCGCTCGATCCCGGCATCCTCTGTCTGGGGCGGACGGTGACTGCTCGCTATGCGATGGCCATCAGTGAGCCGGTCGTCCGCGGACAGATCGCGCTCACCGCCGAGGCCTACACGGCGAACGGGACCCTGCTGGCACGGCAGACCGTGACCAGGCCCGTGATCGGTCGCGCGTCGCCGAGGCCGGCCGTGACCCCTCCCACGGTCGCGCCGACCCCCACCGCGCCGAGTGAGCCGAGTGAGTCGCCACCGACCAGTGCGCCCGCGGTGGCGCCGTCGCCGCCGCAGACAACGGCTCCCGGCGACGCCACCGCCGCCTTCGCACCGACTGTGGATCGGCGAGACACCGGGGTTGCGTTGATCGGATTCGGGATCGGCTCCCTGCTGGTGTTCGTCGGCGCGAGCATGCTGCTGCGGACGGTCAGGTCGCTGCGCCGCATCGGCCGCGCCGCGCGGGGCAGCCCGTGGCCATAGGCCGGGCCTCAGGCGAGTTGCTCGGGGCGCAGGCCCAACTCGCGGGCGACAGCGAGGCGGATCCACTCGGTGGCCAACCGGCGGGGAAGCACACGGTCGTGCACCGCGACCTGCACCGCCAGCCCGTTGATCAAGGCGTTGATCCGCCAGGCGGCCCCCTCGGCGTCGTCGCAGACGAACGAACCGTCCTGGCAGCCCGCCGTGATCACTTCGGTGAGCGCCTCCTTCCACCGCAGGTCCAACCGGCGGCACACCTTCTCCAGCTCCGGCGTGCGCAGTGACTCCGCCCACCCGTCGATCCACATGGCCCAGGAGGGGGAGCGCCCGTTGGGCGCGTAGAGCTTGAGGATCCGCTTGAGCTTCTCCAGCGGACTGGCGGTGGACTTGAGCACCGCCTCGAGTCGGCTCACGTCTTGCTCTGCGGCGTAAGCGAAGGCCTGCGCGAGCAGCCGCTCCTTCGTCGAGAAGTGGTAGAAGACCAGCGCCTGGCTGACCCCGGCGGCCTGGGCGATGTCCGCGGTCCGGGTGTTAGCCACCCCGCGCTGTGCGATGACCTCGCAGGCGGTGCGGAGCAGCGAATCCAGCCGTACGTCGGCGGAGCGTCTCGTCACGGCCTATACCGTAACCCATCTATTCGGGCACCACGGCTCACTTGCGGAAATATCTGACTGAGGTGACAGTTAGCGGCCAATGGTGATCACTACGGCGGGCTGGGGCGAACCCCCAAGGGTCGCAAGCGGTCGGCGGGGCGACCTGGGATGAGTGAGCGGCTCGGAACCCTCTCCGGTCTGATTCAGCCCGTTTTCCCGGGAGGTGGTGTCCGAATAATCCGCATTCATACCAGGTTGTCGACTTGTCGTGACGCGCCGTGCACCCCCCGAGTTGGCACTTTCGCCGTACCTCCGCTAAAGTTCTGATCCGTCGCTGGGAGCAGCGACCACCAGGCGGACGTAGCGCAGTTGGTAGCGCATCACCTTGCCAAGGTGAGGGTCGCGGGTTCGAGTCCCGTCGTCCGCTCGAAGATGGGCCCGCCACGACACGTCGGGGCCACCTCTGGTGGAGTGGCCGAGAGGCGAGGCAACGGCCTGCAAAGCCGTTTACACGGGTTCAAATCCCGTCTCCACCTCGGCGCACATAGGCGTCATGGGCGATTGGCGCAGAGGGAGCGCGCTTCCTTGACACGGAAGAGGTCACTGGTTCGATTCCAGTATCGCCCACCAGGTGAAGGCCATCTCCCCTTGATGGAGGTGGCCTTTTCGTGTGTCTGAGTGACAACCGGGGTGACCACCGGCTATGACCCCCGGGAACGGGGGCGAGCCGATCGCGCGCCGAGCCGGGTCGACCCGGGTGCGGCGCGATTCCGGTCAACCGACTCGATGAGGGCGATGCCCGCGGGGCGGGACATGCGTCGCTGGCCGACGCCTGCCCGCGTCGCGTAACGGGCTGTCGATGCTATGAATCATCATCCGGCCAGCGGCACGCCGTTCCTCGCCAACCGGAGTGGACACGTCCCGGAGCCGGCCGGAGTGGCGCCACAGCGACCACTGTCCCTATCACCCGTGTTGCGTTTTATCGCCCGGGTCGACGACGGCTCTTGTCAACGCTGCCTCTTGGTGTTGGCCAGCTGGTGACAGGTTTGCGACTCTCTCGAAAGATCGAAAAACGAAAGGATTTGCTAGAGTTAATCAACTCCATACTCCCGTACGAAGTGGAGTGCCCAGTGTCAAATCCTGTGGCGGGCGGTGAGCTGCTCGATCCGGACCAAGCCGCCGAGTACGTACGTCAGTGGAAGAACCGCATCGATCAGATGGCGGCCAGGACACGCGCCGTGGCTGACCGCCTCAACCAGGTCAAGGCGACCGCGCGAGACGCTAACGACTTGGCTGAGGTCACCGTCGACTCGACCGGCGTCCTCATTGACCTCAAGCTTTCTGAGCGCATCCAGCGGGTTCCGCCGGACGCCGTGGCCCGGGCGATTCTCAACGCCGCGCAGCAAGCGCGAGTCGAGGCCGCCAAGAAGTCCCGCGATGTCGTCACCGAGGTGATGGGCCCGGACTCGGTGGCCGCGCGCACCATCGCCGAACAAATCGAACAACGTCTGCAGCGCTCCGCGGACGAGGAGCGCAGGGAAGGCATTATTCGGTAACGATCGATGACTCAGCAATTCACGGTCGAACCGCAGCAACTGCGTCGTCACGTGGCGCGGTTGGAAGCGCTTGCCGATCGTTTCGGGGCGGTCAAGGGCGCGAGTGCCAGCATCGCGCAGGACTCCTCGGCCTACGGCCGGCTCTGCGGGTGGATAGCAGGGGTGCTGGAGGAGCGTCACGCGCGGCAGAACGAACTGATCGCCTACGTCGAGGAGAACCTGAGGTTGGCGGCGCGCGCCGTGCGGCAAGCGAGCGAGGCGTACGAGGCCGCGGACCTCAACGCAGCGCAGCGGCTCCAGCGAGCCGCGCGGAGTCGGACGGGCTAGGGCAATGTCGGATAATCCGCTGATCGCGACGCCGACGTCGACTTGAACAGCATGGACAGGGCTCTCGCTCGCGGAGAGCTTCCAGGGCGTCTACCAAGCCGTGAACAGCGGTTCGTGGGTCAACCAACTGCTCGCCGGCGGCGCCTTCGCGGCTGAAGTGGTATCGACAATTCTCGACCCATTTAGCGCGTTGCTCGCCAACGGGCTCGGCTGGGCGATGGAATACTTCGAGCCCTTGCGCGAGATGCTCGACCAGCTCGCCGGCAACCCTGACCAGGTCACCGCGCACGCCGAGACGTGGAACAACATCTCTGGCGAGCTGTCATCGATAGCCTCGGATCTCCAAGATGGGCTCGCCAGCGACATCCCCGACTGGCAAGGGGACGCGGCCACGTCATATCACATGATGATGATCAATAACGTCGACGCGCTCGGCGGGCTCAGCGTGTTGGCGTCCACCATGGCCTCGGCGACGCAAGCCGCCGGCAACCTGGTGGCGTTCACTCGTGACATCGTTCGGGACTTGATCGCGGATCTGGTCGCTCGAGTGATCGTGTGGGCCTTGGAAGCCCTGTTGGTCTTCACCATCCCCGTCGTCGCTTCGCAGATCGCCGCCGCGGTGTCGAAGTGGGCTGGCCGCATTTCGAGCTACCTGACCGCGTTGATCGAGAGCCTCACCAACCTCCGTCAACTGCTCAACGGATAAGGACGTGCTGCGATGGCTCCCAAACAGCGTGGCCGTGACCGCGGCGGTACCAGCAGGGTACGGGGTGGCGGTTCCTCTGTGAAGCAGTGCGAAGCTCAGGTGGCGGAGGCCGCGAGCAACGGGCGAGTTCGGGTCACGGGTCCCAACAGGCAGCTTCCTGAGAAGACGATCACGATTAAGTGGGAGCCGGGCATGCCTAAAGTGGAGTTTCGCCGTAAGGCGGAAGCCCTCAAGCGGCTCGGCGAGGAGGGGAAGCTGTACAAGGCCACCAACCCGGTCGCGCGCGACCGTAAGGTGACCAAGTCGTATCGTCAACACATCATCGACCGCATCTGGGAGCTGTATCATGAGCGCAATCCAGAGTTCGCCAATAAGCTGATCAAGCGCGTCACCGAGAAAATGGATCCCGACCATGTCTGGGAACTGCAGCTTGGCGGCCCGGATAACTGGGATAACTTGAGGTTTCTCGATAGAAAGACGAACCAAACCATTGGTAAGTACCAGATATGGCCGCAAATTAGGAATCTTCCCGACGGTACTCCTATCCGTATAGAAGTCATCGGTCCGCCGGATTAGAGGTGATCGAATGAGTGAGCTGATTCGCCGGGTTGAGCGGATCCGGGAGGTGCTTGCGCAACGCCCTGACGGGATCAAGCTAGGCGACTTCCCGCCTGGCCGGACGGTGTCGGACAGTGACCTGCCTCCCGGCCTGGCGGAGGTGCTCGCGGTCACCGATGGGGCACGCGGTGGAGATATCGTCGTCTACTCCCACGAGCGACTGAAAGAGCAGGACATCCCGTTCGAGCAGGCCGCGGCGATACCCGAAGGGGAAGCCGACAGGTGGCTGTGCTTTGGCACCCTCAACTACGAACCGCTGCTGGTGCACCGGGAGACCGGGGAGGTGTGGTGGTTCCCTGACACCGGGGTGCTGTGGTGGCAGAGCGAGGAGTTCCGTAAGCTCACCGACAGTGTCGCAGAGTTTGTCGTGAACTACCTGCTTGGCTCTGGTTACCTGGACATCTGCGTGGGCGGGGACGATGACTGGGCCCGGTTGCTGGTTGAGCTCGGCTGGGCTGATCGCGGTGATTCCGGGGAGTGACCGGTGACGATCACCCATTCTCAGCTGCTCGCTCACTGGGGCCCGCGTCGGCTGATCTATTTCCCGCTCGATCGGTTCCTCGAGCACATTCGGGTGGGTCCGGAGGCGTTTCCGCCTGAGGGGGCGCTCCCCCTTGAGGTGCCGATCCTGTTCACTGTGGCTGTCGACGTCCCTGACGTCGAGCTGTTCAGCCTGTTGCGCGTCCAAGTCGGCGTGGCGCAGCCGATTCTGCTCATCGTCATCGGCTGTGTTCCGGACGAGCCGAGCATGCTGTACTGTCTCAACCCCGCCACAGGGTCGATCGTGCTGTTCGACACGAATCCCGATCATCCGGGGTGGGAGCTCGTCAACACCTCATTCGCGGCCTTTGTCGAGTTTCTGTATCGCTTCGACGAGCTCATTCAGTCGGACCCGGGTGGGGCGGAGCGCGTCGAGCTCGGTCGTGAGCTGCGGCAGAAGCTCGTCGAGGTCGACCCCCTGGCATTCGAGGATCCCGAGTCATGGTGGAACGTGGCGTTTCAGCAGCTCCTGGCCAGTGCGCCACCGGCCTAGACTCACCGATGCGCTGACTCGGGCGCCGCGGGACACACGACAGCTCGTTCTCGGCGGCACGCTGGTACGGCGGCCCCTCCGGAGCTACCCGCGCGGCCCGTCCATCTGCTCGGAGGCATCGGCAACCCGGTAAGGGGTGATGGCATGCGCGAGCTGGTCCGCCGCGTCGCGCGGATCCGTGAGGTGCTCGATCACCACCCGGACGGCCCCGTGCTCGGCTACTTTCCGCCTGGGCGGGTCGTGTCCGAAAGTGATCTTCCGCCAGGTCTGGCGGAGGTACTGGCGGTCACCGACGGGCCGTGGGTGGGGGACATCGGCGTGTTTTCCTATGACCGACAGGGTCCCAACCGCTATCTTGAGCAAGCCGTCGCGATTCCCGACAGGGAAGCCGGCAGGTGGATGTGCTTCGGTGAGCGCTACCAGGAGCCACTGCTGGTGCACCGGGACACCGGTGAGGTGTGGTGGTTCCCGGAGAACGGTGTGGTGTGGCCAGACAACCCCGAGTTCCGCAAGCTCACTGACACCGTTGAAGAGTTCGTTGTGCACTACATGCTCGGCCCTGGTTACCTCGATATCTGCGTGGCTCCCGACGATGACGAGTGGGCCCGGTTGCTCGGCGAGCTCGGCTGGGCTGATCTCAGCGTTCTCAAAGGGTGACCAGGGTTGACGGCGTGACGCGGACCCTGGCCCGTCAGTAGTGCCCGCCGGCGGGGAGCCGATCGGGTTGCCAGCACCACGCGTGACGAGTGGGTAACTGTGGGTGGGCAAGCGGTCGGAGCGTGGCCATCGGGTGCGTCGCGCGACGGTGACCGATAGGTGTGGGCATTTTGCCGGATTTAATCCGGTAGATTCATCTTTCTTTGCTAAGACGAGATCTCCGTATCGGTCGACGCACGTGGGCTAGTTAACTTAGGCTTGCCTAATCTTCCTCCAGTGAGGTTAGGTTTACCTAACGACTCGCTGGTCAAAGGAGGAACATTCGTGCCCACTGCTGGGAAGGGACTGAAGGTACTGGCGGCCCTCGCGGCAACCAGTGTCTTCGCGCTGGCGGGGTGCGGCAGCAGCACGGACGACGACAACGCCGCCGCCTCGGCCGAAACGCGAATCACGGTCAAGCACAATCAGGGCGAGACCTCGGTGCCGGTCAACCCCAAGAAGGTGATCAGCTTCGACCTAGCCGTGGTCGACACCCTCAACGAACTCGGCGTGGACGTCGCCGGAGTTCCGAAGTCCAATCTGCCGGATTTTCTCGCGAAGTACAAAGATAGCAAGTACATCGACGCGGGCACGCTCTTCGAGCCCAACTACGAGGTCGTCAACGCCGCCCAGCCCGACCTCATCATCGTCGGCGGTCGGTCGGCGGCCGCGTACGAGAAGCTGTCCCAGATCGCTCCGACGATCGACCTCTCGATCGACCAGCGGGACTGGCTGAACAGCTTCATTGAGGTGACCAAGACGCTCGGCCGGATCTTCCAGAAGGAGTCCGTGGTCGAGGAGGCGCTGCAAACCATCAATTCCAAGATTGAGAAGGTTAAGGCGCAGGCGGCGGACAAGGGCACCGGCCTGATCGTGCTGACCACCGGCGGGAAGATGAGCGCCTACGGGCCCGGCTCCCGCTTCGGCATGATTCACGACGTCCTGGGAGTTACCCCGGCGGAGGCCAACGTCAAGGCCGACACGCACGGCGAGTCGATCTCCGCTGAGTACATTCGCGACAAGAACCCGGACTGGCTGTTCGTCGTGGACCGGGACGCCGCGACCGGGGAGAAGTCGGACGGCGCGAAGAAGGTGCTCGACAACGCGCTGGTCGCCACGACCAAGGCGTGGCAGCAGAACCACGTCATCTACCTGGATCCGGTTCGCTGGTACATCCTCGGCTCGGGCTTGAGCACCGTGAACGCGATGATCGACCAGATTCAGAACGAGCTGGTCTAAGGGCAGCCGGCCGGTTCGGACATCGGTGTCATGCGACTCGCTCTTGCCCTCGGAGGGGTCGTCGGGCTCGGGCTCGTCAGTCTCGTCGTCGGCGTCGGTGACCTGTCCGTCGCTGACCTGTGGGCTGGCGGGCCCGACAGCCTGTCGGCGCAGCTGCTTCTCATCAGCCGGATCCCGCGGACACTCGCGTTGATCCTCGCCGGCATGGCGATGGGTGTCGCCGGTCTGATCATGCAGATGCTGTCCCGGAACCGGTTCGTGGAGCCGTCCACGGCCGGC
Organism: Micromonospora sp.; assembly: GCA_036563645.1. GTDB lineage: Bacteria > Actinomycetota > Actinomycetes > Mycobacteriales > Micromonosporaceae > DATCMA01. Next base: position 157,020 of record DATCMA010000028.1, read on the forward strand.
ACGGTGGAGTTCGCCGGGCTCGGGCTGCTGGTGGTCACGATGACCGCGCCAGCACTGCCCGTGATCGGCAAGATGCTCGTCGCCGCGGCCTTCGCCCTGGTCGGCACCGCCATCTTCCTGCGCATCGTGCGGTCGATTCCGCTGCGGTCGGCGCTCGTCGTGCCCCTGATCGGCCTGATGCTCGGCGGTGTCGTCGAGGCGATGAGCACGTTCCTCGCCTATCGGTACGACCTCCAGCAGACCCTCGCGGCGTGGATGACCGGCGACTTCTCCGGGGTCCTGCGCGGCCGCTACGAGCTGCTGTGGATCGCGGCCGTCCTGACCGTGATCGCCTACGTCGCCGCTGACCGCTTCACCGTGGCCGGACTAGGCGAGGAGTTCACCACCAATCTCGGGCTCAACTACCGCCGGGTGATGACTCTGGGCTTGGCGATCGTCGCGGTGGTGTCGGCGGTCGTCGTCGTCACCGTGGGGGCGATCCCCTTCCTCGGGCTGGTGGTGCCGAACATCGCGAGCCTGCTCGTCGGCGACAACCTCCGGCGGTCGATTCCGTGGGTGGCCGTGCTCGGCGCGGGCTTCGTCCTCGCCTGCGACATCGTCGGCCGGATCGTGCGCTACCCCTACGAGATCCCGATCGGCACCGTGGTCGGTGTCGTCGGAAGCGCGATATTCCTGTATTTCCTGCTGCGGAGGGCCCGTGCGACGTCGTGATGAGCGTCAGGCGGTGGTACGGCCGACCTGGGAACGGGCAGCGGCGCGCGGCGCGCGACGTCGGCTGGCGCTCCTGGCGGCGCTCGCCGTCGCCTCGGTGACGACGTACCTGACTGTGAACGTGGTCGGCAACTGGTCGTTCGTGCTCACTCTCCGCGCGACGACCGTGGTGACCATGATCGTGGTCGGCTACGCCATCGCGGTCTCGACGGTGCTGTTCCAGACCATCACCACCAACAAGATCCTGACCCCCTCGATCATGGGGTTCGACGCCCTGTACGTCTTGATCCAGACGGTGGTGGTCTCCGGCCTGGGGGCGTCTCGGGCTGTCGCCATCAGCAAGCCCGTGCTCTTCGCGGTCGAAGTGGCGGCGATGGTCGGGTTCAGCGCCCTGCTCTATCGGTGGCTCTTCCTGGGCGGGCGACGCGACCTGCACCTGTTGGTGTTGGCGGGCGTGGTCGTGGGCGCGTTCTTCCGCAGCATCTCCACGTTCATCCAACGCCTCATGGACCCGAACGAGTTCGTCGTCCTCCAGGGGCGGATGTACGCGACCTTCACCGCGGCCGACGAGTCGCTCCTGCTCGCCGCGACGGTGGCGGTGGTCGCGATCAGCCTGGTCGGCTGGCGGCTCCTGCCCACCTTCGACGTGCTCGCGCTCGGCCGGGAGACGGCGGTGAGCCTCGGTGTGGACTACCGGCGCACCGTGACGCAGATCTTGATCTTGGTCACGATTCTCGTGGCGGTCTCCACAGCGCTGGTCGGGCCGGTGCTGTTCTTCGGCCTCCTGGTGTCCAATCTCGCCTATCACATCATGGGCACCGATCGGCACCGGTGGACCTTGCCGGCAGCCGTTCTCATCGCGGTGATCGCGCTCGTTGGCGGCCAGACCGTGCTGCAACACGTGTTCGCGCTCAACGCGACCCTGAGCATCATCATCGAGTTCTTCGGCGGACTGCTCTTCATCGCGCTGCTGCTCAAGGGAGCTAAGAGGTGATCGAACTCAGTGGTGTCAGCAAGTCGTACGGCAGCACCAAGGTCGTCGACAACGTGACGTTGACGATTCCGCGTGGGGGAATCACGTCACTGATCGGGCCGAACGGCGCCGGCAAGTCCACGCTGTTGTCGATGATGAGTCGGCTGGTGCCGATGGATTCCGGCCGGATCACCGTCGACGGACTCGACATCGCCACCGCGCCGAGTTCAGAGATCGCGCGACGGCTGGCGATCCTGCGCCAGGACAACCACGTGTCGATGCGCCTGACGGTGTACGACCTCGTCAGCTTCGGTCGCTTCCCCCATTCCCGCGGGCGGTTGACCGCCGTCGACCGGGAGCACATCGAGCGGGCGATCGCATACCTCGACCTCGACGGGCTCGCGCACCGGTACCTCGATGAGCTCTCCGGTGGGCAGCGGCAGCGCGCGTTCGTGGCGATGGTGTTGTGCCAGGACACGGACTACCTGCTCTTGGACGAGCCGCTCAACAGCCTGGACATGAAGCACGCGCTGGAGATGATGCGGCTGCTGCGGCGGACCGTCGACGAGCTGGGCAAGACGGTGGTGCTGGTGCTGCACGACATCAACTTCGCCTCGTGCCACTCGGATCGGATCATCGCGATGCGCGATGGGGTGGTCGTGCGCCAGGGGACTCCCGCCGAGCTGATGGAGTCGGAGGCGCTGCGGGCGGTCTACGACATGGACATCGACATTCACGAGCTCAATGGACGCCGAATCGGCGTCTACTTTGGATGATTGCGAGGAGAAGTCATGCCCGAGACCGCGGCGTTCACGAGTCGCGCGGACGTCGCGACCGACAACCCCGCCCGCTACGCCAAGCAGCTCGGGTCTCACCTCGGTCGTCGGCTGACCGTGCTCACCGAAGACACCGAGACCCGAATCGTCTTTGACGATGGTGAATGCCGGCTGATCTGCGGGGACAACGTGCTGCACCTCTCCGCCAGCGCCTCCTCGCAAGAGGCGCTCGAGCGCGTCGAGCACGTCGTCGGGCGACACCTGGAGCGATTCGGCGCCCGCGCCGAGCTGGTGGTCACCTGGGTTCGCTGAGGAGCCAACGAGTCGTCTGACTCGGGTCGGCGGCGGTGCGTATCAGCCTGTCACGATGCTCACGCCGAATTCCGACGCGATCGTGGTCCATGGCTGGACCCACCCCGTGACGCTGCTGGAGGCGATGATGGTGCCGCGAATCCACGCACCCCGGGAATTCTTGGTGTAGAACGGGCTGCCCGAGTCGCCTGGTTCGGGCATCGGACCCCCGACGAACGCGATGACGGGAGACTTGCACCCGCTTGTCGTGCAGACCTGCGCGGTGACGCTCGTGACCGTGTATCCGCAGCGCTCGCCCGTCGTTCGGCCGCTGTAGCAGTAGTTGGAGTAGCCGACCACGGCGGGGCCGGCGGAGACCACGGGAATGCTCCGGGAGCTGTGCGCCCCACCGACGAAGATGCGGCCGGCGTACACCTGGTCGCCGATGAGTTCGGCGTCCATCGCATGCCCGGTGGCGGTGGGCAGGCGCCGGTGGGTGATCACGCCGTAGGTGTGGGCACCCGATTCGGTCGTCACGGTGCTGCCGGTCGAGAAGCAGTGCCCCGCGGTCACCGAGAACCGGCGGCCCAGGGAGTTGCGGACGGCGTAGCCGGAGGAGCAGGTGACGCCCTCGGCGCGGATACCGCCGCCGCCGTAGAACGGCGACACATCGTCGCGCCGCGCTCGGGAATCGATCGTCGTGGTGCGACGGATATCGATGCTTTGCGCGGTGTCGCGCAGGGCGCGGTCGGCGAAGTCGAGGCCCGTGAGGGTGGCCACCACCTCGGCTGACGCGTCGGTCTCCAGCACGATGCGGCCGCTGGTGGGGTCGATGTAGCTACCGAAGGAGTACGTGGTCCCGTGCGTGGCCACGTAGTGCGCGATCCGGTCTTGCAACGCCGCGAGGGCCATCTCGGTGGCCTGGGGTGGCGTGTGGGCGGGGCGCGCGGCGCGGTCAGGTGCGAGCCGCTCGTCGAGCGGTGTGCCGGCGCCGCGAGTGGGGTAGTGGTCGGTCGATGCGCCTTGCGCCGCGGTGCCGGTGAGGACGCTGAGGGCCACGGTCGCCGCGATGACCGCGCCCACGATTGTCCTCGTGGTGGTGGGCATGTCGATTCCTCTCCGTCGGCGGACACGATGCGATGCCGGTGATGTCGCTGACCTATCGACTGGTAGCTCAGGAATAGACGCGGCTGATAGATCGGGGATAGGTGGCTGTCCGTGTTACGACACCGTTCGCGCCGATATTGGCACACAGTGCAGTGAAATTCTTTTCAATGACACGGGTGGCCGTGACGGGTGCCGTCACGTTCAGGCACACCGCACCGTGTTCCGCCCGGCGCTCTTCGCCTCATAGAGAGCGGCGTCGGCCTCAGCGAGCAGGGCGGAGACATCGGAATGGCCACGTGCGGCGGCCACGCCCACCGAGAGCGTGACAGAGAGATCTGCCATTGGCGTGGTGGAAATGACCTCCCGCAATTGCTCGGCGATACGTGTGCCATATTCACGATCGACCCCGGGGAGGACCGCGACGAACTCCTCGCCACCGATACGGAAAACGGTGCCGATGCCCTTGAGCGAGGATTGGAGGGCGGCGGCGGTTTGCACGAGGACGTCATCTCCTCGCGGGTGCCCGTATCGGTCGTTGATGTCTTTGAAACGATCGAGATCGCAGACCAGGATGCAGAGCCATTGATTCGCCGCCCACGTTCGGGGCGCGAGATGGCGCAGGGTATCGGCGAGCGCCTTGCGATTGGGCAGGCCCGTCAGCGGATCTCGCGTGGCGGCACTGCGGGATTTCAGCTCCGCGGACTGCATGGTCAGCGCGACGATCGCGAGGGACACCGTCAGCGCCGCGGCGGCGATTCCGTAATACCAGGCAGGAAAGTCACGTGCCGTGTCCGCCCACTCCGCCACCGCGCACGCGATGACCGCGAGGGCGCCGGCGATGATCAAGCCGGCGATGACGACAGCCTGCCGGAACCGACAGGCCAGCATCATGACCGGGATCGCGAGCCACGGGAGCCACGGGCTGCGCAGACCACCGCTGAGCGCCACGCCGCTGGTCAGGATGAGCTGAAACCCCGCGACGGAGAGGGCACCGCGCAGGGGCGTCGACGGACGCGTGCGCCGCCACCACTCGATGACCAGCGCGAGCAGCACGCCGACGGCGGCGGTGACGCCCAGCGCCGGTCCGAAGCCCACCGCCGTGATCACGGCGGGGATGAGGATGATGGCGACGACCCAGCGCCGAGCGGCGTCCATGTTCGGATCCAGTTCGAGGTACCGCTGGAGCTCGGCATCGGTGGTGCACAGCCACGACAGCCGTCCGTCGTCCGCTGTCCCTGGCCTGACCTCCATGCCGGCTAGATCGTCGATCCCCAGGAAATTCTTAGTGGTCATCAATCGGGGAGCGATCGAGTGGCCCGGTGCGCGGTTGGTTGCCGAAACGCTCGCTCTCTGTGTTGCCCATCAGTCGTAGAGTACGACCCGCCGTCCCCCGAGCGGGTGATAGTGGGAATCTGTCCGTATCGACCTTTCGTGATGTGCGATCCGTCGTCCCGTGCCCATCGTGGACGGTCTGTCGACGCCAACGGCGAGCTAGCGAGGCGGAGCGTGGGGCCGCGTCGCGCCTGTCCGGTCGGCTGAGCCATGGCGGTATGTCGTCCTGAGGGGATTTTTTCGCCGATGGGGTGAGCGCCCCGGTGGTCACCCATATGCGAAAGTGATCTTACTCAGGGTAAGAATTGCCGAACGATGCGTGTCAGCGTGATGCGAAACAGTGGGTCGAGGGCCTCCGCCGCGGCGGTGGCGACGGGGCGGCAGCCCGCGGGCGTGACCGCGGGTTACGTCTGGGGAGGTTGGCGATGACGTCGGGCATGGAGTCCAACGCCGGACGCCCCGCCGTCGGCCGACCGCGGATTTTCGCCGATTTCGTCAGCGCCGTCTGGGAGGCGCTCGTCCGGCCCGACCCCGAGCGTGACCGAGAGCTCGCCCGGCGCCCCGGGTGGCGCGGGAGCCGAGCCCGGGCCCGGCTGGCCCGAGAGGCCGCGCGGGTTGAGCGCAACGCGTCCATGTTGGCTGACCTCATCATTCGCCAGGCGAACCAGCGTCACGGCGGCGAGTGGTAACCCCGTCGTGGCGACAACCGGCGGCTGCGGTGTCAGCCGCGGTGAGCGGCGGAGCCGTGTGCCGCGTCCTCCCCTGGTGGATTGGTGGCGAGTTCGTCGGTGACGAGCAGGTCGCGGCGGAGGTTCTGGGCGCGATACGCCGCTCGGCCGACCATGTGGGCCGCGACCGGCGCGGTGGCGAGCTGAAAGGCGCCGACGAGCACGAGCGTCGTGACGTCGATCGTGTTGCGCAGCCGGAGCGCGCCGCCGACGAGCGCCAGGAGCAGGCCGAGGACCTGCGGCTTGGTCGCCGCGTGCATCCGGGAGAGCAGGTCGGGGAAGCGCAGCAGCGCGACGCCAGCGGACAGGCTCAGCAGCGCCCCACCGATGAGGCAGGCAGCGGCGATCGCGTCGATCACGATGGTGGGCGTCATTTCTGGCCGTCCCGCGTGGCGAACCGGGCGACGCTGACCGAGCCGGTGAACCCGAGGATCGAGAGCACGACTAGCACCGGCAGGGCGCTGCCATCGCGGCTGTAGGCCGCCTCGGTGGCGATCCCACACATGACGATGGCCAGCAGGACATCCATCGCGACCACCCGGTCCAACACGGACGGGCCGCGGATGATCCGGATGAGCGCGAATCCCGCGGCAAGGGCGAGGACCGCGGTGACGGCCACGGCGACGACGGTCAGCATGAGCTACCTTTCGGGTTGATTGACGTCGATGGATTGGGTGGGAATGGGCTGAGCCAGTCGCTGGAGCTCCTCCTGGGAGCCCATGGCGGAGACGAGGCGCGCCTCAACCTCGTAGACGCTGCGCCGGAAGCTCTCGACCTCCTCGTGGGTGGACACCCCGAGAACGTGGATGTAGAGGATCCCCCGGTTTCGGTCCACCTCGAGGATGAGGCTGCCGGGGACGAGGGACACGGCCTCACTCGTCAGCGTGAGGTTGAGGTCCGTGGTGACCCGAAGGGGCACGGCGATGATCGCGCTGTGGACCTGCCGCCCAAAGCGGAACGCCAGGAGGGCGATCTGCACGCTGGCGACCACGATGTCGCTGAGGAACCGGACCAGGAACCGCAGCGCACCGAGCGGCCGGATTCGTCCCGCGAAGGAGACCGGTGGCAGCGGGAAGACGGTCAACACGATCGCGGCCACGACCAGGCCAGTGAGGAGATTGGCCCAGTTCACCGTCCCCCACAGGAGGATCCAGACGATCACCAGCACGGTGACCGCGATGACGCGATTCCGCCGACGATCCCGCGGGGTGAACGGCGGGCGGGGCGCCAGCGTCATGTCCTCGTTGTGCTCCTCACGCGCGCTCACGGCGTCCCTCCCGGGAAGACGGCCCGTACGTAGGGCGTGCGTTCCAGCAGGTTCTCTGCGGCGGACGTGCTGATGTCGAACAGGGGACCCGCGACGACGGTCAAGGCGACACCGAGGAGCACGAGAGCGGCGGTCGACCCCACCATCAGGCGGGGGAGGAGGGCGCGTTCCTCGCCTGTGGACTCCACGTCCTCATCCGGCGGGGTCTGCTCGGGGCCCGGCATCTCCGGGTGCGGCTTGCGCCAGAAGGCCAGGTTCCACACCCGAGCGATCGCGTACAGCGTGAGGAGGCTCGTCAGCAGTCCACCGGCGATCAGCACCCACGCCAGCGGCCTCCCGGTGACCGCCCCGGCCTGCACGAGGCCGAGCTTGCCGAGGAAGCCGGAGAACGGCGGAATTCCCGCCAGATTCAGCGCGGGGACGAAGAACAACACCGCCAGCATCGGGGAGAGTTGGGCGAGCCCACCGAGTCGGTCGAGGGATGTGCTGCCGCCGCGTCGTTCGACCAGGCCCGCGGCGAGGAAGAGCGTGGTCTGGATGGTGATGTGGTGGACCACGTAGAAGATCGCGGCGGACAGCCCCAGCGACGTCGTCAGCCCGACTCCGAACAGCATGTACCCGATGTGGCTGACGAGCGTGAACGACAGCAGCCGCTTGATGTCGGATTGGGCCACCGCGCCGAGGATGCCGACCACCATGGTGAGCAGCGCCGCGACGAGCAGCAGGTCGGCACTGCGTCCACCCGGGAAGAGCAGCGTCTCGGTGCGAATGATCGCGTAGACGCCGATCTTCGTGAGCAGTCCCGCGAAGACGGCGGTGACCGGAGCCGGGGCGGTGGGGTAGCTGTCGGGCAACCAGGCCGACAAGGGGAAGACAGCCGCCTTGATCCCGAACGCGAGGAGCAGCATGCCCTGGAGCACGTGCTGCATCCCCTCGGGGAGCGCGCTGATCCGGTTGGCGAGCTGCGCGAGGTTCAGCGTGCCGGTGGCGGCGTACACCAGGCCGATGGCGACGAGGAAGACCAGCGACGAGAGGAGGCTGACCACGACATACGTGGTCCCCGCCCGGATGCGGGTCTCGTTGCTGTTAAGCGTGATCAGCACGTAGCTGGCGACCAGGAGGATCTCGAAGCCGACGTACAGGTTGAACAAGTCGCCGGCGAGGAACGCGTTGGTCACGCCGGCGGTGAGCACCAAGTAGGTCGGGTGGTACACCGACAGCGGCGTCTCCTCGTGGCCATCGGCCATGCCTTGCCCGATCGAGTACACCAGCACGCAGAGCGTCACCGCCGAGGAGACGACCAACAGGAGCGCGGCCAGTTGGTCGGCGACCAGCACGATGCCGAGTGGCGCGATCCAGCCCCCCACCTGGACCGCGACGGGACCGTGCGTCGCGGTGTGCGCGAGTAGCGCCGCGGAGACCAGCACGGTGGCGACCAGGACGGTCACGGTGACGACCCGCTGGAGCCGGTCGCGACGCACCAGCAAGAGGGTCAGCGCCGCACCGAGCAGCGGGATGACGACCGGCAGGGGGACGAGCACGCTCACCGGCCGCCTCCCGCCTTGATGGCCACGGTTTCCTGATCCGGGGACTCGTCCTGCGCGTCGTCGGTCTCGGAAATGCCGGGCCCTTCGGTGCGTTCCGCCAGCTCCATGATGCGGCGGTCTTCGACGTCGTCCTGCACCTCGTCGTGGCCGAAGAGCTGCCAGCTTCGATAGGCGAGCGCGAGGAGGAACGCGGTCATGCCGAGCGTGATGACGATCGCGGTCAGGATCATGGCCTGCGGCAGGGAGTCGCTCATCTGCTCATTGCTGGTGGTCCCGACGATGGGCGGTTCCCCAGCCTGCCCGCCGTGCAGGATGAGCAGATTGACGCCGTTGCCGAGCAGGATGACGCCCATCAGCACTCGGGTCAGGCTGCGTTCCAGGAGCAGCGTCACGCCGGTGGCGAAGAGCACGCCGATCACGACGATGTACGTGAGGTTGGGCGTCATGCCGGCTCCTTCTCTCGCAGGTCGTCGTCAGCCTCCTGCTGCTGCCGGTCCATCTCGGCACCGAGGCTGCGCAGGATGTCGAGCACGAGTCCGACCACGATGAGGTAGACGCCGATGTCGAAGAACACCGACGTGACAAAGTGGACGTGGCCGACAACAGGGAGATGCGCGTCGATCACCGCGCTCTGGAGGACGTTCCCGCCGAAGAGCATGGCCGCTGCCCCGGTGCCGACTGACACGAAGAGCCCGGCCCCGAGCACCATGCCCGCGTCGACGGGGGCCGCCACGTTGAGCTCGGCCCGCCCACCGGCGAGGTAGCGCACCGCCAACGCGAGGCCGGCGACCAGCCCGCCGGCGAACCCGCCTCCGGGGGCGTTGTGCCCGGAGAAGAGCAGGTAGACGGAGAAGAGCACGATGATGTGGAAGATCAGCCGCGTGATGACCTGAATGATGATCGATTGCCGGCGGGCTTCCGGGCTGGTACCGGCCATCAGCCAGCGCGGCATCCGCGGCGCGTCGATGCGGGCCGGGCGAGGGGCGCGGGCCCGGCGTCGCAACGCCTCCGTCCGCCGGAAGATCAGGCTGGCGACTCCCGTGGCGGCCACGACGAGCACGGCGATCTCGCCCATCGTGTCCCAGGCGCGGATATCGACCAGGGTGACGTTCACGATGTTCTTTCCGCCGCCGAACGGCACCGCGAGATCGGCGAATCCGGTGGAGATCGGCGTGGCGACGCGCGCCCCCGCGGCGACGAAGGCCATGCCGGCGACGACCACGCCGACGGCGACGCCGATCGCGATCCTCCCGAGGCGGCTCGAGCGGATCGGACGCTCGGAGAACTTGGGCGGCAGGCGACGCAGGACTAAGACGACCATCACGATCGTGACGGTCTCGACCAGGAACTGCGTCAGCGCCAAGTCCGGCGCGCCGTGGAGGATGAACAGCACGCCGATGCCGTAGCCGGAGACACCCACCAGCAGCATCGCGGTGAGTCGGCGCAGCGCCCGTACCGTCCAAATCGCGGCGATGATGATCAGCACGCCGATGACGGCTTGGAGTGGCGTGTCCCAGGCGCGCACGGAGCGCGGCCACGGCGCGCTGACAATCAGCGCCGTGCCGGAGAGGGTGACCAGGACGACCAGGATGACGCCGAGGTAGAAGGGCAGCGAACCGCGCTGGGTGGCACCCGTGAGCGCCACGGCGATCCGGTCAACACCGGACATCGCGCGCTCGTAGGCGGTGGCGCCGTCGATCGGCAGGCGCAGCGTGACCCGGTGGCCGCGGTGACCGGCCCAGAACAGGGCCACGCCGGCGGCGAGCACGACGAGGGAGAGCAGCAGGGCGGGGGTGACGCCGTGCCACAGCGCCAGGTGGTACGGAGAGGGCGCCGAGAACTGGTCGGCGTACCGGGCGAGGAGCCGATCCACGGCCGGCGAGCCGATACCGACGACGACGCCGGCTAGGGCCAACACCGCCACCGGCGCCACCATGATGGGCCCGGGTGGGGTGACCGGGGTCGGCGCGAGCCCGGGCTTATCGGCGAAGGCACCCCACAGGAATCGCAGCGTGTACGCCACGGTCAGGATCGAGCCGACCACCAGTCCCGCGAGGATCAGCGGTCCCGCCTCCCCCGCGTCGAGCAACGCGGCGAAAGCCGCTTCCTTGCCGATGAATCCCGCCGTCGGCGGAATCGCGGCCATCGACGCGGCAGCCACGATCGCGAATCCCGCGACGGCCGGCAGACGGCGGCCCACGCCGCTCAGTTCGCGGAGGTCGCGCGTGCCGGTGGCGTGGTCGACGATGCCGACGACGAGGAAGAGCCCGGCTTTGAAGAGCGCGTGCGCCAGCAGGAGCGCCGCTCCGGCGAGCGCGCTGTCTCGGGTGCCCACGCCGAACAGCACGGTCAACAGACCGAGCTGGCTGACGGTGCCGTACGCCAGCAGCAGCTTGAGGTCGGTCTGCCGGAGCGCGGCACCACCGCCGATCAGCATCGTCACGAGGCCGGCGGTGGCCAGGATGGCCTGCCACAGGGGGGTGTCGGCGAAGGCGGGCCCCAGGAGAGCGATGAGGAAGACCCCGGCCTTGACCATCGCGGCGGCGTGCAGGTACGCGCTGACGGGGGTGGGGGCCGCCATCGCGGCGGGCAGCCAGAAGGTGAACGGGGCGACCGCGGACTTGCTCAGGGCACCGATCACGATCAGGACGAGGGCGGTGGCGAGGTACCCGCCCGTCGGCAGCGCGGATGCGATCGCCGACCACCGGTAGGAGCCGGCGTGCTGACCGAGCATGATGATGCCGGCCAGCATGGCCAGTCCGCCGGCGGTGGTCACGATGAACGCCTGCATCGCAGCCCGCCGGCTGGACCGACGCGTGCTGTCGTGTCCGATGAGGAGGTAGGAGAAGACGCTGGTCAGCTCCCAGCAGACGTAGAGCAGGAGGAGGTCGTCGGCGACGACCAGTCCCAGCATCGCCCCGGCGAAGCCGACGAAGGACACGGCGAAGCGGGCTAGACCCGGCGAATCAGCGGAGAAGTAGCGGGCACTGTAGACGAGCACCAACGCGCCGATCCCGCCGACGAGGACGACCATCAGCCAGTTCAGCGCGTCGATGCGGACTGCGAGGTCGAGCCCGAGCTGCGGCACCCAGGGGTAGGTCTCGACCACCGATTCCCCTGCGTGAATACGCCCTACGTTGAGGGCCGCCCACAGTGCCGCCGCCGCCGGAACCGCGGCGAGGAGGTAGAGAGCCCGTTGTCTCAGGAGGCGTATCAGACCTGGTGCGATCGTGGCTGCAAACGCGTGGACCGCCACCAGTACCAGCACACGCCCCCCTCAAAGATCGAAAACAGCGATACGTGACCACCAGCCTACCGACCGGAATCTTGGTGCCCCAGCCGGCAAGAGCGCGCGTCCCTCGTGTCGCCGACCTGGTCTCGGCGAGACGGGCACCTCTCTGAGCTGCGACGAGAGGTCCTAGCGTCCGCCGCCAGCGTGCGTTGATCGTTCGGACACAGGGACGCGACGACACGCGGTGTGACGGGGTGCTGCGCCAGGGATGCCCCTGGCCGTCATGGCTGGTGTCGGGTCACCGGACGACGACCCTCCACGCCGCTCACCACAGCCACTGACGTCGTACGGAACCCACCGCACGCCCGCCACGTAAGGAGTAGGCCCTGTTTCATGAATAAGTATAGACGCCGACAACCTTGTCCTTTTAGTGCAGGTTAGTGGTATTTCGTCTTGGGTGTGATCATGGGCTAACCTGCGACGGCCGGGAGAGGAGGTGACCCGTCGTCATGAGTGCGGACCGGATCGCCGTCATCGGGGGAGGGATCGTCGGGCTCGCGGTCGCCCGACGCGTGCTCGCCACGCGCCCGGGCAGCCACGTGACCGTCTTTGAGAAAGAAGATCGGCTCGGTGCCCACCAGACGGGTCACAACAGCGGCGTGGTGCACGCCGGCCTCTATTACCCACCCGGCTCGCTGAAGGCCGAGTTGTGTCGGCGCGGTCGACAGATGCTGCGGGACTACTGCGCCGACCGCGGCATCGCGTACCGGGAACTCGGCAAGGTCGTGGTGGCGAGCTCGCGCGCGGAACTCCCCGCGTTAGAGGAAATTCGCCGCCGCGCGGAAGCCAATCGCGTGCCCGGCCTCCAGATGCTCGGTCCGCGCGGGCTGCGGGACGTCGAACCATGGGTCACCGGGGTGGCGGCGCTGTACAGCCCGGCCACCGCCGTGGTGAACTTCACCGACGTCGCCCGCGCGCTCGCCGCGGACATCACCGACAGCGGCGGCACGGTGCGCCTGCGCCACCGGGTCACGCGGATCGCGGAGACGACCCGCGGTTGGGCCGTCAGCGTCGCCGGAGCTGCCCCCGCCGAGGTCTTCGACGCGGTCATTGTCTGCGCCGGCCTCGGCACCGACGCGCTGGCTCGACGTATGGGTGCGGACCGGGGCATCGCCACGGTGCCCTTCCGCGGCGAGTACTACCGGCTCGCCGGGCCGGTGCGCGACCGTGTCCGCGGCCTGGTGTATCCCGTGCCCGATCCGCGCTATCCGTTCCTCGGCGTCCACTTGACCCGTCGGTGGGACGACCACGTCCTCGTCGGCCCCAACGCGGTGCTCGCCCTCGCGCAGGAGGGGTACCGCCGCCGGGATGTCGACGTCCGCCACCTGGCGCGCGTCCTGGGCTTTCCGGGTTTTCGTCGGCTCGCCCGACACCACTGGCGCACCGGCGTGCGGGAACTGGCGACCTCGCTGTCGCGCCACGCGTTCGCCGCGGCGGCGCGCCGCTACCTGCCGGATTTGCGCGCGTCCGATCTGGTCCGCCACCCCGCTGGGGTCCGCGCTCAGGCGCTCGACCGCCACGGTCGGCTCGTCGACGACTTCGTCATCGAAGGCGACCGTGGCCTCGTGCTCGTCCGCAACGCGCCGTCGCCCGCGGCGACCTCAAGCCTGGCCATCGCCGAGCACATCGTCGCGGCCCTCCCGTAGGGGCCGCGACGCCCACCACGGTTGCCCCGACCGGTCGGGGTTGGAAAGCCCGGTCGGGGCAGCGAATCGCGACGCGTCTATCGACCTTTCGCTTCCTGCTTCGCCTTCAGCGGGTCCTGGCCCTTGCTCACTTTCTGCAGGGCCTTCTGCAGCTGCTCAGCGGTCATCTTCGAACTTCCCGGAATGCCAGCCTCGTGGCCCTTCCGACGGAGGGTGTAGAGCTCCTCGCGATCAGCCATCTCGAACCTCTCCTTCCCGCGTGGCGGCGCCGCGACCATGTGATTCCCCTCGGTCGAGAACGGCAAACCGCGCGTCGGTGAGGGCAGGAGCGGCGGTCACGCGGGCTGGACCTCCGGGGCGCGCCGGGCGACGTGGCGTGGGGCCGAGCGCTGCCGAGGGAGCACCGCGACCGCCTGGGCGGGCCCGCCGGACCCAGCCCCAGCCAGGCCGATCGCCACGGGGCCGGGCAGCGGACGGGCCTGGAGACGGATGCGCGACTCCGTGGCCCGCAGCCGCTTGAGCGCGGCCCGGCGCGCGGAGGCGCTGTGCGCGATCCGGTAGCGGACCCAGTGCGCGTGATCAGCGGCCCGCGCGGCCTCGTCGCGGAGGCTGAGCGCGGCCGCGGCCGCCCGATCCGCCTCGTACCACGCCAGGCGCTCGCGCTCCGCAGCGACGCGGTAGCGCAGGCGGAGGTTGTCGCGGACGACCCGGGCGAGGATCAGCTCCTGCTCGATGGGGTGTCGGCGGGGATCCCAACCGTGCGCGCCGGCGAGGACGGCGACGAACTGCTCGACCGACAGGTGGCCACGCCGGTACGCCCGCAGCGCGATGCGGTGCAGGTACCGCTCCCGGAACGCGTACTCCGCGGGAGTGCGCGGCGCGTCGGGGAGGGGGAACGCCGCGGCCTGCGCCAACCGCCGCACCTCCGCCTCCGCCGCCTCGTACTCCGTGCGGGCCTCCTCGGCGGCTCGCTGCGCGGCCATCCACTCCGCGCGTCGACGTCGGGCGGTGGCGCCCGCCCGTTCGGCGGCTACCCCGACCTCCTCGGCGTAACGGAGGATCTCCCGCCACTCCGTCGCCCACTCCGACGGGGTCGGCATCGCGGCGCGACGCACGCGCTGAGCGGCCTCGTCGAAGCGGGTGCGTCGAGGCAGCGTGACCAGGGCTCCGGAGGCGAGCCCCGCGAACCCCACGAGAGCCAACCAGACCAGGGCGAGCTGAGGAGCTTGGAGCAAGACCATGGAGAGGAACATCTCCATAACCGACACCTCACGGGGGACGCGACGAGGACTACGTGTGCCAGGCGATTCACGCCGTCACCGGAGGGAGGGTTGAGTCGCCGGCGGCGTGAGATTTGGGATGCGACAGGGGAACGCAGGCCGGTCGCGGTGCCGGCGGTCGTCGTCAGCGGCGAGGCGGGGCACGTCGGCCGAGCGGTGGCGCGTCGGCGCTGTGCGGGGGCAGGCTCGCCCCGACGAGCCGCGCGGGCTGGCCCGGACCGCCGTCGTCGCTCGACGTGGAGGTGTCGTGAACCGCCAGCGGGTGGCGGTAGCCGTCGGGGGACCTGTCGTCCGCAGCGGTCCCCGAAGCCCGGATCGCGTCCGCGTCTGGCGTGTCGCTCGCCAGGTGAGCCGCCCCGATGGGCGCGGAGACGGCGACCTCCCCCCGCGGCGCGGCGCAGCTGGTCAGGAGGACGACATCGCCGCTGTCCGCGGCGTCCGCGGCCGTGACGGTCGGCGCGGCCACGGCGGGCAGGGCGTGGGACAGGGTGCCGAGCCCCAACGCGAGCAGCATCGCCACGGCAGACCACGCGGTCCACACTCGAATGGAGTGCAGCATCGCTGGCCACATGCGACGGACGATGGCGAGGGGCGGCACGAAATCAACGCTAGCGCTTCTCCACCACGACCGCCCACCCGTTCGGGTGACAGACGGATCGGCGCGTGACTACGGCTGATAGGCGCTGCGTCCACGGGGCAGCCACTGCGGATGGTTGTCGCGGAGGTATTTGTACAGCGCTTCGAGGACCTGAACCTTGAGCCACCACACCTGTGGTCCGTTCGGCGCGGACGCGGTCAGCCGTACCGTGATGCTCGAATCGGTGACCTCGGTCATCTCCAGCACCCAGTATTTGCGGTCCCAGTTCTCGTTTTGTTCGAGGAGTTCTTGGACCTTCTGGCGAATGTGGTCGATGTCAGCGGTGAAGTCGAGCTTGACATCGATGGTGCCGAGGACGCGCGTTTCGTACTTGGTCCAGTTCTGGTACGGCTTGGTGGTGAAGTACGTGGTCGGCAGGACGATTCGGCGTTCGTCCCAGCTCCGCACGATCACGTGGGTGAGGTAGACGTTCTCAATTCGGCCCCATTCGCCTTCGAGCACCACGACGTCATCGACCCGCAGGGCATCCGTGAACGCGAGCTGGATGCCCGCGAACACTTGGCCGAGGGTGCCTTGTGCGGCGATACCGAGCACGATGCTGGCGAGCCCGGCGGAGGCAAGGAGATGGCCGCCGACGGTGCGAACAGGGGCGAATATGGTCAATGTGAAAAACGCGGCGAGCAAGACGACGATGACCGTGAGCAGCCGCCGGAAGACCTGGGTGAGGGTGCGGTATCGCCGGGCACGTGAATTGACCGGGAGGAGCTCGACCGGATATTTCTCGAGGAGGATCGCCTCGATAATGCGGATGATTTTGACGAGGACCCAGGCGAGCGTGACGACCAGCGCCACGAGGAGCACGTGTCGGATGACTGTCTCCTCTTTCCGCGGAAGGTCCGCGAGAATGAGCGCGTAGTACATGCCGATGACCACGAACAGCGTGGAAAAGGCATGGGTGAAGCGCTTCTTCGATTCCGAGAGGTAAGCCGAACGGCTGTGGTGCCTGACCAGCCTGAGTAGCTGGACGGCGGCTATCCACGCGAACGCGCCGGACACCAATCCAGCGACGATGAGAAGGAGCAGGCCGAGAACCATGTCGTCGTCCTCTACTCGCCACCGTGAAATCTGGACGGTCGGCTACACACCGGCCGTTTGAGGGAAAACCACGCGTCCGATAGACCTCCGATCTCGCGCACCGAATGCCCCCGTCGCAGACCCGCCACGGTCATGTCAACGAGGCGCGCCGTCGCGAGCTACGCGCCGCGCCGCACGCCTCCCGCGGCACGCCGACGGCGCTGTCGCGCCGGCGCGTCGGCGCGCTACCAGCCCGGACGCGGCCGGCTGAGAGGGTATGGCTCGGGCCCGCGTCCCCGCGCGAGCAGCGCCAGCGACATCCCGAGGACAAAACCCACCACGTGAGCCAAGTACGCCACGGATCCCGCCTCGGAGACGGCGTATCCCGCCGAATAGACCCACTGGATGAGGAACCACATCCCGAGGACGAGCCAGGCGGGGAGTCGAATCGGGAGGAAGAATAGGACCGGCACGAGACTCCAGACTTTCGCTCGGGGAAACAGAACGACGTAGGCGCCGAGCACTCCGGAGACCGCGCCGGATGCGCCGACGAGCGGCTGGGTGTGCGTGGGGTATGCGAGCGCGAACCCGTACGCCGAGGCGTAGCCGCAGACGAGGTAGAACAGCAGAAAGCGTATCCGTCCTAGTCGATCCTCGACATTGTTTCCGAATATGACGAGGAACAGCATATTGCCGGCTAGGTGCAGCAGCCCGCCGTGCACGAACATGGCGGAGAGGACGGAGAGGAACGGCACCTTGTGGTATTGGCGGGGCCCAATGAGGCAGCCCAATCCGCCAGGTCCAATGCCGACATCCCCGGTGGCGGTCACCGGCAGCGGACGATTGGTGACGAGCTCCTGCGGCACCGCCCCGTACCGCTGGTAGAACGCCTCCTGTCGGCACAGGTCGGCGACGTCGTGGCCGGCGATCCCCGCGGCGATCGACGCCGGCGTCCCCAAGAACACGATGACGTTCAGGGCGAGGAGGAACCAGGTCACCCAGGGCACCCGGCGTACGGGGTTGAGGTCGTGGACCGGGACCACCACATGCCTACTGTGCCCGAGTGACCGACCCGCCGGGTCCGCTTTCCGGCCCGGCGCCGGTTGAGCGCGCGGCTCGTCAGCGCGCGACGAGCACGGGGCACGGCGCGTGGCGCAGCAGGCGCTGGCTGACCGAACCGAGCAGCGTCCCGGCGAGCCAAGTCCGCGGGCGCGCGCCAACCACGAGCAGGCACGCGTCTCGGCTGGCCGCCGCGAGGGCCCGGGCGGGGTCCGTGGTGTGAATCAACTGTTCCGTCACGACCACCCCGGGCCACCGCGCGTGGGCAGCCGCCGCGGCTGCGGCGACGAGGTCACCCGCCCAGGCCATCGCCGACGCCTCGATCCCCGGAAAGGTCTCCCGGGCGTCGCGAACCGCTCGCGCGGACCAGCAGTGGACGATGACCAGCGGCCGGGATCGCCGGGCGGCCTCGTCGGCGGCGAGGGCGAGGGCGACCTGGGCGGCGGGGGAACCGTCGACGCCGACGACGATCGGCCCGGGGTGGTCGACGGGCCGCCGTGCCGGGCGAACCACGAGGACCGGACTGTGGGCGTACGCGGCGATCTGCGCGTCGACGGAGCCGAGGATCCGCTCGACGGCGGGGGTATCGTCGCGACTTCCGATCACCACGAGGTCGGCGCGCTGGGACTCGTCGATGAGGGCCGCGGCTCCTCCGCGCGGAGCGTGGTGGCGGTGGACCGCGAGATGCGGCCAGCGGCGTCGCAACGCGCCGGCGAGGTCCGCGAGCGTGCGGCGGGCCGCCTCATCCGGCTCCAGCGGCTCCCCGCGGTACGGGTTGTGGGGCAGACCGTGGTCGAACGCGGTCAGAAAGCCGTGCACCAGGCGGAGGGGACGGGCCCGGAGGACCGCCGCGTACGCCGCGTGCTCCGCGGCGGTGAGGCTGGCTGGCGACCCGTCAACCCCGGCGACGATCGGCGGGAGTGTGCTGCCGCTTCCGGTGTGCTGGTCCACCGCGTCGGCCTCTCGGCACTGCTCACGACGCGTCGTGCTCGCCGTTCTGATGTCCATTACGGACGATCAACAATGGACAGTTTCCGTGGTGCAGCACGGCTTGGCTGACGCTGCCGAGCCGCAGCCCGGGGAAGCCCTCACGTCCGCGCGCCCCGACCACGAGGAGTTGCGCGTCGCCCGATTCTCGGACGAAGACCCGGGTGGGCCGCCCTTGCGCGATCCGGTACGTCACCCGCACCTGGGGATAGCGCTCCCGGAAGCGGGCCACGGTCGTGGGGAGCGCGAGGGCGTCCCCATCGCGAGAGCCTTTCCCTGCGGTCGCCACCTCCGGGGCCGGGTGCCGTCGGGCATGGAGGACGACGAGCTCGCTTCCGCGCAGCGCCGCCTCCTCGAGCGCCATGTCAATCGCCGCCTCCGCGTACGGAGAGCCATCCACGCCGACGACCACGGGACCGGCGGGATTCTCCGCACTCCGCGCGACGAGCACCGGACACTCCGCGTGTGTGGCGACTTGGGAGGCCACCGAGCCGATGATCGCTCCGCTGAGGGGACCGAGGCCGTGGTAGCCGAGCACGAGGAGCGCGGCTCGGCGGGATTCGCGCAGCAGGACGGGCGCGGGGGCTCCGTCGACGATCTCGTGGATGACCGCGCGGTCGGGCGCGACGGTCATCGCCTCCGCCACCGCCTCAGCCATGATCCGCTCGGCCTGATTCCGGAGACCGCTACCAGGCGGCCCCGTGCTCGGCGGCTCGACGGAGACGCGCAGCATCGGCCAAACGAATGCGTGCACCAAGCGCAACGGGCGTCGCCGCAGGGCTGCTTCCCGCGCCGCCATCCGTACCGCGGCCAGCCCTGCGGCGGACCCATCCACCCCGGCGACGACGGGCGCGGTCGCGGCGGCGTCGGTCATCTCCGCCGCCTCCGCGGGACTCGCGGGTCCTCCCTGACCGCGTCCGGCCGTGCCACGGTCTCACCTTAGCCGCGCGGCGCGGCGCGGATCCGCCGATCGCGCGGCCTGATGCGCAGCTGGCCAGATGCCGGTCACGGGAGGCGGGCGGGCTCCCGCCCGACGGCCACCGGGCAGGCGGCGTGGTGGAGCATCGCTTGGGTCACGGAGCCCAGGAGGCGGGCTCGCCACCCGCGCGCGCCGACGACGAGGAGTTGCGCGTGGCGCGACATCTCCGTGAGGGCCTGGACCGCCGGGGCCGCGACGACCCGCTGGGTCACCGACACGGTGGGGTACCGGGCGAGCCACCAGGCGAGGGTGTGGTGGAGCACGGTGTGCGGCCCGCCGGTCACCTCCCGTTCGGGCCGACCAGCCTGGACGACGAGGAGCGGAGCCCGTCGGAGGCGCGCCTCTTCGAAGGCGAGGTCGAGCGCCGGTGCCGTCCCCGGCGAGCCGTCAACGCCGACGACGACCGGGGCGTGGGGGCGACGAGTGTCGTCGGCGACGATCACCGGGCAGGCGGCTCGGGCGGGGAGCTGGACCGCCATCGACTGCACCGGGATGTCCACCGAGGCGCGCAGCGTGCCGGTGCCGAGGACGAGCAGCGCGGCCCGCCGCGAGTAGTGCCACAGGATGGACAGCGGGGACCCGTCGATCACGCGGCCGGAGACGCGCAGGCCGGGGCAGGCGGTGCGGGCCGCGGACACCGCGTCGGCCACGATCCGTTCGGCGATGTGGCGGGGCGATCCGGAGCGCCATCGCGCCTCGCGGGGTGGGCCCAGCGGCCAGACGAATGCGTGAATCACGTGCAGGCACCGACCTCGCAGCGCCGCCTCCTCCGCCGCGAGACGAACGGCAGCATGATCGCCCCGTGGCGTCTTGACGCCGAGAACAACGGGACGCCTTTGTTCGCTGTCCATGGCGATCACCTCCGGGCTCGTCACAAGCCGGGGGAATGCCCTTCCATCATGCCCGCATTCCATGACGGAAATAGATCGCCGAAGACAGCGATTATCGAAGGCGAAATGTACATTTAATTGCCAAGAAATTCCGTTCCCCGCCAAGCTATCTCTCCACTGTGGATATCACCGCGGAGCGCGTTCGGTAGGGGGAATGCGTCGCACGATCGCGGTGGGGCACGACGCGTGGCGGAGTACCGCTTGCGCGACCGGGGCGAGGGGAGCACTGAGCGGCCGGTGGCCGCACGCGCCGACGACCACGAGGCCCGCGTCGCGGGACAGGTCGACCAGCACGGGCGCGGGCGCGCCGTACCGCACCTCGCGAGAGACCCGCACCCCCGGGTACTTCTCCTGCCACGGTTCGACGGTGTCGGCGAGGTGGACCGCGATCACGCCGTCCGGGTCGGACTCGTCGTCCGCGACGACCCGAACGACGATCAACTCGCTCTGTCGAAGCGCCGCGGCCTCGAACGCGAACTCCAGCGCGCGCTCGCCCCCCGCGGAGGAGTCCACGCCGACGAGCACCGGCCCCTCGTGGCGGCCGGCGGCGCGCCCGATGAGCACCGTGCACTCGGCCTGGCTGGCGACCTGAATCGCGGGGAGCTCCATCGATCCCGCCGTGTCCGGGGTCAGCTCGCCATCGTCGATCACGATCAGGTCGGCGAGGTGGGATTCGCGGAGGATGGCGGCGGTGAGGGTGCTCTCGTGGATCGCCGTGGAGAGGGTGAGCTCCGCCGCGACCTCGCGCGCGGCGGACGCCGCCCGCTCCAGCGCTTCCTCGGCGGCGGGATAGGAGCCCACCTTCCCGGACGCGTCGAGGATCAAGCCGCACACCAGCCGCAGCTCGTACCCCCGCAGGGCCGCCTCCCGCGCCGCGAGCCGTACTGCGGCGTCCGCCGCTGGTGTCGTGGTGACCGCCACGGCGACGCGCGGCATCCCGCCACGAGGCATCCCTCCACGTTGACTCGGCATATCGCCCCCTTGCACAGCCGTTCTGACGCGACGCGCGGACCGGTGCCGTTATTCGGAGGCTATCGGCACGCGCGAACGAGCGACCTGGGAAAACCAGGGCGAAGTAGAGGAAAAGCGGTACCTCGGGCAACCGTCGTCCCTGGGACGGGCTCAGCTGAACGACCGAGCGCGAGCGCGTCTCGCGCGCTTCTCGAGGGGCGGAAACACAGGCGAAACACAAGAGACAGGCATATTTAAAGAAATCGACTAGCTTGGATGTGTCCACGCGGCGGCTACGCCGGTTGGACGGATCGTTGTCTCCCCGGGAAGAAGGGATCGTTCATGCGTCCCCGCAGATTCGTCACCGCCGCAACAGCGATCCTGTTGACGGCGAGCGTGGTAGTCGGGCTTGAACAGCCCGCTGCCGCTGCCCCGAGCACCGACCCCGTTGCCGGTGTCTCCGACGACATTCTCGCGGCCATGCAGCGTGATTTGGGGCTCAATCCCGAACAGGCCAAAGCCCGATTGCGCAGTGACGCAGAAGCGGCTCGCGTGGAGCGGGCGTTGCGCGATTCCCTCGGCATGCGTTTCGGCGGAGCCTGGGTGCGGGCCGACGGCAAACTCGCCGTGGCGGTCACCGATTCCGCCGCCGCGGACCGCGTACGGGCCGCGGGCGCGGTACCGACGGTCGTCGCGCGCAGCGAGGCCACGCTCAACGGAATCAAAGAAGCCTTGGACGCCCGCACCGCACCCGAGGCGGTGACGAGCTGGTACGTCGACGTCACGAGTAACGCCGTCGTGGTCGAGGTCCTCCCCGGCGGCGAAGCGGCGGCTCGCGCGTTCACCGCCGGCGTGGGAGCCCCGGGCGCGATCCACATCCGGGTCGTCCACGAGACGCCCCGCGCCTTCTACGACTTCTACGGCGGCGACCCCTACTACATCAGCGGTGGGCGGTGCTCGATTGGTTTCGCGGTCGTCGGCGGTTTCGTCACCGCCGGGCACTGCGGCCGCGTTGGTCAGGCGGTCACCGGCCGAAACGGGGTGGCGATGGGCACCTTCGCGGGCTCGTCGTTCCCGGGCAACGACTACGCCTGGGTGCGGACCAACTCCAACTGGACCGGGATCGGCGCGGTGAACCGCTACAACGGCACAGCGGTGGCGGTCCGCGGATCCACGGAAGCGGCGATCGGTGCGGCGGTCTGCCGGTCCGGATCGACCACCGGGTGGCGCTGCGGCACGATCCTCGCCAAGAACCAGACGGTGCGCTACGTGGAAGGCACGGTCTCCGGGTTGACCCGAACCAACGCCTGCGCAGAGCCCGGTGACTCGGGCGGCTCGTGGATCTCCGGCAACCAAGCCCAGGGCGTGACCTCTGGGGGCTCCGGCAACTGCACCGTCGGCGGCATCACGTTCTTCCAACCGGTGAACGAGATCCTCAGCGCCTACGGCCTCCGCCTCGTCACCTCATGAGGTTTCCGTACCTGATCACCGTGTGACAGCCAGCCCTCCTGGCCGCGCAGGCCGTTCCGTCGGCGACCCGCCGCGGGCGGCCTGCGCGTTGTCACGCCCGGGGTGCCTCTCCTCCCTGAAGCCGGCGAACCCGGTCGCGACCCGGGGCACCCAAGCACGGGCACGGTGACGACGCGTGGCATCCGCACGGGGGACGGATCACCGCAGGGCGAGGTTGAGGAGCACGGTGAGCACGATCGAGCCGAGCACCGAGAAGAGGATCATGAGTAAGCAGCCCAGTCCGCCGCCGAGGGGCCGGATCTCTACATCGCCGATACGCATACGTCCTTGATATACCCCACGGTGGTGGCGGACCCGGTCTGTCGTCACGATCCGACGCGCTCCCCACCCCTCGGCCCGGTGGGCGCCGACACCCTAGGCCGCTCGACGCCTCGGGCCCCGCGCGAGAGTTGGTTGTTTCTCCTCGCGGGCGATGTGCCGACCGCTAGGGTCGGAGGCGTTGCCGCTGTCCACCGCCTGGCCCCCGCCGGCTGATGTCAGGGAGCGCGGCCGGTGACCGAATGGGTGCATCACCTCTTGGGGTTGGACG
The DNA here is from genome assembly GCA_036563645.1 of Micromonospora sp. Classification (GTDB taxonomy): domain Bacteria; phylum Actinomycetota; class Actinomycetes; order Mycobacteriales; family Micromonosporaceae; genus DATCMA01. Next base: position 180,567 of record DATCMA010000028.1, read on the forward strand.
GGACGCTGGTATACGTCCTCGTGGGGGTGCTCGTCTTCGCCGAGGACGCGTTCTTCATCGGCTTCCTCGTCCCCGGCGAAACAGCGGCGATTCTCGGCGGTGTCGCCGCCAGCCTCGACCACGTCTCGCTGCCCGGGATGCTGGTGTTGGTGATCACCGCCGCGATCCTCGGGGATGCGGTTGGGTACGGCATCGGCCGCTGGTTGGGGCAGCGTCTCCTCGAGACGCGGCCGCTGCGCCGCCAGGAGCACCGCCTGCGGCGGGCGCAGCGGCAATTGGCCGAGAAGGGCGGGGTCGCCGTCTTCCTCGGCCGATTCGTCACCTTCCTTCATGCGGTGATGCCGTTTCTCGCCGGGGTTGCGCGGATGCCCTACCTCCGCTTCCTCGCCTACAACGCCGCCGGTGGCGTGCTGTGGGGGACCGGGACGGTCTCGCTCGGCTACCTCGCCGGTGCTTCCTATGAGGCGATCGCCCGGCTCGCGGGGAACGCGGCGGCCGCCATCGCGGCGGGCATCGCGGTGATCGCGCTCGCCGTCTGGCGCGTGCGCCGGACCCGGCGCACGCGGGATCCGAGGGGCGCCCCGGATCAGCTCACCAGCGGATGGACTCCATGAGCTCGAGACCGTCCCGCGCGGGCGGTGAGAGCGGGCGGGACTTCGCCTCCTCCAGCGGCACCCACTCGATGGCGTCCGAGCTGCCGCCGACCTCAATCACGCGCGGCTCCCCGTCGCCGACGCGGGCGCCGAAGAGCAGCGAGACCACGTTCCAGCGGACGTTGTTGCGCTCCGCGAGATAGGAACGGGCGTCCAGGAGCCGCGCGTCGAGCACCGGTAGCCCCGCCTCCTCCGCCAGCTCCCGGCTCAGCGCCTCGCACGGCTGTTCGCCGGGGTCCATCCCGCCTCCCGGGAGGTGCCAGACCCCCGGTGGGAAGACGGGGGACGCCTCCGACAGCCGAGTCAACAGGACGGATCCGTCGCGGACGATCACGCCGTACGCGGTGACCCGTAGTCGGGGTTCCTCGTTCACGTCGCCTCCCGTGTGTCCCTGTCCTGTCGACCGCTGTCACATACCCACCGCGCGCGGACGTCAATCCGCCGTCACTCGGGGTGGGGACGCCGGGCAGCGCCTCGGCCGGAGGGTCCGATTCAGGGCGAGCTGATCTCCAAATGGCAAGGTCGTTGGCTACTTAACCGGTTGACCTATATCGACGTTTATGACTACTCTGGGCGGCGCGCGCGGAGCTGGGTCGTCCTGTCCTGAGCCCTTCACCGGGGCTTCGTTCGTTCACGGGTCGTCACCCGAGGGAGACCATGACGATCAGACTCAGTACCGCCGTCGCGGCCGTTCTCGCGCTCATCGCGTCCTTCGTCATCGTCACGCCATCCGCTTCCGCCGCCGTCGGCATCCGGGTGAGCGGAGGTCGAATCCTGGAAGCCAACGGCAATGACTTCGTGATACGAGGCGTCAACCACCCACACACCTGGTTCCCGACGCGAACCACCGCGTTCGCGGACATCAAGTCGCTCGGGGCCAACACCGTCCGCGTGGTGCTCTCCAGCGGTGATCGCTGGACGCGCAACAGCCCCAGCGACGTCGCGAACGTCATCTCGCTGTGCAAGGCCAACCGGCTGATCTGCGTCCTTGAGGTGCACGACACCACCGGGTACGGGGAAGAGCACGCGGCGATCAGCCTCGACCGCGCGGTCGACTACTGGCTCACGCTGCGCGACGTGCTCGTGGGCGAGGAGAACTACGTCATCGTCAACATCGGCAATGAGCCGTACGGCAACCAGGGCTACGCGTCCTGGACGACCGACACCATCGCCGCGATCCGCAGGCTGCGGGACGCCGGCTTCCAACACGCGATCATGGTGGATGCGCCGAACTGGGGCCAGGACTGGTCGTTCACCATGCGCGATACCGCGGCCGCGGTCTTCGACGCCGACCCGCTGAAGAACACGATCTTTTCTATCCACATGTACGGCGTCTTCGACACCGCCGCGGAGATCTCTGCCTACCTCGACCGCTTCCGCAGCGCTCGGTTGCCGATCGTCATCGGCGAGTTCGGCCACGACCACTCCGACGGCGACCCGGACGAGGACGCCATCATGGCGTACGCCCAGACGCACGGCATCGGTTACCTCGGCTGGTCGTGGAGCGGCAACAGCGGTGGCGTCGAGTACCTCGACATGGTCACCAACTTCGACGTCAACCGGCTCACCAGCTGGGGGCAGCGAATATTCCACGGGCCGAACGGGATCGCGGCGACCGCGCGTGAGGCCACGATCTACAGTGGATCGTCCCCCGCGCCCACGGCGTCACCGACGACCCCGCCGACCACTCCGCCCGCGACGCCACCGACCGCCGCGCCGACCACCAGCCCGCCCGGCGGGAACGGCTGCACGGCGACGTATCGGGTCGTCGGCCAGTGGCCGGGTGGCTTCCAAGCGGAGGTCCAGGTAACCGCCGGTTCCTCGCCGATCCGCGGCTGGACGGTGAGCTGGACCTTCGCGGACGGACAGCGGGTCGACCACGTCTGGGGCGCGACGATCAGCACCAGCGGCGCGAGCGTGACCGCCCGCAACGCCGACTACAACGGCAACCTCGCCGCCGGAGGCAGCACCACCTTCGGATTCCTGGGCTCATGGCACGGCACGAACAGCGTGCCCGCGGTGACCTGCACGGCGCGCTAACTCCGTCGCCCACCCCGCACGGGCGCCCGGTGTACCAGCCGGGCGCCTCGTTTATGTGGCCCGGGGCGCTTACGTGGCCCGGGGCGCGGCCGGGGAGACAGGTGGGGGAGGGCTCGATTCGCGGCTAGCGGGCTGTTCGTCGGTGCTCACCAGCAAGCCGACGATGACGGTGATGGCGATGACCAGGATGACGATCAGCGCCGCAGTGACGATCGGCTGAGCCGGCCGGGGTGGGGGCGCGGTGCGCGCCGGCCGGGGCGGAGGGGGGAAGGGGGGAGCGGGCGTGACCGGGGGCGGCGGTGCCGCAGCCGACGGGGCGGGAGGGGGATTCGCCGTGGTCGGTGCGGGCCCGGCCGCCGAGGGGCGCGCGCCGTTCGCCGACGGCTGGTGGCCCAGGCCCGTCAGCTCAGGTGGCCACCAGGGGTCGGGGCCGTCAGGTTCCGGCGGTGGCGCGGTGGCGCGCCGCGACGGCGGCGGGGACGGATCGAGGAGCGGATAGAGGTCGATCGGCGCGATCGGCTGGCCCGCCGTCGGTGGGGCGGTGGTGGCCGTCGACGTCGACCGCGGCGTCGTCGGTGGCGCGGTCGCGGCGGCCGGGGTCGGCTCCTCCGCTGACGACGCCGGCTCGCGGGGGCCTGGCCGGTCGGTGGGCCAGGGCGCGGGTTCGGCGGACGTCGACGGCTCGCAGGTGTGCCGACGGCGGGCGGGCGCGTCCGTCAGAGCTGCCACCTGGATCGCCAGGGGATGCTCCGCGGGCAGGTGGGCCTGGCTGAGCTCGCGGGCGAGCGACAGGCTCCGCTGCGCCTCGGCGGTCTGGCCGCAGTCGCGTTGCATGGTGCCGAGCCGCGCGAGCATCTTGATGCCGGCTGGGTGTCCTTCGCCGTGCGCGGACTGGTGGAGCTGCCAGGCGCGGTGCAGCCGGCGGCGCGCGGTGTCGCATTGACCCCGGGCGTACTCGACGGTGGCGAGGTCGGCGTGGGCGGCCAGGACCCGCAGCGACGTCGGGCCGTCGATCTTGACTAGTTCGGTGATCACCTCGCGGTAGAGGTGGATGGCGCGGGCGTGACTGCCGACCCGGTGCAGCACCGCGGCCAAGGTCGCCGTCGCGGCGATCGCCCGCTCGTCGTGAGGGCCGAAGAGCTGGCGGGTGGCGGCGCAGGCGAACGCGGCCCACGGGCGGGCGGCGGCCGGATCGCCACGGGCGACCATCACGCTCGCCTGTAACCCGGCTGCGGTGGCCACCTCCGGGGACGCTTGCGCCGGTTGGGGATCGACGGTAGCGAGCGCCGCGTCGAGAACCTCCTGGGCGCCGGCGAGGTCGCCGGTGGCCACGAGGTGCTGGGCCCGCGCAATGACGTCGCTCAACGCGAGGGACACGCCCAATCGTGCGCGTCTGACGACGAGGAGTACAAGAGGAGGACGTGCCGGAGTTCACCGGTGTCGCCGATCGGTGAGACCGGAAACGATTCCCCGCGCCCTGTGTCGATCACCGCCGCGCGTCGTGCCCGGCTGACGCCGCCGCCTCGGGCTCGCTAGAACGGCAAGTATGTCCACAGCGTCAGCCGATCTCATCGCCGTCGCTCTGCGGGAGCTGCTCGCCGGCCAGCTCGACCACTGGACTCGAGTGTCGCTGCGTGGGACACGGCGAGCGACGTTCGTGTACTGCGGCGAGGACGAGGTCGCGATCGAGCGAGCGTTGACGGTCTTCGACCACTACGGTGACCTCCTGCGTGGCCGGCACCTCACCACGATCTTGTTAGGACGGGACGCCACCGCGCGCGCCGCCCGGCACGCGCGGAGATCGTTCGCCGTCTACGGCGTCCCGGGGGATGTCGAGAGCGTGCCGGTGGCGACGAAGGCCGCCATGGCGGCGGGGGCGCCGATACTCGCGTACGTCGACGCGCGGGGAGCGGCCCTGCCCAGTGAGAAGGCCCTGCACGCGGCCCGCAACGGCCGCCCCGGGGAGATGCTGCTGGTATGGGCGCGCCGCGAGCCGGCGGAGCGGGCGCGGCCGGCGTTGGACGCCGCCGGTTTCCGGCTCGTGACCGAGATCGAGCTGGCCACCGACGGCCAGGCCGCGCAGATCGCGTTCGGGACGTCGTCCGGCAAGAGCCTCACCGCGTTCAAGGATGCGGTGTGGGCGGCCGCGGCGGCGGCTGGTGTCCGGTTGCGTGACCCGCAGGACCCCGACGCGCCGCTCCTCGACCCCACTCCGCAGCCCCAGCCCGCCGCCTTGCGGGAGGCACTGCTGGCCCGGCTCGCCGCAGCGGGGCCCGCGACGGTGGCGGAGCTGCGCCAGTACGCGGCGACGGACACCATCTATCGGCCGACAGACGCCACGGAGGTGCTCGCCGCGTTGGTGGAGGCCGGTGTGGTGATTCGCGAGCCGGCGGAGGGTCGCCTCGGCGGAGACGTGCTCATCCGACCCGCGTGAGGCCGCTAGGTCGTCGCCGGGGCGATCCTCTGCCACATGTGGCTGGTCAGGTCCGCCAAGGTGCGCGCCCGCAACAGCGACCGCTCCCCGCTCTCGCGATCTCCACATTGGACGAGCAGCCGACCGTGATGGGCGACGCAGTCGTGCACCACCGCGGCCAGCTCGCCGTCGGAGAGCGCGTACGGCATGAGCCGCTCCGCCACACCCGCGGCCCAACACGCCAAGTCGACCGCCATCGCCCGATCGGCCCGGGCCTCGAACCACGCGGAGGCGGCCAGCAGCGTGCGCGCCCACAGTGGCCCGTATCCCCGCAGCTCGTCGCCGTGCGCGGCCCGGGCCGCGGCGGCGAACAGGTAGTGCGCCTCCAACGCCAGGCGGATACCCGCGATCGGCGCCCGGGGCAGGGTGGTGACGGCCAACTCGGCGAGCCAGCGGGCACGCGTGGCGGCGAGCGGCCTCGGGCACCGCTGCGCCGGCACGACGGCCGCTCGCGTGGCCTTTCCGGGGATCGCCGCGAGCCCGGAGCTGGTCGCGGTGTCGCGGAGCGCGTCGGCGAGGCTGGTCCGCCGGAGCCGGTCGAGATCGGAACCGGGCGCGAGCGCGCAGCGCGTGACCCGGCTGAGCGCGGCGGTGAACGCGCCATCGAGAGCCGCGATCCGTTCCGGCGACAGCTGTTCGGGGTGGTCGAGGAGACCGCGCAGGTGCGCCAGGGTCTCCCCGCTGTCGGGTCCCAGGAGCTGAACGGCGAGGTTCGCCGCGACCAACGCGATCTCCGGTTCTCCGTTCTGCACGTGCAGCGCGGCGGCGACCAGTGCCGCGTGGCGCAGGTGGGGCACGTCCCCGGTCGGCACGGTGATGGTTTCCGTCGTGGGGGTGGGCAGATACCCCCGGAGCGCGGCGTCGGCGGCCTCGCGCGCCAGGTGCGGATCCCCGAAGCGCGAGAGCACGAGGCTGGCGGTGGCCAGCGCCCGGGCAACCTCCCGGGTGGACGGACGAGACGTCGCCCGCGCGGTGAGCTCCGCGTACGTCGTCACCGCGGCATCCACATCGGCCACCGCCGAGGCGCCCCGCCCTTGCCGCATCAACGCGAAGCCACGGCGGGCCTGGACATCCGCGACGAGGGCAGACACATCCCGGCCCCCGGTCTCCGCCACAATGCGGTAGTGCTCCTCGCATTCGTCGAACGCGGCGACGGCCGCGTCGAGCTGATCGAGTTGGGTTTGTAGGGAGCCGAGGGCGCAGACAGCGGACGCCAACCCTTGCCGGATCTCCGGATCGTCGGGACACGAGTCGAGCCGCGCGCGACACACCTCGACGGCGTCGCGCTGGGTGCGCAAGGCCTCCTCGACCAGGCCGGCTTCCTGCTGCCGCCGCGCCTGGCGGAGCAGCTCCACCGCGCGCTGCTCGTGGCGCCGGTCCTGGAAGCTCCGGCTCATCACCAACCTTCCCGGTGATCCCCATCGTCCGCGTTTGACCAACGATGCCGATCGTAGTCAAAGATGTCGAATCCTGTCCGGGTGTTGGTGATTTCGCTGGTCGCAGGAGGCGGCACGGGACGGGCACAGCCGGATGGGATAGGGGCCGGCTCAGCGGGCCCAGCCGGGAACGCGCGCGGGATTAGCGCGGCAGCCACGCGTCCGGGCGTTCGGTGAGCCGGTGGACGTGTCGGGGCATTTTCCCCGTCACGACGTGCGCGAGACTGACTTCGTCTACGACGTCCCGGACCGCGGCGCGGACCGCGATCCAGAGCTTCGGGAGTTGCTCGGCCGCACCGGCGTACTGCGTCTGCTCGGGGCGCAGGCCGCGCACCGCCGCGAGGGGACCATCCACCGCGCGCAGGATGGAGCCGATGGTCACTTGGTCGGGTGATCGGGCGAGGGTGTAGCCGCCGTCGGCGCCGCGCTGCGCGCGCACGATGCCGGCGCGACGGAGATCAGCGAGGACCGCTTCGAGAAACTTGCGTGGCAGATCTTGCTCTTTGGCGAGGGCTTGCGCGGACAGCACAGCCGGGTACGCGGCCGCGAGGCTGAGCGCGGCCCGTACGGCGTAGTCGCCCCGCGCGGAGATTTGCACACCCTCATCATGCCTGGCCAGCCGGGTGACGCTGACCGCGGGGCGGGAGACTGACACCAGCGACGGGAGTACGGCGAACCGCCGTACTCCCGTCGGGCCCCTGGGATCCCGTGTTCAGCCCTCCTCGGGCAGGGCCTCGATCGCGGTTGTGGCCCTGCGGGCGTTCGCTCGCTCCGCAACGCCTGCGCCGCTCAGCTCGCGCACTCGCGTCGGGCCCTCCGCCCGGGCTCGTCGCTGCCCCTTTTACCCGCGCGGACGGGAGGTAAACCCGGCGATCAGCGACCCGCCAGGAGGCGGTTCAGCGCGGCGTCCACATCCAGGTGCTCCGACTCACGGCCGCGCGGAACCACGACGTACGTGCGGCGGAGGAACCGGACCAAGACGTTCCGCGGTACTTCGAACAGGGCGTTGCCGTCTGGCGAGGACAGGGCGAGGGCGACGAAGTCGCCGCGCGGGGTGGCCCACGGCCACACCCGGACGTCGCCGATCCCCGCTGGTTCGTCGAGCCCGGCCACCAGCAAGTCGCGGGCGAAGGACCAACTCACCGCCTCGCCGCCGGTCGACTCCGCGTGGAACAGGACATGGACGGCGTATGGGTCGGATGGGTCGTAGCGCAAGCTGGCACGCACGGGCAGGGTCGTGGCGTCCGGCGCCACGAGGCGCAGTGACGTCTCGACCTCTACCGTCGTCGGTCGTATGACACTCATGGACGTTCTCCCCCCGGCACCGCTGCGGGACGCGCTGTCCCGCTTTCCCATACTCGGGCGCTATCGCTGATTACGCTGCGCAATCTTCTGATCTCACCCGGTAGTGGGAAGACGGAATTCGGGATCCCGCGAAAATGTCAATGTTCATGTAAAATGTCCGTTTTAGCCCAGGTGTTTCGCGTAGCTGCCGTCGGGTGGCCAACACGGTTCGGCTAACTCCGGTAACGTGCTCTCGGTCCGTCAAGTGACGGGGGCGGCGAACACGGCTGGGTGAAAAAGAGCGCGAAAATCGCTCGGTCGGGCGCTATGCGATGGCTCGCGGTCGCGATATTGCCCGGTCGGGGATGCCGCGACGAGAGGAAGCGGAGCCACGTGGTACAGGCAGCGAACCGACCCGATTCGACAGCCGAGTCGACACACGAGTGGGCGAGCGAAACCGATATCTCGCCGACTCCACCGCCGCATCGCCCCGCAGGGCTGAAAGCCCGGCTCCGCATCACCCTCGAGCTCATCAGGGCGAACCCCAGCGGCCGCATCGCCCTCCGGACGATCGTCGCCATTCTCGGGGCGCTGGTGGTGCTCATCGGACTCGTGCTCGTCCCGTTGCCTGGCCCTGGCTGGCTGATCGTCATCGGTGGGCTGGCAATTTGGGCCGTTGAGTTCCAGTGGGCCCGCCGTCTCCTCGTCTTCACCCGCCGCCAGGTCCAGGCGTGGACCCAGTGGATCGGGCGGCAGTCCTGGCCGCTGCGGCTCGTCATTGGCGCCACGGGGATCCTCTTCGTCGCGACTGTGATCTGGCTCTCGCTCAAGCTCGGCCTGGGCATCGACCTGGTGACGGAGACACTCCGGTACCTCGCGACGCACTGACCCCCAGATGCACGGCGCCCGGGGAATCGGGTACAGTCGTGTACCGCGAGGGCGATTAGCTCAGCGGGAGAGCGCTTCGTTCACACCGAAGAGGTCACTGGTTCGATCCCAGTATCGCCCACCAGGTCAGAGGCCACTTCCCATCGATGGAAGTGGCCTCTTTGCTGT
>DATCMA010000029.1:0-96721 GCA_036563645.1 Micromonospora sp.
GATGAGGGCACGCCAAGATCGTCACTGAAGCTGTACTTCGAACTGCTCGATACCGTCATGGCTGCGGCAACGGCCGACAGGATCATTCCGAGCAATCCGTGTGACGGGGTAAAGCTCGCCCAGGTTCTCCGTGGCCTGTCTCGGGCACCGAAGTGGGTTCCAACCGAAGACGAAGTGCTGGCGCTGCTCGACGCCGTCCCGGCAAGGTACCGGGCCGCAATATGGCTCGGCGCTGGCCAGGGATGCCGGCTGGGCGAGGTCCTAGGGATGGAAAACAGCCCTCGATGCCTTGATCACGAGAGTGGCGAGCTACATGTAATTCAGCAGTTGCGCTACTCCCCGAAGGAGTACGGCGGTTCTTACCTCTGCCCTCCCCAAGGCCGGTTCATCTGGCACGGTCGACCTGGACCCGGTCGTCGGTGAGGCTTTGGCCGAGCACGTCCGGCGGTTCCCGCCAGTCGAGGTGGAACTGATCGACATCACGCCGGGCGAGCCTGTTCGTCGGGTGGTTCCGCTGCTCTTCACCACGACGCACGGAAACCCGTTCACCGACCGGACGTGGTCGCGGGAGTGGGCGGGTTGGCGCGACGCCGCCGGCTGGCCCAAGGAGCACGGCACCTTTCACGCGCTCCGGCATTTCTTCGCCACCACGCTGATCACGAACCACACGGAGCCGCAGGAGGTTCAACGACTGCTTCGGCACAAGACGCTGAGGATCACGTTGGAGACATACGTCCACTGGTGGCCGAAGCGGGACCGCCGTCGCGGCGTTGTCGGCGCGCTACTGAAGGCCGCAGCCGAGCGTCCCTAGACGTCGCAGCAAGCGCAAGATCAGTTGTGGATTGTGCCCAGCTTGTGCCGGATGATCTTGAGAAGAGAGTAACAGCTGGTAAGAGCGGTGATTGGTGGAGCCGAGGGGACTCGAACCCCTAACCCCTGCCTTGCAAAGGCAGTGCTCTGCCAGTTGAGCTACGGCCCCGCTGGCGCGCGGCGCCGACTGGGGGGATACGAAGAATCAGGCAGAGGTTGTCGCTCTTAGCGAAGATCCGGCGTGGTGGTCGCCTCGTGCCACAGCGCGCGCTCGTCGTTCGCTGCCTTGACCTTCTTAGCGATCAGGGCCACGACACCGATGACACCCGCGACGATCAGGAGCTTTTTCACCATCAGGTGGCCCCCTTCGCTACACCTGCTGCCCGAGTGTGGGAGTGGGGCTAGCTGGAATCGAACCAGCGACCTCAGAGTTATCAGCTCTGCGCTCTAACCGACTGAGCTATAGCCCCGCACGCGCCGACACAGGTTACCGCACCACCGTCCCAAACCCCAACTCGGGGTGGTCCGGCGGGCCGGAACGCGTCTCGAGCGCTGATCGCTTGGCCCTCGTAGGCGATACCACAAGGGAGAACGACCACAAGGGTGAACGCCGCCGTGGGCCGATCTCTTCCCGGCGGTAACGCCGTTCGAAGATTACCTGATACGCGACACCGGGGCGACCGCCGGGCGGCGCCCCGGTGTGTCCGTGTCGCTAGTCCCGTTCGGCGAGGGTGACCTCAATACCGCCGACGAGATCCGCGCAGACGTTGTAGATGAACGCGCTCAAGGTGGCGAGCGCCGTGAAGAGCACGACGTTCACCAGCCCGATCAGGGCCGACGTACCGATCACGCCCTTCGCGGTGATCTTGAAGCCGCCACCCCCATCGCCGCCAGCGCTGACGACGTCGCTCAGGCTGCCGTTGATGCTGGCGAAGACGCCCATCGCGTCGAGTGCGAGGTACAGCACCGACGTCGCGACGATCATGACGACGAACAACACCAGCGAGACGGCGAACGAGAACTTCATGACCGACCAGGGGTCGATTCGCCGGATCGTCAGCCGAGCGCGCCGTGGCCCACGGGCCGCCGCTGACGTGACGGTGCTGCGCGCCACCCGGACCGCATCGGCCACCCGGGCCGCGCCGACGGCGGGCCGCGCCTGCCCGATCGTCCGCACCGACGCCGCCCCTACCGCGGTCCGCCCGGTCGTCGCCGGGCGCGTGCCATCCGGCGTCGCACTCGCCCGCACGCCGCCCTGCGCGCCGTCCGGGCTGGGCTTCACCCCGCTGGTCGCCGTCCCCGTGCCCGCCGCGGCCGCCTGGACAGGAGACGTCGCCGGTTCTTTCTTGTTCTCGGACTTCCCACTCGCCTCGGCCTTGGACGACCCCCCGGACGTCACGCCAGACGCCTGGGCGCTCTTCGATGCCTGGGTGCCTTGCGCAGATGGCCCGTCCCCGGGAACGGTCGCACGCCCGACAGCCGCGCGACCGGCCGCGGAGGACTTGGCATCACCGGCCTCCTCGTCGACGGGGGTCGTCGAGGCCGCCGAAGGCCCCGACTTCGCCTGTGTCTCCGCCATCAATTGTCCTGTTCGTCAGGCTCGTCGGCATTGCGAGCAATGGCCACAATCGTTACGCCGTCTGGGAGGTCCATGAGCTTAACCCCCATTGTGTTCCGATCCCGGGTACGCCGTACAGGCTTCACGGGAGTCCGGATGACGCCGCCCGTACTGGTGATGGCGAACAACTCATCATCCGGGTGGACCACGAGCGCTCCCACGAGCGCACCACGGCGCTCGGTGATTTTCGCGGTCAGCACACCCTTACCGCCACGTCCCTGGACCGGGTACTCCTCGATGGGTGTGCGCTTTGCGTACCCCCCGTCCGTCGCCACCAAAACATCCATGCCCTCGCGAACCACTTCCATCGCGAGCAGCTCATCGTCCTCGCTGAAGCGCATGCCGATGACGCCGGAGGTCGCCCGTCCCATCGGACGCAGCGCTTCATCGTTGGCATTAAATCGAATCGCCAACGCGTTCTTGGAGACGAGGAGGAGGTCTTCCTCCGGCGACACCAGCGCGGCGCCGACGACTTCGTCTCCCTCCCGGAGATTGATGGCGATAATTCCACCGGTGCGGTTGGAGTCGAACTCCGACAGCCGCGTCTTCTTCACCAGACCCTTCTTTGTGGCGAGCACGAGGTAGGGCGCCACGTCGTAGCTCGGGATCTGGATGACCTGGGCGATGTACTCGTCGGGCTGGAAAGCGAGCAGGTTCGCCACGTGCTGGCCCCGCGCCACCCGGTTGGCCTCCGGCAGCTCGTACGCCTTGAGCCGATACACCCGCCCTTTGTTCGTGAAGAACAGGATCCAGTCGTGGGTGGAACAGATGAAGAAGTGGCTGACGATGTCGTCCTGCCGCAGCGACGCGCCACTGACACCCTTGCCGCCCCGCCGCTGCGAACGGTATTGATCGAGCTTGGTGCGCTTGGCGTACCCGGTCCGCGTGATCGTCACGACGACGTCCTCGCGGGCGATGAGGTCCTCCATCGAGACCTCGCCCTCGAACGGGACGATCTTGGTGCGCCGCTCATCGCCCCAGCGCGCGACGATCTCGCCCAGCTCGTCTGAGACGATCTTCCGCTGCCGTTCGGGCTTCTCCAGGATGTCCTTGAGATCGGCGATGTCGAGCTCGAGCTTGGCCAGCTCGTCGATAATCTTCTGGCGCTCCAACGCGGCCAGCCGGCGGAGCTGCATGTCGAGGATCGCGGTCGCCTGAATCTCGTCGATGCCGAGCAGCTCCATCAAGCCCGTACGCGCCTCGTCCACGGTCGGGGACTGCCGGATCAGCGCGATCACCTCATCGAGCGCGTCGAGCGCCCGCACCAGCCCGCGCAGGATGTGCGCCCGCTCCTCCGCCTTACGCAGGCGGAACGCGGTCCGCCGCCGGATGACGTCGACCTGGTGGTCGACGTAGTAGCGGACGAACTGCGCGAGGTTGAGCGTACGCGGCACCCCGTCGACCAGGGCCAACATGTTGGCGCCGAAGGTCTCCTGGAGCTGGGTGTGCTTGTACAGGTTATTGAGGACGACCTTCGGTACCGCGTCCCGCTTGAGCACCAGGACGATCCGCATCCCGGTGCGTCCGGAGGACTCGTCGCGGATGTCGGCGATGCCGGCGATCTTGCCTTCTTTGATCAGCTCGGCGATGCGCTCCGCCAAGTTGTCGGGGTTGACCTGGTACGGCAGCTCGGTGATGACGAGGCAGGTCCGCCCCTTGCTGTCCTCCTCGACCTCGACCACGCCACGCATCCGGATCGAGCCGCGGCCCGTCCGGTACGCGTCCTGGATGCCGGCGGTGCCGACGATGAGACCGGCGGTGGGGAAATCCGGCCCCTTGACGATCTCGAGCAACGCGTTGAGCGTCGTCTCCTCGTCCGCGTCTGGGTGCTCCAGGCACCACTGCACCGCCGCGGCAATCTCCCGGAGGTTGTGCGGCGGGATCTTGGTGGCCATGCCGACCGCGATCCCCTCCGAACCGTTGATCAGCAGGTTCGGGATCCGCGACGGCAGGATGGTCGGCTCCTTCGCCCGGCCGTCGTAGTTGTCCTGGAAATCGACGGTGTCCTCGTCGATGTCCCGCAGCATCTCCATCGCCAGCGGGTCGAGCTTGCACTCGGTGTACCGCATGGCCGCCGCGGGGTCGTTGCCGGGCGAACCGAAGTTGCCGTTGCCGTCGATCAGTGGGTAGCGCAGTGACCACGGCTGGGCCATCCGCACCAGCGCGTCGTAGATCGCGGCGTCGCCGTGCGGGTGGAACTGACCCATCACGTCGCCCACGACTCGGGAGCACTTCACGTAGCCCCGGTCAGGCCGGTATCCCGAGTCGTACATGGCGTAGAGGATCTTGCGGTGCACCGGCTTGAGACCGTCACGGACGTCCGGCAGGGCCCGCCCCACGATGACGCTCATGGCGTAGTCGAGGTAGGAGCGCTGCATCTCCACCTCGAGCCCCACCGGCTCGATACGGTCACGCTGAATGACCGCGCCGGTGGCCGGCTGCTCCGGCTCGTTATTGAGAGACTCGGGACTGTCCGTCACTGTCTACCCTTTATCGACTCAATGCCGCTTATGCCCTGTGGATAACGGCTGTGGAAAACATCGGAACTGTGGATAACCCTGTGAAGTGACGCGGTCGCCGAACGCAGCAACCATCAGGGCATCCGCGCTAGATGTCGAGGAATCGCACATCCTTGGCGTTGCGCTGAATGAACAGCCGCCGTGCCTCGACATCCTCGCCCATCAGGAGGCTGAACAGCTCATCCGCTGTCGCCGCGTCATCGAGCGTGACCTGGCGCAGGGTCCGCGTCGCCGGGTTCATCGTGGTCTCCCACAGCTCCGTGTAGTTCATCTCACCGAGGCCCTTGAACCGCTGGATGTCCTCCGGCTTCGCGTTGGGCTTCTGCTGCTGACGCAACGCGATGAGCCCGTCCCGCTCGCGATCCGAGTAGGCGTACTGAATGTCGTCGCCCTTCTTGTTCCACTTGATCTTGTAGAGCGGCGGGGCGGCGAGGTAGACGTGGCCGAGCTCCACCAACGGCCGCATGAAGCGGAAGAGCAGGGTGAGCAAGAGCGTCTGGATGTGCTGGCCGTCCACGTCGGCGTCAGCCATCAAGACGATCTTGTGATAGCGCAGCTTCTCAATGTCGAAGTCGTCGTGGATCCCGGTCCCGAGCGCGGTAATCAGCGACTGGACCTCGGCGTTCTTGAGCACGCGGTCGATCCGCGCCTTCTCCACGTTCAGGATCTTGCCGCGGATCGGGAGGATGGCCTGCGTACGCGGGTCACGTCCCTGCTTCGCGGAGCCGCCGGCGGAATCCCCCTCGACGATGAACAGCTCGCACTCGCGGGGATCGGTCGACTGGCAGTCCGCCAGCTTGCCCGGCATCGAGCCCGATTCCAGCAGCGACTTCCGGCGGGCCAGCTTCCGGGCCTGCGCCGCGGCGATCCGCGCCCGCGCGGCCTGGCTTGCCTTCGCGATGATGATCTTCGCCTCGGACGGGTTGCGCTCGAACCAGTCCGTCAGCCAGTCGTGGCAAACCCGGTGCACGAAGCTCTTCACCGGCGTGTTGCCGAGCTTGGTCTTCGTCTGCCCCTCGAACTGCGGGTTGGTCAGCTTCACCGAGATGATCGCCGCGAGCCCTTCGCGGATGTCCTCACCCGTCAGCTTGTCGTCGCCCTTGAGGAGCTTCCGATCCGAGGCGTACCGGTTGACCACGCTGGTCAGCGCCGCCCGAAAGCCCTCCTCGTGGGTGCCACCCTCGTGGGTGTTGATCGTGTTCGCGAAGGTGTAGACCGACTCCCCGTAGGACTCGTTCCACTGCATCGCGACCTCGACCGACATCCCCTCCTCCGCAGCGCTGAACTCGATCACGCTGGGGTGGATGGGGTTCTTCGCCGCGTTGAGGTGCCGGACGAAGTCCGCGATGCCGCCCTCGTAGTAGAACGTGGCCTCCCGCGGCTTGCCGTCCTCGAGGACCCGCTCGTCCCGCAACTGAATGGTCAGGCCGCGGTTGAGGAAGGCCATCTCCTGCAACCGGCGGTAGATCGTCTCGAAGGAGAACTCGACCGTCTCGAAGATCTGCGGATCGGGCCAGAAAGCGACCGCCGACCCCGTCCGGTCGGTGGGCTCGCCCTTCTCCAGCGGACCCGGCTTGGAGTTGACGTACTGCTGCCGCCACACGTAGCCGTCCTTGTGAATCTCGACGGCCATCCGCGTGGACAGCGCGTTCACCACCGACACGCCGACCCCGTGCAGACCGCCGGAGACGGTGTACGCCTTGCCGTCGAACTTGCCACCCGCGTGCAGGACGGTGAGCGCCACCTCGACGCCCGGCTTCTTCAGCTTCGGGTGCAGGTCAACCGGGAAGCCGCGGCCATTGTCGGTGACCCGAACCCCGCCGTCGGCGAGGAGCTCCACGATGATCGTGTCGCAGTAACCGGCGAGGGCCTCGTCAACCGCGTTGTCGACGACCTCCCAGACCAGGTGGTGCAGACCCCGCTCCCCCGTCGAACCGATATACATCCCGGGACGTTTGCGGACCGCCTCCAGCCCTTCCAGGACCGTGAGCGATTCAGCGGTGTATTCCTGCTTCTCCTGAGCTGCCACCCCTGGCCACCTTCTCGCACCCCGCAGCGCGGGCGCGGGTTCGGCGGGCGATCCCCGACGGCAGGCACGTGAACCGGCAACCGACCACCCCCACGGACGGATGATCGGGATGAGCCGGACGCGTCGGTCGCCGCGGTCACCCGCGGATCACGATCGGTCAGTCGCCCCGCGGAGGCGGCCACCAGCCTCGGATTTCGCCACAGCCGCCCCTCCACAGGGCTTCCCCTGTCTCAGGGTCAATCCTACTGTGCGGAGAGGACATGGCCAGGATGCGCCATCCTATGGGGCGCCTCAGAGCCCCGTAGCCGGCCTCACTATCGGGGGACCATCCCCCCTACACGCGACCTACGAGCGGGCCATAGCGCGCCGCACAGCCGCCTATCCGGTACCAACCATCGTGCGAGTGGGGGTCGCGCGAAGCGACCGCGATGCCGTACCCTCTCGGGCGCTTCCTCATAACCGAACGATTGGTACAACCACGCGCAACCCGCCCAGGGATGCGACGCGGTCAGGGAAGGTGTCGCCCGATGGGGCTGGACAACGTCGCCGTACGGTGGCCGCGTACCGGCCCGGCCTACGAGCCGGTCGCGCCAGCGGAGTTCAAGGACTTCGCCGAGTTGGCCGAACAACCGGGGATCGAGCCGTCAACCGCGGCGTTGGCTGGACACATCGCGAAGACCGGCACCGTGCCGGCGAGCGCGTACACCGATCTCGTCGACCTCCTGCTCGGGCTCGACGGCGTGCTGTACGCCACAGACGCCACGGCCGAGGAACAAGATCCAGTCATCGATCCCGACGGCTGCGCGTGGATCGCCGGCGGGCTCGAACGCTTCGTCGAAGGACACCGCCCGCACGGCGACGTCGTCACCTTCGAGAGCGTCGGGGCGGTGCTGCGGGCCGCGCTCTCCGGCGGGCGCCTCGCCGAGCAGCAACTCCGGTGGCTGGACAGCCGGCTCAACGCCATGCGCGACGCCTCCGGCCAAGGCCCGGCGTGGAACTTCCCCCGCTCCGAGCTGGCCGTCCTCGCGCGGTTCTACCGCCGCTGCGCTGACCAAGGCTTCGCGGTCCTCGCCAGCTACTGAGCCGTGAGCCCCAGTGGCGCGGCCCGCCGGCTCGCTACTAGTCAGCCGTCCGTATCCCGCGGGCCACGCCCGCGCACGCGCCAGGCACCACGCGGCCGCGACGGCGCGACCGGGCCGTGAATCCGCAGCCGGCGCACCACGCCGTGGCCGACCTCTGCGGCGATCCGGCGCAGCAGCGACGGGGCCAGCAAGCGCAACTGGGTCGCCCACGCGGTCGACTCGGCCGCCACGGTCAGCTCCCCATCGGCCAGCTTCATCGGCCGGCACCGCGCGGCGATCTCGGCCCCGACTACCCGCTCCCACGCGCCGAAGAGGGTCGCTTCCGCCGCCGGTCGCTGCCAGCCACGCTCCTTGATGAGTCGTGCGAGCACGTCCCCGAACCGCTGGGGATCTCGCGGATCCGGCCCCGGCCCCGAGTAGCCCCGCAGCCGAAGGCCCTCGCCGTCCGCGTCCGCGCCGGTCGCCGTCCGTCCCCCCGCCGTCCGCCCGCGCGGCGCGAGCCGGCCCCGCCGCGCCAGCGCCGCGTCGAGCACCGCCCGAGCGAGCTGGGGCCCCGCGCGGCGTGCCGCGTCACGCTCCCCCGAGGAGGGCTCTGGCCGCGACTCCTGGTCCGTCACGCTCCGAACTCCCTCTGATCGAGGTCACCCGCGCGGTGCGGGTCGTCGCCCGGTGCCTGGGCACGGGGCTCCCCCGCCCCCAGCGGAAAGACCTGCCCGTCGCGGATCTCGAACCGCGCGCCCCGTAGCGAGGGCGGCACGTCATTCGGGACCGCGCACGTGATGAGGAGCTGACTCGCGCCGCCCACGAGATCCGCGAGACGCTCCCGACGTCCACTGTCCAGCTCCGCGAAGACGTCGTCGAGGACGAGCACGGGCTCGATCCCCTCCGCGCGCAGGAGGTCGTAGGCGGCGAGCCGCAGCGCCAGCGCCAGCGACCAGGATTCGCCGTGGCTGGCGTATCCCTTGGCGGGCAGCCCGTTGAGCGTCAACGTGAGGTCGTCCCGGTGCGGGCCGACCAGCGTCACGCCCCGCTCCTCCTCGGCGGATCGAACCCGCGCCAACGCGGCGAGGAGCGCCGCCTCCAGGGCCGCCCGATCCGTCGTCGGCTCATCGAGGTCGAGCGTGGATCGGTAGGCGATCGAGGCTGATCCGCGGCCAGCGGCCACTGCGTCATACGCCTTTGTCACGTGCGGGGCGAGCGCGGAGACCAACTCCAGTCGCCCGGCGATGAGTTCGGCGCCGTGGCGGGCGAGGTGGGTGTCCCACACCGCCAACGTGGACAGATCGCCCCCTTTCGCGCCGGCTTTCCGCGCGAGGTACGCCGTCCGCAGCAGGGCGTTGCGCTGCTTGAGCACGCGCTCGTAGTCGGCGCGCACCCCGGCGTACCGGGGCAGTCGGGCCACGAGCAGATCGTCGAGGTAGCGGCGGCGCTCGGCGGGGTCGCCGCGGACCAGCTCAAGATCCTCCGGGGCGAACAGCACCAACCGCAACGCGCCGAGGACGTCCCGCGGCCGCCGCACCGGGGAGCGATTCAGCCGCGCGCGATTGGCGCGCCCAGGGTTGATCTCCAACTCGACCAGCAGCTCACGCCCGGCGTGCACGATCTCGCTGCGGACGATCGCCGCGGCCGCGCCGGCGCGCACGAGCGGGGCGTCGAGGGCCACGCGGTGGCTGCTCAACGTCGCCACGTACCCGAGCGCCTCGACGAGATTCGTCTTACCGACCCCGTTCGGGCCGATCAGCACACTCGTCCCGGGCTCGAACCGCAGCTCGACGTGTTCGTACGAGCGGAAGTCCCGCAGCTCGAGGCGACGAACGTACACGGCCTACTGCTTCGTGTGAACCGCGTGCCCGCCGAACTGGTTGCGCAACGCCGCCACCGCCTTCATCGCGGGTGAGTCCTCCTGCCGGGAGGCGAACCGCGCGAAGAGCGACGCCGCGATCACGTTCATCGGCACCGCCAACCGGATCGCCTCCTCCACGGTCCAACGCCCTTCCCCAGTGTCCTCGACGTAGCCGCGCAGCCCGTCCAGGGCGGGATCGCGGTCCAGCGCGGCGTCGAGCAGGTCGAGGAGCCACGATCGGATGACCGTCCCGGACCGCCACGACTTGATCACCGCGGGCACGTCCCGGATCAGCTCGGACGCGGTCAAGAGCTCGTAGCCCTCGGCGTACGCCTGCATGAGGGCGTACTCGATGCCGTTGTGCACCATCTTGGCGTAATGACCGGCGCCGACCGGACCGGCGTGGACGAACCCGAACTCGCCTGGTGGCTTGAGCGCCTCAAAGATCGGCATGAGCCGGCGAACGTGCTCCTCGTCGCCCCCGACCATGAGGCCGTAGCCGTCCTCCCGGCCCCAGACGCCTCCCGAGACCCCCACGTCGAGGTAGCCGATGCCACGGGCGGCGAGTCGCTCGGCGCGCGGCCCGTCCTCGGTGAAGCGGGTGTTGCCCCCGTCGACGACGATGTCGCCGGGTGAGAGCAGCGCGGCGAGCTCGTCGATCGTCGCCCCCGTGACTGCGGCGGGCACCATCACCCACACCGCCCGGGGAGCGGTGAGCCGCGCGACCAGCTCGGCCAGGCTCGCGACGTCGCTGACCTCCGGGTTCTGGTCGAAACCGATGACCTCGTGCCCGGCGGCGCGCAGCCGCTCCCGCATGTTGCCGCCCATCCGGCCGAGGCCAACGAGGCCGAGCTGCATCGCGTCTCCCCGACTTACCCCGTTAACGGGTCACTCGAATCGGCATGATCAGGTAGCGGTAGTCGGGCAAGACCTCCCCGCTCTCGTCGGCCGGGGCGATGACCGCCGGCTTGAACGCGTCGACGAACGACAGCAGCGCGTGGTTCGCACCGACGTTCTGCAGGCCGTCGATGAGGTACTGCGGGTTGAAGCCGATGGTCAGCGGCTCGCCGGTGTAGTTCGCCTCCATCGCCTCGCTCGCCCGGGCCTCCTCCGTGCCACCGGCTTCGACGATGAGACCGTCGGCGCTGAAGTTGAGCAGCACGGGAGTGGTGCGTTCCGCCACCAAGGCGACCCGGCGGACCACCTCGACCAGCGCCGGCACCGAGACCAAGGCCTGGGCGTTGTGCGTGGTCGGGAAGAGCGAGCGCACCGGGGGATAGTTCGAACCGTCGATCAAGCGGCTCGTCGTCCGGCGGTTGCCACCGACGAATCCGATCATGCCTTCGCCCGCTCCCCCCGGCGCCAGCGCCAGGGTGACCACCCCGCCGAGCGGACCGAGCGCCTTCGCCGTGTCCGCGAGCGTGCGCGCCGGCACGAGCGCGTTCAGGCTGACCTCGGGATCATCCGGCTGCCACTCCATCTCGCGCAGCGCGAGGCGGTAGCGGTCGGTGGCGAGCAGCGCCAGGGTCGACCCGTTGAGCTCGATCCGCACGCCGGTCATCATCGGCAGCGTCTCGTCGCGGCCCGCGGCGACCGCGACCTGCTGGACCGCGGTGGCGAACGCGGCCGCGTCCACACGCCCGGCGCTCGCCGGCATCTCCGGCAACGTCGGGTAGTCCTCGACGGGCATGGTCGGCAGGGTGAACCGGGCGCTTCCGCAGATCAGCTCGAGGTGAGCGCCGACAGCCGCGATATCCACAGGCTTGTCCGGCAGCGCCTTGGTGATCTCCGCGAGGAGACGCCCCGAGACGAGCGCCGCGCCGTCTGCGTCGCCGCGGACATCCACCGTGACCTCGGTGGAGACCTCGTAGTCAAAGCCGGAGACCTGCAGGGTTCCGCCCGTCACCCTCAGCAACACCCCGGCGAGCACCGGCACGGAGGGGCGGTTCGGCAAGCTCCTCGCCGTCCACGCCACAGCGTCGGCGAGAGCGTCGCGCTCCACTCGAAACTTCATGCGATGCCTCCGGTGGTTAGGGGTGCGGCTCGGGAACCGTGCCATACACCGGCACGCCTGCGGGGCGGGCTGGCGCTGACACGTGCCCTATCGAACTGTAGGCCGCGGTGTGGCGTGCCGTGTGCCCGACCCCAGCGATTCGACCATCCGGTGACATTGCACGAGCCACCGCGGGTCGTTCCACAGAATCCCCAGGCCGATGATTGGTTTTAGTTCTTTCTAAACATATCTTTCGTCGTCTTAATCGGTGCTGTGCAAACTGTGGAAAAGTGCCGTTTTCCCAGCTCAGCGTGGTGCCGGACCGGTGGCTAAGCTGTGGAGAGGCCTTGGGACAACCAGCTTGGTTATCCACAGTCGCGGTTCGCTATCCGCTGTTGCCACAGGTTATCCCCCGCTTGTCCACGGGTTATCCACGATCTTCCCACACCCTTTGGGGAGGGAGTTATTGATCAATTTCGGGTAGTCCACAGAACCTTCAACAGGGTTTACACAGATCTCGGGACTCGGTGGACGACACGCACCCCACGCCGGTCATCCCCAGAGTTGTCAACATCCCATGCACAGGGCGGGTCGAGGCAGTGGAGAACTCATGATCGTCCACATCGACGTCCACAACGTTCTCCACACCCTTTATCCACAGGTCTGTGGATTGCGGGCACCGTCATGACCACGGCTTCTCCACAGTTGGTGGACGTGAGCTGTGGACAACCTGTGGATGCGGTGGATAACAGCGGTGGATACACACAACAGCCCTGGCACGGTTGGCGGTGCCAGGGCTGCGGTGGTCAGCGGCCTCGACGGGGCTAGGTGTTCTGCTTGATGCGGTTCGTGAGCTCGGCGATCTGGTTGTAGAGCGACCGCCGCTCGGCCATCTGCTGTCGGATCTTGCGATCGGCGTGCATCACGGTGGTGTGGTCGCGGCCACCGAACGCCTGCCCGATTCGAGGCAGGGAGAGATCGGTGAGTTCGCGGCAGAGGTACATCGCCACTTGCCGCGCGTTCACCAGGACTCGGGAGCGGGAGTGCCCGCGGAGGTCCTCCAGGCTGACCCCAAAGTAGTCAGCGGTCGCGGCCATGATCTGCTCGGCGGTGATCTCGGGAGTGGCGCTGTCGGGGATGAAGTCCCGCAGGACCTCCTCGGCGAGCGCGAGATCGACCGGCGAGCGGGTCAGCGAGGCGAACGCGGTGACCCGGATCAGCGCCCCTTCCAGTTCCCGGATGGAGTTGGAGATCCGGGACGCGATGAACTCCAACACTTCGGGCGGCGCGTACAGGCGCTCCTGCGCGGCCTTCTTCTGCAAGATCGCGATCCGGGTCTCGAGGTCCGGCGGCTGAATGTCCGCGAGCAGCCCCCACTCGAACCGCGTGCGCAGGCGGTCCTCCAGCGTGGCGAGCTGCTTGGGAGACCGGTCGGACGTGATGACGATCTGCTTATTGGCGTTGTGCAGCGTGTTGAAGGTGTGGAAGAACTCCTCCTGCGTCCGCTCCCGGGCCTCGAGGAACTGGATGTCGTCGATCAAGAGGATGTCTACGTCCCGGTAGCGACGCTGGAACGCGCTCGTCTTATCGTCGCGCAGCGAGTTGATGAAGTCGTTGGTGAATTCCTCGGTGGAGACGTACCGGACTGAGCGGGCGTTGCCCAGCGTCGTGGCGTAGTGCCCGATCGCGTGCAGCAGGTGAGTCTTCCCCAGGCCGGAGCTGCCGTAGATAAACAGAGGGTTGTACGCCTTCGCTGGCGACTCGGCGACCGCCACCGCCGCCGCGTGGGCGAAGCGGTTGGACGAGCCGATAACGAAGGTCTCGAAGGTGTATTTCGGGTTGAGGCGGGTCCCTCCGGTATCCGTGCTCGTCAAGGGCCGCCGATCATCCCGGATCGGGCGACGATCAACTACGCTGACGCGTCCGGGCCCGCTGTCGGTGACCTCGACGCGCGTCTGCTCGGGACGGGGCTCGTCCCGCCCGAGGCTGTGCGGGTCGTACGAGGGGTCCGACGCTCGGTAGTCGCGCTCGTGACCATGCTCTCCGCTGCCAGACATCGGCCGGTGGTCATGTCCCGCGTACCGCATGGGCGAGTAGCTCGACTGGTGGCCGCTGTCGTGGGGATCGGCCTCGTGCGTCTCCCATCCCGAGTACGGTGTGGTGAAGAGCGCTTCTTGTCGGGCGTGGCCCTTCACGGGGCCTGGCCCTGGGGCGCTGGGCGGCGGCGCCGAGTGCGCCGGCGGCGCGGGTGCTGCGTCGGCGTCGTGGTGGTAGGGACTGGTCCCGCGGGATGGCGGGTAGTCGGTCGCGCTGTACGACGCGTCCGGTCGCGGCGTGCCGTACAGCGTTCCGGAGCGGCGCCCCTGGGCGTCGTCCGGCGCTCGGACGATCACCGCGACCTGGATGTCGCGGCCAAGCCGCCGGGAGAGCGCTTCCGTGATCGCGGGGCGAAGGCGTGATTCGATAACGTCTCGGGTGAAGGCGTCCGGGACGGCGAGCAGCGCGGTGTCCTCGACGATGGCGAGCAGGCGAGTCAGCCGTAGGTAGGCGCGCTGCTGGGCGGAGATGATCTCGTCGGCGAGTTCTTCTGTCGCCGCCGTCCAGACCGCGGCAAGGTCGACCGTCTCGGCCACCGTCGCGCTACCCCCATCGCTTCCGACTTCCCGGTTGCCGTTGTCGCTTCCGAGGTGTGGCCATTCGGCGCTTGCCCTCGTCCCCCTACCAGGCATGATGAGTCATGCTGGCAGGCCGCTCCGGATCGTCGTCCACAGGTTATCCACATGCTGTGTACCGACTGGGCTCGGTCCCCAGTCAAGAGGGTGGCGCCCAGTCGGCGTATGGGTAACCCTGCATATGGGAAAACCGCTGTTTTCCGAACGATCGACCGACTCATCCGGTTCTGGCCGATGTGAAGCAGAACACGTGCTCCGGTTCGACCGGCAAACGGGCACGCTAACAGCGTTGTCCATACCCCTTCAACCGGTCGTCTCCGCGGCCCTTGTCGGCATCCGCGAAAACCACCTTCGCGGGCGTACGGCCCGATGAGGCGGGCGCCGGCGATTGACCGTCGTACCTGGGGCACCTAGGCTTGAATAGCTGATCCGTCGCCTCTGGTAGGGTGACGGATGTTTGCTGTCTAGCTGCCGTAGTGGCTGCGGCAGTGGCGATCGCGGATCGCGTACTCCCGGCGCCTGGCATGATGGGCGCCACCCGACACGAGGTCGGACGGCACTGTCCGGCGCGTACGAAGACGGAGAGCCTGACGTGAGCAAGCGCACCTTCCAGCCCAACAACCGCCGGCGCGCGAAGACCCACGGCTTCCGGGTGCGGATGCGTACCCGTGCGGGCCGCGCGATCATCTCTGCCCGTCGCGCTAAGGGCCGCGCACGCCTGGCGGCCTGAGGCCGACGGCACCGGTCCGGAGACAGGTGGCTATGCTGCCCGCCGCCCACCGCATGCGGAGCAGCGCGGAATTCGCCACGACGATCCGCCGTGGTCGCCGGGCCGGTCGGGGCGTCTTGGTGGTTCACCTCGTCCTTCCGACAACGGAACAGGCAAAGCCGGCGGACGCCGGGAGCACGACACCACGGCTCCCGACGCGCGCCGGCTTCGTCGTTCCCAAAGCCGTGGGCCGCGCTGTCGTCCGTAACCGGCTGCGTCGGCGGCTGCGCCACTTAGTCCGGGAGCGTCTCCACTCCCTTCCCCCGGGGAGCATGCTCGTCGTGCGCGCGCTCCCTGGGGCGGCCGAGGCCTCGTACGCGCGTCTCGGCGCCGACCTGGACGCCGCGCTCGCCGCTGCCCGCTCGGGACGTCCATCCGGCCGGGAGTCTCGGTGAGTACGCGTCACGAGCCGCCGCGACCCACAACACCCGGTGGTCGCCTGCTGGCCATTCCTATCATCGCGTACCGTCGTTGGATAAGCCCGGTGTTGCCGGCTCGGTGCCGGTTCTACCCGTCATGCAGCGCGTACGCGCTCGAGGCGGTCGCGCGACACGGCGCGGTGCGGGGAGCCGGGCTGGCGGTGCGACGGCTCTTGCGCTGCCACCCCTTCCACCCGGGTGGGTACGATCCCGTGCCCGGCGGTGACCACCCTCGTGCCGATGTGACTGGAGTCCCGAATTGAATCTGAGTCTCGACTGGATCTACTGGACTATCTCGTGGATCCTGCTGTCCTGGCACCGCGTGTGGGACGCGGTCGTGCCAGCTGACGCCGTCCTCGGCACCAACTGGGCGTGGATCCTATCGATCATCTTCCTGGTCGTCACGGTCCGGCTCATTCTCTTCCCGATCTTCGTCAAACAGATCAAGTCACAGCGGGCGATCCAGGCGCTTCAGCCCAAGATCAAAGAGCTGCAGGAGAAGCACAAGGACGACCGGGAGGCCTTCCAGAGGGAGCTGGTGGAGCTCTACCGGAAGGAGAAGGCCAACCCGTTCATGGGCTGCCTGCCCATGTTCATTCAGATCCCGGTCTTCCTCGGCTTGTTCCACGTGCTGCGGCGGCTCGACCCCGCGAAGAAGGCGAAGGAGCTCTACGGCTGGACCGCGGAGCAGTTCGACAGCGCGGCCACCGCCAAGCTGTTCACCGCCCCGATCGCCGCGAAGTTCGGCTCGAGCGCCGCGGAGATCGCCCGGCTCGGCACGAGTGGCACCACGGTCAAGCTGGTCGCCGGCATCTTGGTCTTGGTCATGATGACGACGACCTACCTGGCGACCCGCCAGATGATCCTCAAGACCGGCTGGGCGGAGGATCCCACCCAGCGCATGGTGCAGAAGCTCATGCTGTACGGGATCCCGCTCACGCTGCTGGTCTCCGGCGCCATCTTGCCGATCGGCGTGATCATCTACTGGGTCACCAATAACCTCTTCTCGCTAGGCCAGCAGCAGTGGGTGCTCCGCAAGTACCCGCCACCCTCGATGCCCGGCAAGAACGGCCGGTCCGCCGCCCAGCCAGCTCCCGCCAAGGTCGGCCTCTTCGGGCGGAGCAAGCCGGCCCCGGAACCGCCGAAGAAGGCGGGGGTGTCGGGTAAGGCGCTGGCGCCTAAGCCGGGTGTCAAGCCGGCGAACCCGAAGAAGCGGCGTTCGGGTAAACGTCGCTGACGCGACCGGCTTCCGGAGCGAGTCGTTGCTCCCGGCGGGATCGATCATCCCTCTTCCCCCAGCGATCGTCCCCGGACCGTGGGAGTACGGCGATGGCAGACCTGCCCGTGACCGGTGACGCCGGTCGCGGGAAACCAGCGGACCGGTAAGGTCCGGCCGAGTGAGTACGGAGATGAGACCGTGACGGACACCAGCCTTTCCAGCGCTGATCAGCCTCTCGACAAAGAGGACGCGCCAACGACGGTCGCGACGCGGGACGAGAACGACGGCGACGACGCTGGCCCCGGTGATGGTGGTGGCGCGACAGCCGCGTCGGATCTGGAGAACGAACTGTTCCGGGAAAGCGAGATCGCCGCGGACTACGTTGAGGGCCTGCTGGACATCCTCGACTACGACGGTGACATCGATGAGCTGATCTACGGCGATCGGCCCGTGGTCGAGGTGGTTGGTGCGCGGCTGGACACGCTGGTCGGGCAGCGCGGCGCGACACTCGAGGCGTTGCAGGAGCTGGCGCGTCTCGCGGTGTTCCGCAAGACAGGCCGACCGAGTCGGCTGCTGCTGGACATCGGCGGGTATCGGGCGAGCCGGCGGAAGGAACTCACCGCGGTCGCGAAGAACGCGGTGGAGAAGGTCAAGCAGCTCGGCGAACCGGTGCGGCTCGAGCCGATGACCGCTTTCGAACGGAAGTGCATCCACGACGTGGTCAACGCGATCGCGGGCGTGGTGAGCGAGTCGGAAGGGGTCGAGCCGAATCGCCGGGTGGTTATCCGGCCGGCCGACTGATGTCGCCATGACTGACGACCGTGCGGCACGAGCCGATCTCGGCCCGGGTGAGCCCGCCCCGCCCGGGCCACGCTTGTCCCCTTCGTCCTCCTCCTCGACTGAGCCGCCCGCTGGTGGGGGCGCCGCAGCTGAGTCTCCGGCTGGTGCGGGCGCCGCGCCGCTCCCCGCGGAGCTCGCGCCCGTCGCCGAGGAGGTGTTCGGCGACCGTCTGCCCCTCGCCGTCACGTACGCGGACTTTCTCGCGAGCGAAGGGGTCGTCCGCGGGCTGGTCGGTCCGCGGGAAGGTCCCCGGATGTGGGACCGCCACCTGCTCAACTGCGCAGTCGTCGCGGAGCTGCTGCCCGCGCGGGCCACGGTGATCGACGTGGGCTCCGGGGCCGGGCTGCCCGGCCTCGTGCTGGCGATCGCCCGTCCCGATCTGTCGATCACATTGGTGGAGTCGATGGCCCGCCGCACCGCGTTCTTGGCCGAAGCGATCGCCCTCCTCGGACTTGAGGACCACGTCGCGGTGGTGCGGGGCCGCGCGGAGGAGCCGGCGACCCGGCGGCTCCTCACCCCCGCCGACATCGTGACCGCGCGCGCGGTCGCGTCGCTCGACCGGCTCGCTGAGTGGTGCCTTCCGCTCACCAAGCTCGGTGGGCGTGTGCTCGCGTTCAAGGGCGCCTCGGCGGCGGAGGAGGTCGCGGCGCATCGTGACGTAATCAATCGCTGCGGTGGTGGCGACCCGATCGTTAAGTGCTGCGGGGTCGGCATGATCGACCCGCCGACGACGATCGTGGAGATAGTGAAGGAACGCGACGTCGTACCAGCACGAGGACGGTCGCCTCGGAAGGCGGCCGGTTCGGGCCGCCACACCCCCAGGGACGGGAGGAGGAGGCCCGGACGCGGCAGATCGCGGAGGGGCTGAATGAGTGAGCGGGGAACGCCGAACATCGGCTCCCCGGCGCGTCCCGATCATGGATCGGCGCGCAGTGTTCGACCCACGGGGGTCGGATGGCCGCCGGAGGTGCCGCCACGGCTCGGTGGTGCGCTGCCGCATCTCGGCGGCTTTCTTGTATATGTCGTCCCATCTTCGGATGCTGATCGGGATCCTGTGGCCGATCCCCATGGCCTTCGCCGCCCATCAGCCGTAGGCTGGCCGCGCGTCGATAGTGTGGATCGGATAGCGCTGGATGGAGAGGCGTCATCGCGACCGCTCTCCGGCGCGTACGCGACAGCCGATAGCGCGGACGGCAGCGCTGCCGGTGCTGACCCATCTGACGTGGGCAGGGATGACACGGTGCAGGACTACGGCAGGTACGACGAGTCAGGGCTGAGCGTCGGCGGGCACTCCGCTCCGGCCTCTGTTTCACGTGAAACCGACGACGGTGACCGCACACCCTGGCGACCCCATGAGGGCTGGGCCACCGCTGGCTCCGGGCATTACCCCTCAGCGTCTCGCCCGCGGGTCGGCAGTGGCTACGTCGGGCGCGCTCCGGCACCCCGCCCCGCTCACCCCGATGACCAACGGGGGTATCCGGCGCAGCCGGGTGTCATGCCCGATGGTCGTCCCGAGGTCACGCACTATCCCGCTCACGGATCGGCGCCCGCGCAGGGGCACGTCGGATTCGCTACCGTGCCGCAACCGGCATCTCACACTGCGTATCGCGACACGCCGACAGGATCCCCGGTGTCTTCGCCGCCAGAAGCCGCGGGGGACGGATACGTTTCACGTGAAACTCCGTCGCGTGAGGAGGAAGACCCACCGTTGGCTATGGAGGCGTTGCGCGCCGTGCAGATTTTGAATCCGACTGGCGAGGTGACGATGCCCCGTCCGCCTCGCACACGGCTGATCTGTGTGGCGAATCAGAAAGGCGGCGTAGGCAAGACCACCACAACGGTCAACCTGTCCGTGGCGCTCGCGCTGCATGGCAACCGGGTGCTCGTCATCGATCTGGATCCTCAGGGCAACGCCTCGACCGGCTTGAACGTGCCCCACCACGCCGGCGTGCCCAACATCTACGACTGTCTGATCAACGACGTGCCGCTCGCCGATGTCACCCAGGCCGTGGAGGGGATTCCCAACCTGTGGTGCGCGCCCGCGACGATCGACCTCGCCGGTGCGGAGATCGAGCTGGTCTCGGTCGTGGCCCGGGAGTCGCGCCTCGCTCGGGCGATCGCGGCCTACCCAGGCGAGCTGGACTATGTGTTCATCGACTGCCCGCCCTCCTTGGGGCTCCTCACGGTGAACGCTCTCGTGGCGGCCCAAGAGGTGCTAATTCCGATTCAGTGCGAGTACTACGCGCTGGAGGGGCTCAACCAGCTCCTCAACAACATCAACCTGGTCAAGCAGCACCTCAATCCCCACCTCGAGGTCTCCACGATCCTGCTGACCATGTACGACCGGCGGACCCGACTCGCCGACGCCGTGGAGCAGGACGTCCGGAACCACTTCGGCGACAAGGTGCTCCAGGCCGTCATTCCTCGGAATGTGCGGGTGTCGGAGGCGCCGAGCTACGGCCAGTCGGTGATGACCTACGATCCCGCTTCGCGAGGCGCCATGAGCTACTTCGAGGCGGCTCAGGAACTCGCGATGCGGGGAATCCCAGCGACCCTTGGTCGCAACGCGTAAGGACATGACGGCGGGAGGCGTGGGATGAAGAACCGTCCGCGGGGCGGGCTTGGTCGAGGGCTTGGCGCGCTGATCCCCACCGCTCCGGTCGCGGGGGCGGCGGCCGCCACGGTTGGTCTGACGGTGGCCCAGCCGCCAGCTGCGCCAGCGGTGACGCCACCGGCGCAGGCGACCGAGTCCACCGCTCCCCCGGCTGCCCCGGACGCTGCCGCCTCGCCGGCCGAGCAGCCGAACCTCGCGCCGGTGCCGGGGGCGCGCTTCACCGAGATTCCGGTGAGCGCGATCGTTCCCAACCCCAAGCAGCCGCGTCAGGTCTTCGACGAGGACGCCCTCGAGGAGCTCAAGGCCTCTATCCAGGAGGTCGGCTTCTTGCAGCCGATCGTGGTGCGGCCGTTGGACGGCGAGCGGTACGAGCTCGTCATGGGGGAACGGCGGTGGCGGGCGGCTCAGGCACTCGGCCGGGAGACGATCCCCGCCATCGTGCGGGAGACCCGCGACGAGGACATGCTCCGCGACGCGCTGCTGGAAAACATCCACCGCGTCAACCTCAACCCCCTCGAAGAGGCGGCTGCGTACCAGCAGCTGCTCGAGGAGTTCGGCGTCACGCACGAGGAGTTGGCCCGTCGGATCGGGCGGAGTCGGCCGCAGATTTCCAACACGATTCGGCTGCTCAACCTCCCCCCGTCGGTGCAGCGACGGGTGGCCGCTGGCGTGCTCTCGGCGGGGCATGCCCGCGCGTTGCTCGGTCTGGACGACCCGGAGCAACAGGAGGCGCTCGCGCTGCGCATCGTCGCCGAAGGGCTGTCGGTGCGCGCGACGGAAGAACTCGTCGCGATGACCCTCGCGGAGGGCTCCCCCAAGAAGACCGCACCGAAACGGCGTCCGAAGCCGCACTCGCCCGCGTTGGCGGAGCTCGCCGAGCGCCTGTCCGAGCGGTTTGACACCCGGGTCAAGGTCGACATCGGCCGGAACAAAGGCAAGATCACGATTGAGTTCGCGACCGTGGACGACCTGGAGCGGATCGTCAGCATCATCGGCGTGGACCATCGACGGTCGGACGACTAGCCCGTCGCAGGCGGCAACGGCCGGGTCGCGGTATCCGCGATCCGGCCGTTTGTCGTGTCCGGCCCTCTCCTCCCCCTCCAGTCGGGCGCGAGGCCGACAGCGCCTCCTCGCCGCCGAGAGGCCCGCGGCGTCCCCGTTTCACGTGAAACCTCGCCCAATGGGGACGCCGGTTTCACGTGAAACGGGGACGGTTCTCCGATGGGCGCGGGCGGCGGCCGTCGGCGACCGAGTGCGAACCGTGGCGACGCTGGGGACGGTGACGCGTCCGCCGGCGAGCGGGCGTCACGTCCCTCAAATTCGGGGTGTCGCCGGCAGGAGCGGCACGGCTCCGCCGTGGTTTCACGTGAAACGCCGGCGAAGCTCGGGCGGGTGCCCGCGACCCCGCGACCATGACCCTTGCGAGCGTGCGCGGCGACCCTCGCGAGCCGGGACGGCGCCTCCCTCTCCAGAGTGAGCCGGGAGGATGCGTACCGTGGCCCGAAATGAGGACGGACAGGCTGCAACAACTCGATTAGGGTCGGCGACGTGTCGCACAACCCTGGCTCTCTCCCGAGTTTCACGAGATGGCCCTCGTTTCCCTTCGAGGGCGACCTGCGAATTCGGCCGTTGAATGAGCCAGTCGCGGTCGAGCCGCCGCGCAAGGGTGAGGATCCGTCGGAGTGCGCCTCCTGCACCGCGCCCGACGAGGCGTACATCTGGGTCAACGACCGCTGGCGGGTGCGCGCGCCGGATCGACCGAGCGGGCTCCCGGTCGTGTTGATCCTCGAATCGCGCTCCCACCTCGACTTGGGCGACCTGTCCAACCGGCTCGCCGCCGAGCTGGGGGTCATGACGGTCCGACTCGAGCGGGCGATCCGCTCGCTCGAGGGTGTCGCGCGCGTGCACGTGAACCGCTGGGGCGACAGCTCCGCCCACCTGCACCTGTGGTTCCTGGCGCGACCCTATGGGCGGCTGCAACTGCGCGGCACGTTCCTCCCCCTCTGGGACAGCATCTTGCCCCCCATCCCCGAAGACCAGTGGCGGGAGAATCTCGCCTGGGTCGCGGCGTGGCTCGCGGAGTTTGACGGACGCGCGCTGGCGGAACCACCACGGATCGACTGGAAGGCGCCGTCGAAGCTGAGCACCGACGTCGACGAGATCTCCCGGCGGCTCGCCGCTGATGACAACCCCGACGCCGACGTCGCGCACGAGGGCGATGGTGATGACGCCCGCGGCGCGGACCGCGCCGACGGGAGTCGCGGCGACGGTCAGGACGCGTCAGCGGCGCAGTCAGCGGGGACGTCAGCGGCGGCGCCGAAGGTGCCAACCCCGCGAGGCGCGCCCCAGGAGGAGGCGACCGCTCCCTCGTCGACGCCGGCGCCCCCGTCCGGGCGCGCGACGTAGTGGTCGTCGGCCTGAATTCGCGTCGTACCCGAGGCGCGTGTCACCGGCCGCCGCGCGACTGCGCTGGCCGGTGACACGCGTGGGGACAACGGGCGGGACGCCTAGCTCCCCCGCTGCGCCGCCCGGGCGACGAGCGTGGCGAGCAGCTTGCCGAAATCCAGACCCGCCGCCTGCACGGCCAGCGGCAGCAACGACGTCTCCGTCATCCCGGGCGCCACGTTGACTTCGAGCACGTGGGGCTTCCCGTCGGCGTCGACGATCAGGTCGACGCGCGACAGGTCTCGGAGCCCGAGCGCGTTGTGCGCGGCGATCGCGGTCTCCGCCACCGTGGCCGCCACATCCGGGGCGAGCCGGGCTGGCGCGTGCCACGTGGTGAGGCCAGCGGTGTAGCGGGCGGCGTAGTCGTAGACCCCGTTGCGTGGGACGATCTCCACGGCCGGCAACGCCTGCGGCCCGTCGCCGAGGTCGACCACGCTCACGGCGACATCCATACCGGACACGTACCGTTCGACCAGCGCTGTCGAGTGGTAGGAGAAGCAGCCGACCATCGCGGCGGGCAGCTCCGAGACGTCGCGGACGACCGCGGCGCCGAGCCCAGAGCCACCCTGAGCGGGCTTCACCATCAGCGGCAGGCCGAGCCGGTCGGCGATGCGCCCCAAGACGGCGGCCGCGCCGAGTTCGGAGAACCGGTCATGGGGCAACGCCACCCAATCCGGAGTCGGGATACCGGCTTCACGGAGCACCGTCTTGGCGGATGGCTTGTCCCAGGCGAGCCGGGCGGAGCGGGCGTCGCAGCCCACGTAGGGGATGTCGTAGAGGTCGAGCACGCCACGGAGGGATCCATCCTCGCCGGTCGCGCCGTGCAGCGCGATGACGACCGCGTCCGGTGGATCGGCCTCGATGGTGGGCAGGAGGGTCGCGTCGGCGTCGCGGAGCTCAGCGTGGATGCCAAACGCGCGGAGCGCGTCGAGGACCCGCCGACCGGAGCGGAGCGACACCTCGCGCTCGTACGACAGACCACCGGCGAGAACGAGAACGTGAAGATCGGACGGCGAGGTCGGACCAGTCGAAAGCGTGCTCATGGGCGGAATCATGCCAAGTCCGGGCCGGGGGCGTCGGCGCCGGCCACACCACGCCGCCGGCCGACCGGACCCCGCACGGCGCCGAAGACCTGGCGCATCGCGATCTCCTGCTCCATCACGCTCGCGAGCCGCCGGATTCCTTCGCGGATCCGGTCCGGCGGCGGGAAGGAGAAGTTCAAGCGCATGTAGCCGGTGCCGTTGCCGTCGGCGTAGAAGCCGGTCCCCGGCACGTACGCGACGCGGGCGGCGATGGCGCGGGGCAGCATCGCCTTGGCATCCAGCCCGTCAGGGAGGGTGGCCCAGACGAAGAGTCCGCCACCCGGGCGGGTCCAGGACGTCCCCGGGGGCATGAGGTCCTCGAGCGCGTCGAGCATGGCGTCACGCCGCTCGCGGTAGATCTCGCGGTAGGTCTTGAGCTGCTCGCGCCACGGCATCTTGGCGAGGTAGGTGGCGACCGCCGCCTGGGCGAACGCGCTGGGACAGAGGATCTGCGCCTCGCTCGCCATGACGAGCTTGTCGCGGACCGCGTGCGGCGCGAGGATCCACCCGACCCGCAGCCCGGGAGCGAACGTCTTGGAGAAGGTGCTGACGTAGAAGACTCCGGAGCGGCGCCGCGCCCGCAGCGGCAGCGGCACCTCCCCGTCGAAGCTCAGTTGGCTGTACGGGTCGTCCTCGATGACCAGCAGGCCGGCGCGCTCGCAGATGTCGAGTACCCGCTCCCGCCGTTCGTCGGTCATCGTGACCCCGGTCGGGTTCTGGAACGTCGGGATCGTGTAGAGGAACTTCGCCCGGCGCCCGGAGCGCGCCACATCCGTGATCGCCTCTTCCAGCGCTTCCGGGATGAGCCCGTCGTCGTCCATGGGGACGTGCACCACCTGCGCCTGGGCGGCTTGGAACACGCCGAGCGCGCCGACGTAGGTGGGGCCCTCGGCGAGCACCACGTCACCAGGGTCGAGGAAGAGCCGGGCGAGGAGGTCGAGCGCCTGCTGGCCGCCGACGGTGACCACCACGTCCTCCGGGGAGGCTCCGGTGCTCACGTCGATTCCCGAGAGCGCCATCAGCTCGCAGATCCGCTCGCGCAGCTCGAGCGTGCCCTGCCCGATGCCGTACTGCAGCGTGGTCGCCCCGAACTCGCTGGCGAGCTGGCTCAGCATCTCCCCGACGGCGTCCAGCGGGAGGGCGCTGACGTACGGCGAGCCACCGGCGAGCGACACGACCTCAGGGCGACTGGCGACGGCGAAGAGCGCTCGGATCTCCGAGGCGGTCATGCCCCGCACCCGTCGCGCGTAGCGGTCGGTGTAGTCGTCGAGTGTCGTGCCGGTCATACGATCACCTCGCTAGGACGTCCCACGCGATCCGTGCCGGCGCCGGTGACGGCAGGAGTACTGATTCGGTTGATCGTAGACCGGCTGGTCATGCTGTGGGCTGAACTTTGCGCGACGACTCACATTGCGGACGGCGGTATCCCCCCGTCTGGTCGGACTCTCCCTCACCGTGCCGCCTCCGACGTACGATCCGTGATGGGCGTGGGGCGGCGCGGTGCGAGACCTGCGGTGTTTCGACGCTCTGTCCGGTCTGCTGTGGGGATGCGCCGATGTCGCGACGGTTAGTCAGTCTGACGCTCGACACGCTCGAGGACTTGCCGCGCGCGTGCCGTCGGTGCGTTTTCTGGGAGCTGGACCCGGTATCGGCAGAGCGGGCCTGCGCGGCGGGTGATCCTGGCCTGGAGAAGGAAGCGTGGGTGTCGCGCACCCTCCTCGAATGGGGGTCGTGCGGCAAGCTCGTGTACGTCGACGGGGTGCCCGCGGGGTTCGTCATGTACGCGCCGCCGGCGTACGTGCCGCGGTCCTTGGCCTTCCCCACCTCCCCGATCTCCGCGGACGCGGTGGTGTTGATGACCGCGCACATCCTGCCCGCCTTCGCCGGCGGAGGGCTCGGTCGCATGCTGGTGCAGGGGGTGGCGCGCGACCTGACCAAGCGCGGCATCAAGGCGGTGGAGGCGTTCGGCGACGCCAAGTTCGGGGATCCGGTCGAGGGAGAGGGCGAGCAGACCTGCGTCGCCCCCGCGGATTTCTTCCTCGCCGTCGGGTTCAAGACCGTCCGGCACCACCCCCGCTACCCGCGGCTTCGCCTCGAATTGCGCACCGCGCTCTCGTGGCGCTCGGATGTCGAGTACGCGTTGGAGAAGCTGCTCGGGTCGATGAGCCCGGAGGCGCTGCTCCGTCCGGTCCGGCCGGCGACTCGGACGACCGCGCTGTGACCGACCGAGGACACGCTCGACCAACCCCGCCGGCGACGGCGTCGCCGTCCGTCACTGGGCGGCCGCGGCCATCGCGGCGCGCAGCGCGCGGACGTCGATGGACCCCGTGGGCACGTCCTGGTCGATGGGGAGGTACATGCGCTGAACCGCGGCGAGGATCGCGTCGGCGACGCGGTCACGGAACCGTGGGTCGATCAGCCGTGCCCGGTCGACCGGTGAGGTGAGGTAGCCGACGTCGACACGCACCGCGGGCATCCGGGTGAGCCGAAGGAGCTCCCACGTCTTGGCGTGGGTCCGGCAGTCACGGAGGCCGGTGCGGACGACGATCTCGCGCTGGACGAGGGCGGCCAGCCGCTCCCCCATCGTCGAGGTGACCCCGTTGTCGGTGCCGAAGTGGTAGGTGGCGACTCCGTCGGCGGCGGGGTTGCGGTGACTGTCGAGGTGGAGGGAGATGAACACGTCCCCGTTGAGCTCGTTGGCGAGCTCAGCCCGGGCGAGGTCGGTGGGGCTGGACTCGGGCGCGGGGCCGCGGGTGAGGTACACCCGAACCCCGGCTGCGGCGAGCCGACCTTCCAGCCGGGCGGCGAGGTCGTACATGAGGTCGGCCTCGGTCCAGCGCTGACCGCCGTCAGTGACGACGATGCCGGGGTCCGGACCGCCGTGCCCAGGATCGACGATGACGGTCTTGCCGACGAGGTCGGGCCCGGCGTCCAGCAGGGCGTACGCCTCGCGGAGCCACTGCGGCCGGCCGCCGACCACCTTCCTGCCGAGGCGGCGCAGCGCGTGGAAGGTCTGGGGGCCGCAGTGGCCGTCGGCGCGCAGCCCCATCTCCCGCTGGAACTGCGCTACCGCTCGCGCGGTGCGCGGGCCGTAGATGCCGTCGGGCCGTCCGGTGTCGTACCCCATCTCGAGGAGCCGTTCCTGGAGCGCCCGGACGTCCTCACCGACGAGCGGATCGGGGACGGCGTGGTAGAGGGCGCGGTCCCCGAGGCGCCAGCGGGCGGCGTCGAGCGCCCGCCAGGTTTCGGGGCCCACCTGGCCGTCGACCGTCAGCCCACGACTCTGCTGGAAGGCACGCACCGCCCGCTCCATCGCCGCGTCGAACGCGTCGAGGTGGGCGGGGTCGGTGGGGCCGAGCAGGTCGAGGCCGACGAGGATGGTGCGGATTTCGGTGACCGCAGGACCCCGGTCTCCCCGTCGGATCGCGCGCACGTCGCCCTCCCTCTCCGCATCGGGGTCGCTCGCGGGCGCCAGCTACCCGGATACGACGCCGCCGTGATCGCTCGCTCGCCTGCGACCGGCCGTCGGTCGTGGGTGCGAACGAACCGGAGCGTAGCGTGTGGCACCGCCCGGTGTGCCCTGCTTGTGCGGATGTCGATCCCCAGGGCGACGGGCGGAGATGACGAATCGCGCCCCACACCGACGCGCGGCGTGGGGCGCGATCCACAAGCTGATTCGGTGACCGGCTGATTCGGTTACAGCGCCGCCTCGATCATCTTCACGAGGTCGCTCTTGGGCTTCGCCCCGGCGACCGACTGCACCGGCTGCCCACCCTTGAACACCGTCAGGGTCGGCACCGACATCACCTGGTAGGCGCGGGCCGTCTCCGGGTTCTCGTCGATGTTGAGTTTGACCACGGTGACCTTGTCACCCATCTCGTTCGCGATCTCTTCGAGGATCGGCGCCACCTTCCGGCACGGTGCGCACCACTCGGCCCAGAAGTCGACCAGCACCGGCTTCTCTGACTGCAGCACCTCGCTGGCGAACGTGGCGTCGGTGACCGCCTTCGTTGCTCCCACGAATACCTCTCCCTCGGCAACCCCAGTGGGGTGTCTGTCCTACGCCGCTTCCACTGTCGCGAGGAACCGCTCCGCGTCAAGTGCCGCGGCGCAGCCGCTCCCCGCGGCGGTGATGGCCTGACGGTACGTGTGGTCCACCACGTCCCCGGCGGCGAACACGCCGGGAATGCTCGTCCGCGTGCTCGGGGACTCGACCTTGATGTAGCCGTTCTCGTCCAGCTCCACCTGCCCCCGCACCAGGTCGCTGCGGGGGATGTGGCCGATCGCGACGAAGACCCCAGCCACCTCCAGCGTCTTGGACTCCCCGGTCCGCACGTTGCGCACACGCACGCCCGAGACCTTGCCGTCGGTGCCGAGGATCTCCTCGACCACGGTGTTCCACTCGACTCGGATCTTCTCGTTGGCGAGCGCGCGCTCCGCCATGATCCGGCTCGCCCGGAACTCGTCGCGGCGGTGGATGATCGTCACCGACTCCGCGAAGCGGGTCAGGAAGATCGCCTCCTCCATCGCGGAGTCGCCGCCGCCGACGACCGCGACGTGCTGACCGCGGAAGAAGAAGCCGTCACACGTGGCGCAGGAGGAGACGCCGTGGCCGAGGTACTCCTGCTCCCCCGGGACGCCCAGCGGGCGCCAAGCCGACCCCATCGCGAGGATGACCGCCTTGGCGCGGTACGCGGTCTCCCCCACCCAGACGGTGTGCGCCGCGCCCGAGTTCGGCACGCCGGTGTCGACGAGCTCCACCCGGGTGGCGTCGTCGGTGACGAACTGGGCGCCGAACCGTTCGGCCTGCTTCCGCATGGCGTCCATCAGTTCGGGACCCATGATCCCGTCGGGGAAGCCTGGGAAGTTCTCCACTTCGGTGGTCGTCATCAGGGCGCCGCCGGACTGGACACCCTCGATGACGAGGGGCTTGAGGTTGGCGCGTGCCGCGTATATCGCCGCGGTGTAACCAGCTGGGCCCGAGCCGATGATGATTAGGTTGCGGACCTCGTCCACTGCCGACTCCCGATCCTGTACGCGCCGTGCTGGGTACGCCCGACGGCAGACTCCTCGCCGTCTGACCTCATCGCGCGGCTCCTGGGATGCAAAACGCCATGTTACGAATCGGAATTCCGGTAATCGGCTAGTTGGTGGGTGACATCACCTGCCGACCGCTGTCACCCTACCCGCGTGGCGTACCGCGTGTCGGCTCCCCCATGCCCGCAGTCTGGTCCGGCGACCCACACCCAGCGCTCACCCGTGGCGTTGGTGAAGACGACGACGAGCGCGGGGTGGCCTTCGAAGGCGGCGAAATCCACCACGTGGACCTTGATCGGGCCGTGGCCGTGCTCCGTCGCCACGTCCTCCAAGCACGCGGCGAGGAGTGCGGCGTCGACGAAGGGCCGCAGCTGCTCCCCTGGGGTGGTGGTCATCGACTCCGCCTCGGCGGCCAAGGGCTGGGACGAGCTGTCGGCGGCGGCGAGCGCGGCGAGGCGGGGCAGGGTGGCCGCCGTGTAGTCGCTGCCGCTGGTGGTCACCCGCGCCGGCGCGGTGGCCGAGCCGTGGATACCGTCGCGACCGGCGAGGGTCGTATCGTCCGGCTCGTCGAGGAGGTGCGTGACGCCGAGCGCGACGAGCGCCGACATCCCTGCCGCGATCGCGCCGGGGATCCCCCACCGCACCCAGCGCCGCCCCGCGTGGCTGGCGCCGCGGCGTGGCGACCCGGGAGAGGCGGGCGGAGGCGCCGGGCGCGTATCGGGGGGCCGCTGCGGAGTCCGGGCCACGGGGATCCGCAGCGGGGCGCGGTCGTCCCGTGGGGGGTGGCGATCCGCGTGCCGGAGCGCGGCGGTGAGCCGCTCAGCGACGTCGGGCGGCATCGGCTCGGCGTGCGCGCCCCACGCGGCCAGGTCGGCCCGGACCGCCTGGGTGGCGGTGATCAGCGCGTGGTACGCCTCCGCCCACGCGGGCTCCTCGTGGATGAGCCGGGCGACGCGCGCGTGGTCCGGCGTGCCCTCCAGCGCGCCGCCGACGTAATCGGCGAGCAGGTCGCGGTCGACGTCGTGGAATTCGCCCGCGCTCACTCTCCCTCCCAGCTGCCGTTCCGCCGGCCCGGCCTGGACGTGGATGAGACGCCGGGCGCGGGCGGTGGGTTCCCCGGCTCCGCTGATCGCGTCCCAGGCGGTGAGGCGGTGATCGCCGGCCGGAGGTGGCCGAGGAGGGCGGCGAGCCGAGCCCGGCCTCGGGCACACCGGCTCTTGACGGTGCCCTCCGGAATCCCCAAGATCTTCGCCACCTCGGCTACCGGGTAGCCCTGGACGTCAACGAGGATCAGCGCGATTCGTTGATCGGGCGGTAGCTGTGCCAGTGCCTGCCGGACCGCCACGGCGGTGTCGTGATCCGGCGTGGGCGCCGCGAGCTCGCGGGTAGCCCCCGGGGTGTCGCGCCCGGCGCCGCGAGCGCCGTCGGGCAGGGGCACCGTGGGGTGCGTCCGGCGCCGGCGCAGCCGATCCAGGCAGGCGTTGACCACGATGCGATGCAGCCATGTGGTCACCGCCGAGTCGCCCCGAAACCGGGCCGCGCCGCGGTAGGCGGAGAGCAGCGCGTCTTGCAGCGCGTCGGCCGCCTCGTCGCGGTCGCCGAGGGTGCGGAGGGCCACGGCCCAGAGGCGGTCCCGGTGGCGCCGGAACAGCTCGGCGAAGGCCTCCCGGTCCCCGGCGATGTGGGCGTGGAGGAGTTCGTCGTCAGCGAGGTCGGTCCGTGACAGGAGCCGCCCGAACGGCTGCTCTGGCCGCCCATGACCGTCGCTGGGCGCGGAACCCGTCACGGCTGCACCCTACCCCGCCGCGAGGCCGCGGCGTGGCCGCCGCGCCGGTCACAGGCCTTCGACGGTGATCTCTTGAACGCCGATCTGGTACCGACCCGTGCCGTTGTCGGGCAGCTCGGTGAGCCACAGCAGCAGGTACCGGTACGTCAGGTCGGGTGAGAAGCCGCTGAACGTCATCGTCGTGCCGTTGTGGTATTCGAACGGCTCGCCGATGCGCGTGGTGAACGTCCGGACGACCTCGTCATCGCCGCTTCTGCTCGACCCCGGGTCGGAGGTGCCGGACCGCATCTCCGCCGAGGCGCCACGGGCGGAGAGCACCACCTGGACTGAGGTGACGGTGCGCTCTTCCTCGAGATCGATGAGGATGCCCATGCCGCGCTTGAGGCCGCCGAACTTCGGGTTGCCGATATAGGCGTGGGTCTTCCACCCGGTGCTGACGTCTCCGTCGACCACCGCTTCGACGCCATCGAGTTCGCTGCGGTCCCCGTCGGGGTCGACGACGCGGACCTGCCGCGCGGTCAGCGGGATCTTCGTCGGTTTCGGCGCCGGCGTGGCTTGGCCGCCTTCGGCGGGCGCGGTGAGTGAGGGAGCCGGGGACGGGCTCGCGCTGGTCGTCTCGTCGCCACCGGCGAAGATGTTGATACCGACGAGCAAGCCCACGAGGGCGATGGCGACGAGTCCGACGACACCCGCTGCGATCTTGCGGTTGGTGTGCCGGGGCGGCTCCGCGGCTTCCTCGTTCGCGACGAAGCGGAGCGGCCCGAGGTCGTCGAGGAACTGCTCCTCCGCCGCGGCGTCCAGGCGGCTCAGTTCCGCCGCGAGGGCCTCCGACGTGGGAGGCGTGATCCGCAGGTCGAGCAGATCCATCGTCAGGTCGTCGAGGTACGCCGGGATGTCGGCGCGGATCTGCCGGGGCGCGGCGAGGGCTCCCGTCGCGTCGCGCATGGCGTCTGGCAAGGCGGTGGGCCCTGCCTCGCGATGGGGCCACCGCCCGGTGAGGGCGAAGTAGAGGATGCCGCCGATCGCTCGGACGTCGGTTTCGTGCGTGTCGTCGGCGTCGGCGCGGGCGTCGGCGAGGACGACACGGCCGTCGTCGCCGACCATGACCGTGCCGGGGTGGATGTTGCCGTGGACCATCCCGGTGGAGTGGACCGCGGCCACCGCCGCGGCGACCGCGTGCGCGACGCTCGTGGCCCGGGCGGGGTCGAGGACGGATTCCGCGACGAGGTCCCGGAGCGACTGGCCGTCGACCCACTCGCGCACCACATAGGCGCGGTGGCCTTCGTCGACGGCGTCGTAGACCCCGACGAGGTTGGGGTGAGCTACCCGGCTCGCCGCGACCGCGGCGGTCAGCATCTCCATCGCGGAGTCGCCGCCGGGGTAGCGCAGGACGACAGCGACCGGACGGCGCAGGACGACGTCGATCCCGCGCCACACCTGTCGGCCGACATTGTCATCGTTGATGTGTTCCGCCAACTCGTAGCGGCCGGCCAGAATCTCACCGACAGTGGGCGCACCGATGGCCATGGCAGGCGACGTGACCGGGTCCGCCTCCTGGCCCTCGCCAACCTTGGTCACCAGTCCTCCCTCGGTGATCGGTCAATTGATGGTCCGGTGCTCGCTCAGGTTGACCGGTCCCCGTCGAGCCGACACGCCCCGGCATGGAGCCGTTGTCTAGCCTATGCGCTGGACGCGGTGGCTGAGAGCGACCTTACCGGTGTTCGACGGTTACCTAACATGTCATCTTCGCTCTCCGCCCGTGCGGGAACCACCGGGACGGGCGATGGTTGGTGACTGACGACCGTCGATTATGCGAGGAAAGAGCATCGTCAATTACCGTCCGTGAGTTTTTCGTCCACCGACGAAAGTCGCGAGATGACCGATTGGGAATGTGTGCGCATTTTGATTGCACCTCGGCGCAATCTCCGACGGGCGGTAGCCGCCGGCGCGGGACGCTGAGGCCCGCACCACGTCCCTGGTCCGATACGGGGTCGTCGCGGCATGTCTGATCACCGGCCGAGGCGGCGGCGGACGAGGGCGACCACATCGGTGATTTCCTGAACGCGAAGCGCCAGCGCGAGGCCGAGGTAGCTCGCGCCGATCGCCCCGCCGCCGACGATGAGGTTCACGAGCGCCTCCAGGCGGGTGGGCGTGTCGTCACCCGGCAGGACAGCGACCACGATCAACCCGATGAGGGTCGATCCCGCGGCGGCGAGGAGGACCTTGCCGAACGTGGAGGCGATCTCGCCGAGCCTGATCGGGCCGACGCGGCCGCGGAGCAGCCAGGCGGAGATCACAGCGGCCGCGACGTACGAGATTCCGTTGCCGAGCATCATGCCGGCGGCGGCGAACGCCGGGCTGAAGGCGAGGAAGAGACCGACCTGAACGGCGACCCGCAACAGGACGACCGGAATGTTCACCAGCGCCGGGGTCTTCGTGTCGGGCAAGGCGTAGAAGGCGAAGGTGAAGAGCTGGCTGATGGAGAAGGGAATGAGCGCCAGCGCGCCGACCACGAGGACGGCCGCGGTGGCGAGGGCGTTCTCCGTGCTGAACGCCCCGTAGTTGAAGAGCGCCACCGAGATCGGGGTGGCGAGGACCGCGTAGCAGACCGCGATGGGGGCGAGCACCGCGGTCACCGTCCGCGTGCCCCGGGAGAGGTCCGCGGTGAGGTCGGCGTATCGGTTGTCGGCGGCGGCGGCGCTCATGCGGGGCATGAGCGCCGTGATGATCGATACGGCGACGATGCCGTGCGCCATCATCACCAGCAGGAAGACGTTGTTGTAGATCAGGGGCCCGGCTTCCTTCTCCTCGCCGGCCAGGTTGAGGAGTTTGAAGAGCACGACGAGCCCGAGCTGGCTGACGCCGACGTAGCAGAACATCCAGGCGCCCAGCCGCCCCAGTTCACGCAAGCCCAGCGCGCCGAAGTCAAACCGCCACCGCCACCGGAAGCCGACCTTGCGCAGCGCGGGGAGGAGCCCGGCCGCCTGAACGACGACGCCCAGGAGCGTGCCGCCGCCGATGAGGGCGATGCGGCCGGGGGACATCTCCGAGGGTTCGACCACGCGGGCGCCGTAGATCGCGATGTAGAGGCCGGCCGCGGCGATGACGACGAGGTTGTTGAGGATCGGGGTCCACATCGGGGCCGCGAAGTGGCCCCGCGTGTTGAGGACCGCGCTGATCAGCGCCGACAATCCCGTAAAGAAGATCATCGGCAGCATGAGGTAGGAGAGCGACCGGACGAGGCTCGCGTTGGCCTCGTTGGCGTAGAGCAGGGTGAGCAGCGGCGCGCACAGCAGCGCGATCGCGACCGCCGCGCCCAGGGCCAGGACGGCCAAGGTGAGCAGCCGTTGGGTGTACGCCTGCCCGCCGTCCGAGTCGGCCTTCCGGCGCCGCACCAGGACCGGCACGAGGACGCTGGTCAAGATCCCGCCGAGCAGGAACTCGTAGATCATGCCGGGGAACTGGAAGGCGGTCGTGTACGCGTCGCCGACCAGGAACCCGCCCAGCGCCGCGCCGAGGACGAGGTTGCGCAGGAAGCCGGTGGCGCGGCTGACCAGGCTGCCGGCGGCCATGACCGCGCTGTGGCGGGCCAGGCTCCCCTCGGACTCGGGTGGGGTCGCCGCGGGGTCGCCCGTCGTCTTCGTCTGATCGTGTGGTGTGACGGAAATCAATGTCGCGCCGTCCTCGGGGGCGTGCCCGCCGTCGGACGCGTTCGCGCTCCGGTACAGCCCGCCGCTCATCCCACCTCCTGAAGAACCGGATTCGCCACGCCGTTCCCGGGCGCACGCCCGACCTTAGTAGCCTCGATCACGAGAGGTTGGCGCGAACCACCTCTCGGGCGGCTGAGGGACGCGGAGCCCGCGCCGAGGCGGGGTGGGGTTCGACGCGCGGTCGCCCGGACGGTGGTGTGCCGCCTCCATGTCGGAGGGTCGTCGAGGACACATGTCCGATCAGGCCGCCCAGCGGCTCGACACCACCCTGTGGCTCGATAGGCTGGCCTTCCCATGTCCGAGTCCGCAGCTAGTGCAGC
Organism: Micromonospora sp.; assembly: GCA_036563645.1. Lineage (GTDB taxonomy): Bacteria > Actinomycetota > Actinomycetes > Mycobacteriales > Micromonosporaceae > DATCMA01. Next base: position 34,808 of record DATCMA010000029.1, read on the forward strand.
ACCCGCAGCCCACGCCGGGGACCGGCGTGACGTGACCGCCGCGCAGCGCACCGCCATCGCCGAGCTGGTGCGCGTCTTCCCTATCGTCGACGAACTGGGCCACCGGTTCGCCGCAGCCGGTCATGAGCTTCACTTGGTCGGGGGGTCCGTCCGGGACGCCCTGCTGGGCCGCCTCGGCAATGACCTCGACTTCTGTACGTCCGCTAAGCCGGACGAGACGCTGAAGATCCTCAAAGGGTGGGCCGAGGCGATCTGGGAGACCGGTCGGGAATTCGGCACGATCAGCGCCCAGCGCCGAGGGTTCAAGCTGGAGATCACGACCTTCCGGGCGGAGTCGTACGACGGGGTCAGCCGCAATCCGGTGGTCGAGTATGGGACGGATCTCCAGGGTGATCTTCGCCGTCGCGACTTCACGATCAACGCGATGGCGCTCAGCCTCCCCGACCACCGCTTCACCGACCCCTTCGGAGGGTTGCAGGACCTCGCGGCGCGCGTGATTCGGACGCCGGGGACGCCACGGGAGTCGTTCAGCGACGACCCGCTGCGCATGCTGCGCGCGGCGCGGTTCGTCTCCCAGCTGCGGTTCACCGTCGACCCGGCGGTGCGCCAGGCGATGACGGAGATGGCCGCGGACCTTGACCGGATCACCGCGGAGCGGATTCGGGACGAGTTCACCAAGCTGCTCTGCGGCGCCGACCCGGTGCGCGGGCTGCGGTTGTTGGTCGACACCAGACTGGCGGAGCGGTTCCTGCCGGAGCTGCCCGGGCTGCGGCTGGAGATCGACGAACACGCGCAGCACAAGGACGTCTACGAGCACACGCTGACGGTGCTCAACAACGTCATCAGCATGGAGGACGACGGCTGCGACTTCGTGCTGCGGATGGCGGCGCTGATGCACGACGTCGGCAAGCCGGCGACGAAGGCGGTGACCCCCGACGGCCGGGTGACCTTCCACCACCACGAGGTGGTCGGCGCGCGGATGACGCGGCAGCGCATGAAGGCGCTGCGCTACCCCAAGGACGTCATCGCGCAGGTGTCCACTCTGGTCGCGCTGCACCTGCGCTTCTACGGGTACGGTCGCGGGGAGTGGACCGACTCCGCGGTGCGCCGCTACGTCGCCGATGCGGGGGAGCTCCTCCCCCGCTTGCACAAACTGACCCGGTCGGACTGCACGACGCGGAACAAGCGGAAGGCGGCGCAGCTCGCCGCGGACTACGACGCCCTGGAGGCACGGATCGCTCGGATCCAGGCGGAGGAGGACCTCAAGCGGGTGCGGCCCGACCTCGACGGGCACGAGATCATGCGCCTGCTCAACGTGCCGCCTGGGCCGATCGTCGGGCGGGCCTGGCGGTACTTGAAGGAGCTTCGGCTGGAGCATGGCCCGCTGGGGAAGGAGAAGGCCGAGCAGGTCCTGCTCGAGTGGGCGCGGGCCGAAGGCATCCTCCGCGACCAGGAGTGAGCGCGGCGCGGAGCGACCTCACGTCGGACGGTTGTCCCAGATCGGTTCGGTACGGATCTCCATCGAAAGAAGCGGGCCGGCTCCCCACGGAGCCGGCCCGCTCGGACGTCGGGTGCCTTACCGCTCGATCTCGCCGGCGATGAACTTCTCCACCGCCTCACGAGCCTCGTTGTCGGTGTACTGCACCGGCGGGGACTTCATGAAGTAGGCGGACGCGGCGAGCAGCGGACCGCCGATCTTCCGGTCGAGGCCGATCTTGGCGGCGCGGATAGCGTCGATGATGACGCCGGCGGAGTTCGGCGAGTCCCACACCTCGAGCTTCACCTCGGCGTTCAGCGGCACGTCACCGAACGCGCGCCCCTCGAGGCGGATGTACGCCCACTTGCGGTCGTCGAGCCACGGCACGTGGTCGGACGGTCCGATGTGGACGTCGCTCTTGGCCATCTCGTGCGGGATCTGAGAGGTCACCGACTGGGTCTTCGAAATCTTCTTCGAGACCAGCCGCTCCCGCTCGAGCATGTTCATGAAGTCCATGTTTCCGCCGAAGTTGAGCTGGTAGGTGCGCAGCAGCTCAACCCCGCGGTCCTCGAACAGCTTGGCCAGGGTGCGGTGCACGATCGTCGCGCCCACCTGGCTCTTGATGTCGTCACCGACGATCGGCAGACCCGCGTCTTCGAACTTCTTCGCCCACACCGGGTCGGAGGCGATGAAGACCGGCAGGGCGTTGACGAACGCGCAGCCGGCGTCGATAGCCGCCTGGGCGTAGAAGCGGTTGGCCTCCTCGGAGCCCACGGGGAGGTAGGAGACCACGACGTCCACCTCGGCGTCGCGGAGCGCCTTCACCACGTCCACAGCGGGCTGGTCGGACTCCTCAATGGTCTCGCGGTAGTACTTCCCCAACCCGTCAAGGGTTGGCCCACGCTGCACGAGGACGCCGGTGGGCGGCACGTCGCAGATCTTGATCGTGTTGTTCTCGCTGGCGAAGATCGCCTCAGCGAGATCCATCCCAACCTTCTTGGCGTCGACGTCGAACGCCGCGACGAACTGCACGTCCGAGACGTGGTAGCCGCCGAAGTTGACGTGCATGAGACCCGGAACGCGGTCGTTGGGATCGGCGTCGCGGTAGTACTGGACGCCCTGAACCAGAGACGATGCGCAGTTCCCGACACCGACGATGGCGACGCGAACGGAGCCCATTGCGTGTGCCTCCTTCTCATTCATCACGGCCGCTCCGGCTCTTCCCTGGACTGCCCAGGCGGAGGCGGGTTGTCGCTGTGTTGGGGGACACCCCGGTCGGGGGTTCGGCCGGAGCGCTCGTTGGCGATGAGCTCCTCGAGCCACCGGACCTCGCGCTCGCAGGCTTCGAGTCCGTGGCGCTGCAGTTCCAGCGTGTACGCGTCCAGTCGCTCAGCCGCGCGGCTGAGCAGGGCGCGCAAGCCGTCCCTGCGCTCTTCGACCTTGCGTCGTCGGCCTTCGAGGATCCGGAGTCGGGTTGCCCGATCGGTACGGGAAAAGAAGGCGAAGTGGACCCCGAATCCGGTGTCCTCGTACGTCTCCGGCCCGGCCTGGGCAATCAACTCGGCGAAACGCTCCTTCCCCTCCGCGGTGATCTTGTAGACGATCCGGCCACGGCGGCTGGTCAGCGGGGGCACGTTCTCCCCCTCAGCGGGCGTCTCCTCCGCTTCAGCGATCAGCCCGGCGGCCTGCAATCTCCGGAGGGTGGGATAGAGCGAGCCGTAGCTAATCGCGGCACGGATGGCGCCCAGCTTGGCGGTGAGCTCTTTACGCAGCTCGTAGCCGTGCATGGGGGACTCCTGCAGGAGGCCGAGGATGGCGAGCTCCAGCACCCTCAGCCCCTCCTTCCCCCGGTGAGCCGTACCTAACCACCCGATGTATCGGAGCGATACATCGCACCGTAGACGGCAAGTTGCCGGTACGCAAACCGAGGTTCTCGCGCAGTTACCCAGTGTGACGCTGGTCGCCGATGCCTAGTTGACCACGTACGCTCGATCCATGCGGACGCAGCGCCAGGTTGTCGACTACTCGCTCCAGAAGCGTGCGCTGCTGCGTGAGGTGCGCTCCGGTCGGGTCAGTGTCTACGACGTCTGCGACGCCTCGCCGTACCTCAAGAGTGCCGCGCGGTTCCACGGCGAGCGGACGGACGAGCTGTGCCCGATTTGCCGCCGAGAGCACCTCACCTACGTCCACTACATTTACGGAGATGAACTCAAGCAGTCCGCTGGGCAGGCGCGGACGAGGGCGGAGCTGCCCTCGCTCGCGATGACGCTGCGTGAGTTCACGGTCTATGTCGTGGAGGTCTGTCAGGGCTGCGGGTGGAACCACCTCGTCGAGCGCTTCCTGCTCGGCCGGGATGGTCTCGCCGCGGAGTCGGACCAGGCCTCGGACGCAGTGGCGGCCGAGCCGGGGCGTGGAGCGCGACGGTGAACAGTGCCCATGCGCTCGGGCTCAGCCGAGCCAAGCAGACGCCGTCTCCTCACAACAATCGAGTTGTCACAGAACTGGCGGGAATGCGGATGCGTATTCATTTTCGCCAGTGTGGCACGACTCACGGCAAGCCGGTGGTGAGGTGTGAGCCCACCGCCGCGACCGGCAGGGTGTGACAGATGAACGCGTACGGCGAACCCCAATCCGCGCGTGGCCGGGCCAACGTCCCCAGGCCAGGCTCCCCGCCTGAGGCTTGGGCGGCAGGTCCGAGCCCTGCCAACGCAGGGTTGGCGGGGCGTGGCCAGCAGGTATCGCGGACCCCGTCGACCAGTGGCCGCGCCTCCGTCGGTTCAGCGTCGGTCCCTTCTGCCTCGGTCGGTGCCGCGGCTGCGGGCCGAGCGACGGTGGGTCGGGCGAGTATCCCCTCTCCCGCGTCAGGGGCGGACGACCTCGTGGCGCGCCAGAGCGACCGCGCCTCCGGGCGAGCGGCGGTCGGCACGGCCCGGGTGGGCCGGTCCGGCGCGACCGGCCGGGCGAGCGTCACGGGCCGGGCGGCGGTCGCGCGCGCGAGTGTGCGACCGAGCGGGCAGGCCAGGCCGAGCGCCGGAGGTGGAGGCGGCGGCACCAGGGGCCCGAATGGGCCCGGCGGCCGTGGTCCCGGCGGCGGTCGGGGCGGCTCTAGCGGTGGCAAGGGTGGGTCAGGCGACCCGAAACGTGCCAAGAGACGGAAACGCCTGAATATCCTCATCGCCGCCTTCGCGGTGATGATCATGATGATCGGCGCCGGCGTCGTCGGCCTCACGTGGTTCTCGACCACGGTGAAGACGCCGACGGACTTCGACGAGCCGATGGCGACGATCATCACGTTCAGCAACGGGAAGCAGCTCGCCAAGCTCGGGGAGCAGAACCGCACCATCGTCCCCTGGGACAAGATCAATCCGCATATCCGGCACGCGGTGATCGCCGCGGAGGACAAGGACTTCCTCAAGCACAGCGGCGTCGACTTCACGGGCATCGCCCGGGCGGCGTGGAACAACTTCACCGGCGGTGCCCGCCAGGGTGGCTCGACGATCACCCAGCAGTACGCCCGGCACGTCGCCGACCTCAGCGGGATGAGCTACGCCCGTAAGCTGCGTGAGGCGGTGCTCGCCACGAAGCTCGAGCAGCAGTTCACCAAGGACGAGCTCCTCGGCTTCTACCTCAACGCCATCTACTTCGGGCGGGGCGCCCACGGCATCGAGGCGGCGGCGCAGGCCTACTTCGGGAAGTCGGCCATCACCCCGCCCGATTCGAAGAACGCGATCACCTTCGAGGAGGCCGCGGTCCTCGCCTCGGTGATCAAACAGCCGGAGCCGGACCCGAGCACCGGGCACAAGGGGTACGACCCGCAGGTCAACCCGGAAGCCGCGCAGGACCGGTGGAAATACACCCTCAACAACATGCTCGAGTTGGGGTACATCACCCCGGAGCAGCGGGCGGCGGCGAAGTACCCGAAGGTCAAGACGTGGGACCCGAAGAAGAACTGTTCGATCGGGTGCGGCATCGACACGCCTCGGGGCAACGTCGTCAACTACGTCCGGGCCGAACTCGAGGCGATGGGGATCACCGACTGGAAAGAGGGCGGCTACCGGATCAAGACGACGATTGACGAGCGCGCCCAGCAGGCGGCGGAGAAGGCGGCGCGGCGCGCGAGCAAGAGCTCGCCGATGAGCAAGCTGCCGAAGCACTACATGGCGGCGCTCGTCGCGATCGATCCGAAGAACGGTCGGGTCCTCGCCTACTACGGCGGTGAGACCGGTGCGGGAACCGACTACGCGGGCATCAACGTGGAGCCCGACGGTCGGATCACCGGTGGCCACTCCCCCGGCTCGACCTTCAAGGTCTACACCGTCGCCGCGGCGCTCAAGGCCGGGATCTCGGTCGACTCCCACTGGGACGCCACGAAGGTCAAGGACCCGGACACGGGCTTCGAGATTTCGAACGCCGGTCGCGTGGGGAGCCAGATCGACTGCCCCAACAACGGCCGCTGGTGCACCCTCGATAAGTCGACCGTCGACTCGTACAACGTCCCGTTCTACTGGATCGCGAAGAAGCTCGGGCCGGACAAGATCGTCGAGGCGGCGCGGGACGCGGGCATCCGGACGATGTGGACGGACCAGGGCGAGCCGATCGACCTCACCAAGCACGATCCCGCGAAGATCGCGCCGTCCAAATTCGACAACCAGGTCGGCTACGGCCAGTACGCGGTCACCGTGCTCGACCACGCCAACGGGATGGCGACGATCGCCAACCGGGGCGTCTACCACAAGGCCCACTTCATTCAGAGCGTCGAGAAGTACGACCAGCGGCGAGGCGAGTGGGTCCCGGTCGCGGGCAGCGGGGAGCAGCTCAAGCCGAAGCAGGTCTTCCCACCTGAGCAGATGGATGACCTCGCCTCGGTGCTGAAGAAGGTGCCCCCCTCCACGTACGACGCCCTCGCGAACGGCCGGGAGGCCATCGGGAAGACCGGCACCTGGGAGCTCAACTCGAGCAGCAACGACAACGGCGACGCCTGGATGATCGGGGCGACCCCGCAGATCGCGGCGGCGGTCTGGGTGGGGACCACCGGGGCCCGGCGGGCGATCCGCGAGGCCGACGGCAGCGCGATGTTCGGTGGCGGGACGCCAGCGGCGATCTGGAAGCTGTTCATGGATGAGGCGCACGCCGCCATGAACCTCAAGCACGAGACCTTCCCGGAGAAGAAGGGCACCGGGGATCCTGACCATCCGTTCGCCGACGGCGTTCCCCCGCCGGCTCCCCAGCCGCCACCGGGACCGCAGCCGGGCGACCGGTGCGACAACCCGTTCCGGCTGTTCTGCCCGCCGGATCAGGGACGGGAGGACAGGAACGACGACAACCAGCAGCCCATCACCATCCCCTCCGTCCCGACTGACCCGAACCATCCGGGCGGCGGGCTACCCGGCAATGGCGGCGGGCCGCGGGTGTTGCCCTCCCAAGGCCAAGCGCCAGCCGGCTGATCGGGGGATGAGCTGAGCTCAAGGGGCGGCGGAGTTCTCCGCCGCCCCTTGAGCGTTGCGCCGGCCCCGCGAGTCGTCGCGGAATACGGCAGGATGCCTGGTTATGGAAGCAGCGCACGCGGCGGAGCCCGACGAGGTCGCCAAGGTTGACCACCCCTCGCACAGCGACCGATTCGTCCGTGGACTCTCGGAAGCGATCGGCGGGCCGCTCGGTGAGCACGCCGCACCCCGTCGACCGGGCCGCTTCTGGACCGCCGTCCGGATCGTGCTGGCGTTGACGTGCCTCACCCTCGTCCTGCACTGGGTGCAGAAGTCCCCGTGTCACGACGGCGTCTGGCAGAACTACGTCCAGTACACCCACTTCTGCTACACCGACGTCCTCGCGCTGTACTACGGGGAAGGCCTCAACGAGGGGAAGGTGCCCTACCGGGACCACCCGGTGGAGTACCCGGTGCTCATCGGGTACCTGATGGCGGTGATCGGCCTGCCCGTGCACGCCCTCGGGCAGAGCCGGCCCGGATTCAACGACGGGCTGTGGTTCTACCACCTCAACGCGATCGTGCTCAGCGCCCTCGCCGTCGCCACGGTCGCGGTGATCCTCTCCCTGCGTCGGCGCCGACCGTGGGACGCGGCGATGTTCGCGCTCTCCCCTGCGTTGGCCCTGACCGCCACGGTGAACTGGGATTTCCTCGCGATCGGGCTCGCCGCGTTCGGGCTCTACGCCTGGGCGAGACGCCGTCCCGCGCTCGCCGGTGTGTTCCTGGGACTTGGGTGCGCGGCCAAGCTGTGGCCGCTGTTGCTGCTCGGGCCGATCGCGGTGCTCGCGCTGCGCACCGGGCGGTGGCGGCCGGCGCTCACCGCGGCCGGCGCCTTCGTCGGCGCCTGGCTGGTGGTCAACCTGCCGGTGATGATCACCGCGTTCGAGGGCTGGGACCGCTTCCGCGAGCTCAACACCACCCGCCCGATCGACTGGGGCACGCTGTGGTACATCGGGCGCTACCTCGACGGCAAGTGGGCCACTGGTGTCCCTGGGGACCGCGGGCCATTCCAGTGGCTCGGTGAACACGTTTCCGTGCTCAACCTGGTGACGTACGCGCTGTTCGCGCTGGCCTGTCTGGCTATCGCGCTGCTGGCCCTCGCCGCGCCGCGCCGGCCGCGCTTGGCCGCGCTGGCCTTCCTCGTCGTCGCCGCGTTCCTCATCACCAGCAAGGTGTGGTCCCAGCAGTTCGTGCTCTGGCTCTTGCCGCTCGCGGTGCTGGCCCGTCCGCGGTGGGGGGCGTTCGTGGCCTGGCAGATCGCGGAGGTGGGCTACTTCGCCGCGTTCTACGGCGAGATGCTCAACGCCTCCGGGAAGCCCGTCATCCCGGAAGGGCTGTTCGTGCTCGCCGCGACGCTTCGACTGACCACTGTGGCTGTCCTGTGTGGATTTATCGTGCGGGACATCCTCCGGCCCGAGCGGGACGTGGTGCGGCACACCTACGCCGACGACCCGGACGGCGGGGTCTTCGACCAAGCGCCGGACGCCGGCTGGCTGCGTGAGCGACTCGCCCGCTTCCGGCGGGTCGATGCGGTGGACGCGGAGCGGCCGGTGGCGTCGGTGGCCAGCGGTGGATCGTGAATCCACACGAGACAGGTGGTGCCGCGGATGGCGGGCTCGTGACTAGTCCCTGAGTCGATAGACCACTGTGGACCCGATTTCCTCCCGGGTGATCCCCAGGGACTCCACGGGGCGGTTCACCGCGTCCTCCCAATCGGTGCCGGCGACGCGGTCGCGCAGCACCACCACCGTGCGCACGCCTTGCGCGCGCAAGTACGACACGCTGAGCGCGTCGGGGAACGACTTGGTCACGCGCCGCGTCTCGGCGAGACTGCGCGGGGTGAACCCGCTGCCGCCGTTGACGATCGGCTGGAACCTGCTGGTGGACCAGAGCATGACGTTCTGATCGATCTCCTGGCTGCTCGGCAGGACCAACACCGGGCCCTCGACGATCCGCATCGCCTCCGGCTGCCGCGGCACGACCGGATGCGGGGTGGCGTTGAGGCCCTCGATGAGGACGAGGAGGACCGGCAGCAACGTCGCGAGGCGCAGCCAGAGGCCGGGGCGGGGTGGCACGCGCTCGGCGCTGATCGCGCGGACGCGTTCCGCGATGACCGAGACCGCTCCGGCCGCCAGGATGCCGAGGAACAGCGTCGTCCACAGCACGAGGCGACCCGGGGTGCGCAGCCCTTCCCAGCCGGGCAGGTACTCCAACAGCGGTCGGTAGGTGACGACTCCGCCGAAGAAGCGCGTGCCCATCGCCAGCACCGCGGTGGCGAGGGTCCCGGCGAGCAGCAGCAGCCGCTGGCGGACGGTCCACACGGAGTACACGAGACCGGCGGCCGCGAGCGCGTAGAGCACGTACCCGGGCAGCAAGGTCATCTCAGGAGGCCACGGCAGCGCGTCCCGCGCGTTCTCGTGCAGGCTGCCCAAGATGCGGGACTCGGCCGGAGCCGTGAAGAACCCACTCGCCGGTGGGGAGTAGAGATTGATGTCCTCGATCGTCCGTTTCGCGTACGGATGCAGCTCGACGACTCGGAAATACGGGATCGCGAGCAGCGCCCCGGTGACGGCGAAGATGGCGCCACCGGCGAGATCCGCGACGAGGAGACGCGCGCCGAAGGGCCGCGTCGTCTTGTGCCGCCACCGGTGGACGACCCACCGCACCACGGCGATCACCGCGATCAGCGCGAGGGCGTACGCGAACGGCAGCCCGATGCCGAAGCCGAGGCTGATCTGCCACGCGGCGACGAGCCATCCCGCGAACGCCCAGGCGGGCTTCCTCCGCTCGGGACGGTAGCCGTGCCGCAGGGACCACCCGTGGCCCCGGGCGAGCATGGCCAGGGCGAGGGGGATGCCGCCGTTGGAGAGGATGTGCAGGTGGCCGGCTTGGGAGAGCAGCCAGGGCGCGTAGGCGTACGAGCCGCCGGCCACCGCCGCGCCGGTGCGGCTGGCGCCGAGTTGCCGCGCGAGGACGTACGCGCCAAAGAACGCGAGCGCGCGGGCGAGGACGAAGATGATGTTGTAGCGGAGCACGGCGGCGGTCGGGCCTGATCCGATCATGCCGGCGGGCGCGTACCCGAGCAGCGTGTCGGAGAACGCGAAGCTCCATCGCTCGGGATAGAAGGCGTTGGCGTGCCAGAGCTGGCGGGGATCGGTCAGCAGGATGTGCCCGGACCAGGCCATTTGCCAAGCCTGGAGCGTGGGATCCCAGATGTCCTGGGGGATGGTGTAGAGCGGGTAGCGCAGCGTGGGCCAGGTCATGACCACGGCGAGCGCGAGCGCCCCGAGCGCGGCGAGGCTCCACTCGTGGCGGAGCACCCGGCCCACCGCGGACAGGGCGCGGCGCACCCGGCCAGGGGGCGGTTCAGGTGCGGGCGCGAATGACGCCCAGCGGTCCATGTCCTGGTCGTCGCTCTCTTGAGGAGTGTCCGATCGGTGGTCGATGCGGGCACTGTCGTCTGTGGTCATCGCGTCCTCGTCTCCCGCTGGGCGGTTAGCCGATGCGGTTGCGCAGGAAGGCGATATCGGCTGCCTGGGCGTCCGCGCCGCCGGGGGTCTCCACGACCACCGGCGCGCCGGCGGCCCGGACGACGGCCGCCACCAGCTCTGGGTCGATCGTCCCGCGCTCGAGATTCTCATGCCGGTCGCGCCCGCTGCCGAAGGCGTCCTTGGACCCGTTGGCGTGCACCAGGTCGATCCGACCCGTGATCGCCTTGATCCGATCCACCACGGTCAGCAGATCCTCGCCCGCCGCGTGGGCGTGACAGGTATCAAGGCAAAACCCCACGTCAAACTCACCGATCGCGTCCCAGAGCCGGGCGAGGGCGTCGAGCCGACGCGCGCACGCGTTGTCGCCGCCCGCCGTGTTCTCAATCAACACCGGGACAGGGAAGCCGCCCTCCTCCGCGGCGTACGCGAAAACCTTCCGCCAGTTGTCGAAGCCCGCCGCGATGTCGTCCCCCTTGTTGACGTGTCCACCGTGGACGACAAGACCCTTGGCGCCGACGCTCGCGGCGGCGGTGGCGTGGGCGAGAAGGAGCTTGCGGCTGGGGATGCGGATGCGGTTGTTGAGCGTCGCGACGTTGATCACGTACGGCGCGTGGATGTAGATGTCGACGCCCGCCGCACGCAGCGCCGCGGCGTCGGCCCGCGACTCCGGGGACGTCCAGCTCTGCGGATTGGTGAGGAAGAACTGCACGACCTCGGCGTTGCGGGCGGCGGCCTCCGCGAGTGGGTCCGTTGCGTCGACGTGGGCTCCGATGCGCATGTCGGCGAGCCTACGTCCCACGAATGACAGGACGGTGGGGTGTCGGGGGGGCGCGGGACGCGCGCGGTGTCCCGGCTCGTGGGCGCTGAGCGTCACTCACATCACGGGCGGTCGTTACGCCGATAGATGGCCGTCTTGCTGAGCGTCACGGCGCGTGTGGTGTCACCGCCCGGATCGTCTCGTCTGCCAAGGAGGGGAATGTCGCACCACGTGTGGTCGCGGGTCGCGGTGCTCGCGGGGGTCCTCGTCGCCACTCCGCTGCTCCTCGCGGGGACCGCGCGCGCGGCGCCGAGCCCGAGTGCGACCGCCGTGGCGGAGAACCGGCAGCTCGTCTTCACCGGGGGCAATCTGCTCGGGCTGACCTGCACCGCGGTCCCGAATCCGCCATCGATCACCGTACCTGCGGCCAGCGCTCTTGAGATCGTCAATGAGACCGGCACCCGGGCCCGCCTCGTCGTCGACGGTGTCGCGTGGGGCGAGATCGCTAAGAACTCGCGCGTGGAGATCCCTGTCGAGCGCGGGCCGCTGTCGCTCCGGCTCACGCCGACATGCCTCATCCCCAAAGAAGGGTCAGCGACCGTCTATGTCATGGCGGCGTCTCCCGCGCCGGTCCCCACGACGGCCGCACCCTCGCCGCTGCCGAGTTCCGCGGCGCGCCCGACAGAGCCCGCTAGCGACGTGAGCCAGGTCTCCCCGCCGGCGCCCGCACCCGCCACGACCGCGTCGGGGAGGCGTGAGCTTCTTCCTGGGGTGCCGGTATGGGAGGTCGCGGAGGCGAGGCCGGAGCCCCCGGGCACGCCGCGCGCGGTGGTTGAGGTCGAGCCATGGGCCACGCCGTCGACGGGTCCCGCGTCCGCGCGGCCTCCGTCGTCTGCTGTGGCGATCAAGCCCGGGGACGTGGTGGCGGAGCCCAAGCCGTTGTCGCCCGGGCGGAAGGGACCGCCGCTGCTCCTCGCACTTATCGCCACAATTTGCGTAATAGGCGTATCGGCTAGTGCAATTCAGGCTATTCTCGCTCAGCGAGCAAGCCGGACGGATCGGGCGTAAGATGCCGCGTCGGCACGCTCCGCGGGGCGCCGCCTATCCAACCTCGTCGGTGTGGTCGTTCCTCCCCAGGTCCCACCCATTGCGGATAGGTCGCGCCCCGCGGCCTTTCGCGCCCGGCGTCTCGCGCACCACACGCGGGCGCGCCGGCGCCGTATTGGCGTCCCCACGATGCGCTCCGGTATCCTGCTCAGGCTGTGCCTCTTACCAGGGAATCACCCCGGGCGGGCACGCCACCACGACGCATGACCTCCTGCCACGGAAGGACCGTGGCCGCTAGACCAGAGGAGGTGAATTCGTCTTGCGTCATTACGAGATCATGGTGATCCTCGACCCCAGCCTCGAGGAGCGCACCGTCGCCCCGTCGCTTGACACGTACCTCAACATCATTCGGAACGCGGGTGGCTCGGTGGAGAAGCTCGACGTCTGGGGCCGCCGGCGCCTCGCGTACGAGATCAAGAAGAAGGCTGAGGGCATCTACGCCGTTATCGATGTGCAGGCACCGCCCGCGGCGGTCGCCGAGCTGGACCGTCAGCTCCGGCTCAACGAGTCGGTGCTGCGTACCAAGGTCATTCGGCCGGATCTGCACTGACACGTGGACATGGCGCGCCCGGATCAGCCTCTCCGCTGTGTCGGCGGGTTCTGGCAGCCTTGCCGATGACGCAGCGGTGAGAACGCGAGGAGAGGCCCATGGCAGGAGAAACCACCATCACGGTTATCGGCAACCTGACCGATGACCCCGAGCTGCGCTTTACCCCCTCGGGGGCGGCTGTGGCCAGGTTCCGTGTCGCCTCGACGCCTCGGTACCTGGATCGGGCCACAGGCGAGTGGAAGGACGGCGAACCGCTCTTCCTCAACTGCACCGTCTGGCGGCAGGCCGCCGAGAACGTCGCCGAATCCCTCCAGCGGGGCACCCGCGTCATCGTCGCGGGTCGGCTGCGTCAGCGGACGTACGAGACGCGCGAGGGTGAGAAGCGCACCGTCATCGAGCTCGAGGTTGACGAGGTCGGGCCGTCGCTGCGCTACGCCACGGCGAAGGTGCAGAAGATGACCCGTTCCGGATCCGGTGGCTTCGGCGGTGGTGGCCAGGCCAGCGACTTCGAGGACCCGTGGGCCACGGCGACCCCGGTCTCCTCGCCTTCTGGTCCGGGCGGCGACTTCGACGATGAGCCCCCGTTCTGACCGAGCGTCCCGCGCTCGGAATCGCATACCAGGAGTCAAGAGCAATGGCTAAGGCTGCGGCGGTTCGCAAGCCGAAGAAGAAAGTGAACCCGCTCGACAAGGACGGGATCACCTACATCGACTACAAGGACACGGCGCTGCTGCGGAAGTTCATCTCTGACCGCGGCAAGATTCGCGCGCGTCGGGTGACTGGGGTCACGGCCCAGCAGCAGCGGAAGATCGCCCGTGCGATCAAGAACGCGCGTGAGATGGCGCTCCTGCCCTACACGACGATGAACCGCTGAGGGGAGATCACGAGATGAAGATCATCCTGACGCAGGAGGTGTCCGGCCTCGGCTCCCCCGGCGACATCGTCGAGGTCAAGGACGGCTACGGCCGTAACTACCTGCTTCCGCAGGGCCTGGCGATCCGCTGGAGCAAGGGCGCCGAGCGCCAGGTCCAGGACATCCAGCGGGCTCGGAACGCGCGCGCGATCCGGGACCTCAACCAGGCCACCGAGGTCAAGCAGCAGCTGGAGAACCTGACGGTCACGCTCGCCGCGCGGGCCGGCGACGGGGGTCGCCTCTTCGGGTCGGTCACCCCCGCGGAGATCGTCGAGGCCGTGCAGAACGCGGGCGGGCCGGCGCTGGACCGGCGGCGGCTGGAGCTGCCCGGAAGCATCAAGTCGCTGGGCACCTACCCGATTCGGGTCAAGTTGCACCCCGAGGTGACGGCCGAGTTCACCCTCAACGTGGTCAAGGCTTGATCCACACCGGATACCGGCAGGGGCGGCACGCGCCGCCCCTGCCTTCTTTTTTCTGCCGTTTCGCCGCTGTCCTGACGGTGAGTGCGGGGACGGGGTGACCGACCCCGCGGCGGCGACGACCCGCGGGCGGCCAGGTGGAGGCCGCCGACGCGCCGTCACCCGGTGAGGGCGGTGAAGAGCACGGTGGAGAGCCCGCCGCCGATCACCGCGGCCGCCAAGCCGAGGCTTACCGCGCGCCAGGTCCCGTTTGTCCAGCGCAGCACGATCGCCACGATCAGGCTCGCCACGAGCGCGACGCCGAACTGGGGGATGCTCCGCGCCAGGGACGCGATCGCCGCCGCGCGTTCGGACTGGCAGCCACCGCCGTTCGCGTCCGTGACACACCCCGGAGGCGGCGGCGTGTTGTCGAGCGTCAACGTCCACAGACCGAGCAGCACGATCGGGAGGAGGAACCACAGCGTGGTGTAGATCAGGGTCGGGACGTAGCCGCCGGGGTCGTAGTCGAGGAGCTCCTCGTCGAAACGGTCAGTGCGCCGCCACAGGGGTGGGCGGTACTGCGGGCGGGTGAGCGAGCTGACCGGCGGGCGCGGGTAGCTGCCCGCGGGTGACCGCGGTGCCGAGACCGCCGGCGAACGGGGCGCGGTGCTCGGTGTCTCCACCCACCGGGGGTCGTCGGGAGCCAGCCGGGTCCCGGACCAGAAGGTGGTATCGGCGGGCGAGGAGGGAGCGGTCTCCGTCGTCGTCCGGCGCCGCCGGCCACTGCGGGTCTGCCGATCGGTCCCGCTGGTTGCCGTCGCGTAGCCACTGGCCCCCCGCGCGGAGTCCCAGCTCGTTTGGCTGATGATCCGGTCGAATTGCCCGGTGTCGGCGGCCCGCTGCCACTGCCCCGCGGAGGTGGTGTCGCGCCAGTCCCGCGCGCGTCCGGCCGAACCCCAGGCATCGCTGTCCTGCGCTTGCGTCCAGCTCTGCGCGTAGGGATTCCGCCATTCGCTGGTGTGCCCGACCCGCATCCACTCGCCGGTGTCCTCGGAGCGCTCCCACTCGTCGGTCTCCGGCATGGTGCGCCACTCCCCCGTGTCCACCGGCGGTCGATCCCAGCTCGCCGTGGGATCGGAGCGCCAGTCGACGGCGGGGGATACCGGTGCGAGGCGGCTCGCGCCCTCCGCGGCGGATTCGTCGGCGACGCTTCGCCGGGACGACCCGCGGGTCGCGCCGGTCGATCCGGTGCGCCGCGCGTCACTCGTGCGGTAGCTGGTCGTGTCGTATTCGGTGGTGTCGTAGACCGAGGTGCCGTAACCGGTGGAGTCGCGGGTGGTGGCGCGGGCGCGGCGGGTGGTGGAGCCGATGTCGTCCCGCGTCGCGGAGTCCGCGCTGTTGCTGGTGACGGCGTACCTCGCGGTGTCGTAGCCGGTGGTCTCGCTGGTGAGCCGATGCCGGCCAGCGACGGTCCGCGCCGTGTCGTCGAATTGCGCTGTGTCGTCGACTAAAGCGTGGCGGGCGTGCGTGCCCGCACGCGAGCTGTCGTGGGCGTGGGACTCCTGGCCGTCATCGTCGTCATCGTCAGCGCGATGCCGGCCGACCTGATGGGGGATGTGGACAGCCGCGGCCTTCGGGGGACGCCAGTAGGCGTCGTCGACGTCAGCGATGATGGACTCGACGTCGCGGGACAGGCGGGACGACCCTGAGTCGTCACCCCACGAGGTGCTGAGATAACTCCAGGAGGAGCGCTCCGTGGCAGGGCGGGCATCGGCAGACGTCCTCTCCGCTTGGTCAACCCATGAGGTTGACGCGCGGCGCTCGTATGAGGAGCCGTCGCCGTATCCCCAATCCCGATAGCCCACCGCCGGAGCGTGACCTTTCTGATACTGATGGACAATCGGCCAAGCGGCTGGATTCGTTGCCACCGATGATAGTCACTCGCCGGCGGCCAACCGTGGGTAGTTTTCTCTATCCACAGGGTGGGGATCGCGAATGCGCAGCCTAGCGCCGATATCCACACCGCGCTGCGCCGGTTTTCCACAAGCTATGCACAGCGCGTCCACACGGCCGCCGCCGCTTATCCACAGCTTGTCCAGAAGTCCGTCCACGCTCACATTTGGGGCGCTGACCTCGATTTTCGTATCGTCGACGGCGGTCAGAATGTGGTACCCACATGGGTCACGTCCGACGCAGTCAATGAGCGGAGGCTCCGGGTGTCGATCGCGGACGATGTGCGGGCGGAGGGCTGGGCGCGCGGCTCGAACTCCGCTGGCCCCGGCGGATCCTTCATTGACCCCGTCGACAAGACCCCACCGCAGGACATCGCCGCCGAGCAGTGCGTGCTCGGGGGCATGCTCCTCTCCAAGGACGCGATCGCTGACGTCGTCGAGATTCTCAAGCCTGGCGACTTCTACCGCCCGGCGCACACGACAATCTACGAGACCATTCTCGATCTCTATACCCGGGGTGAACCCGCCGACGCGATCACGGTGGCTGCCGCGCTGGCGGACGCCGGGGAGCTCGCGAAGATCGGCGGGGCTCCCTACCTGCACACGCTGATCGCGAGCGTGCCGACCGCGGCGAACGCCGCCTACTACGCCCGGATCGTCGCCGAGCGCGCGGTCCTGCGCCGTCTCATCGAGGCCGGGACCCGGATCGTGCAGCTCGGCTACGGCGCGGCGGCCGGCTCCGGGCGGGACGTCGACGACATCGTCGACCTTGCCCAGCAGGCCGTGTACGAGGTGACCGAGCGGCGGGTGAGCGAGGACTTCTCCCCCCTCGCCGACCTGCTCCAGCCCACGCTCGACGAGATCGAGGCGGTGGGGGCGCAGGGCGGCGTGATGACCGGCATCCCCACCGGGTTCACGGATCTGGACCGGCTGCTCAACGGGCTGCACCCGGGGCAGTTGATCGTCGTGGCCGGTCGACCAGGCCTCGGCAAGAGCACGGTCGCCATGGACTTCGCCCGCCACGCGGCCATCCGGGCCAACTGCCCCAGCGTGATCTTCTCGTTGGAGATGAGCAAGGTCGAGATCGTTATGCGGTTGCTCGCCGCGGAATCCCGGGTGCCGCTGCACGTGCTGCGATCCGGCCAGCTCTCCGACGACGACTGGGCGAAGCTCGCCCGGCGCATGGGCGAGATCAGCGAGGCGCCGATCTTCATCGATGACACGCCCAACATGAACCTCATGGAGATCCGGGCGAAGGCGCGTCGGCTGAAGCAACGGCACGGGCTCAAGCTGGTGGTGGTCGACTACCTGCAGCTCATGACGTCGCCCAAGCGCTTCGAGAGCCGCCAGCAGGAGGTCGCTGAGCTCTCCCGCGGGCTCAAACTCCTCGCGAAGGAGATCGACTGCCCGGTGGTCGCGGTCAGCCAGCTCAACCGGGGGCCCGAGCAGCGGACCGACAAGCGTCCACAGCTGTCGGACCTGCGGGAATCCGGATCCATTGAGCAGGACGCCGACGTGGTCATCCTGCTGCACCGGGACGACTACTACGACAAGGAATCACCGCGGGCCGGCGAAGCCGATTTCATCGTCGCCAAGCACCGCAACGGGCCGACCGACACGATCACGGTCGCCGCGCAGCTCCACTTGTCGCGCTTCGTCGATATGGCCGTCTAGGCGACGTGCCCGCGCGAGACGCGCGCCGTCACCGGGCGGGGCCCGGCGGCGCAGCCGACGGTACGCGCCACGGCGGAGGGGCGGTGACCGGATGGACCGCGCCGCCGCGTGACCCCTCGCCGATCACCGGCGGACGCGGCTCTCCCGCGTCCGCCGCGCGACGGGGTCACCTCGCCGGACAGGGCGTCAGTCGAAGATCTCACTGAGGAAGCTCCGGTGCTTCCGGCGGTAGTGGCCGTGGTAGCCGTAGTGGCCGTAGGCCGGAGCGGCGGGATAGACGTGCCCCGGCGGCGGAGGCGGCGGGACGTGCGTCGCCGGGTAACCGGGCTGCGGGTGGGCCGCCGGCGGCGGGGGCGGTGGCGGCGGTACGTACCCGCTGGCCGGGGTCGGTTGGGGGGTGTGCTGTGGGGCTGGACTGGCCGGAGGCGTGGCCGCACCGGACTGGGGAGCCGGTGGCGCGGTCGCCGCTCCCTGGGTGCGGTGCCAGTTCGCCTCGGCTTCGAAGAGCTTCTCCAACTCCCCACGGTCGAGGAAGATGCCGCGGCAGTCGGTGCACTGGTCCACAATGACGCCACTGCGCTCGTACTGGCGCATCTCAGCGTGGCACTTCGGACAGGTCAGCTGCATTATTCGACGGTAACGACTACGGCCACTGTCCGCGTGGCCGCCCACCCCCATCCCCCGCGACCGGTCACGCGCCGCCCAGCGTCGCCGCGATTGCCCAGCCGAGTGCCGCGGCGGGCACGCCGATCAGCACCGTGCCGGCGGCGTAGAGCAGCGCCCGCCGTCGCCCGGGGCGGCCCGACTCGCCGAGCTCGACGGTCTCCAGGCTGAAGGTCGAGTACGTCGTCAACGCGCCACAGAATCCGGCGACGCCGAGCGCCCCGAGCCAGCCGGGGACCGCGTCCCCCGCGCCCGACAGGACACCGAGCAGGAACGAGCCGACGACGTTGACGGCGAACGTGCCCCACGGCACCGGTCCACCGATCCGGGCGGTGATCGCCTGCCCGACGACGAACCGCAGCGCCGCCCCGACCGCGCCGCCCAGCATGACCAGCGCCAGCGTCACGGCGATCTCCCCGCGCCCTCGGCGGTCAGGCGGCGTGCCACGCGCCTGCCGAGCTGCACGGCGGCGACAGCCCCGAGGAGCGTCCCCACCAAGTAGGCGGCGGCTGCCCCACCGCGCCCGGCGGCGAGCAGGGATCGACTGTCCAGCGCGTACGTGGAGAAGGTCGTGAAGCCGCCGAGCAGGCCCGGGCCGAGGAAGGGCTGGAGCAGCCGGTGGGGAGTACCTCGGGCGGCGAGGACCCCGGTGAGCAGGCCGATGAGGCAGCACCCGGCCAGGTTCGTCACCAGGGTGGCCCAGGGAAACCCGGTCGGCCTGGTGGGCCATGCCTGGGCGAGGCCATAGCGGAGGACGGAGCCGACGGCGCCTCCGGCGGCCACCGCCGCGACCACGTCGAGCTGGCGGTGAGGGCGACCGGTCATAGCGCCGCCGAGGATATCGGCTCTCGTCCGGCCCGGGCGCCCGCCATGGCGTGCCGCAGCGCCGGTGCCCACGCGAGGAAGGCCAGCGGGTAGAGCAGGTAGCCGAACCGGGTGGCGGGCATGAGCAGGATCGCGGCGAGCAGGCCGTACCCGCAGATGAGGGACGCGGCGGAGGCGGTGCGGGGTGGGCGGCGCAGCAGCCACACGGCGATCAGGGCGCCGATGCCGACCAGCAGGGCGATCGCCAGGATCCGTCCATTGGGGACGAGCTGAGCGATGAGGTATCCCGGCAGGGGAGACTGCGCCGGGCTGGTCACCAGACCGTGCCCCAAGGGGAAGCGCACGACGTTCTCGACGAACGCGTCGGCGTCCACGAGTTGGGCGGGGAGGAGCGCGAGGAGCGGCAGGCCGAGGACGCCGGGCACGGCCCGGGTGGCCACCTGCCGGCCTCGGCTGACGGCGTGGACGAGCAGAACCACCGCCACCAGCCAGGCGAGCAGCTTGAGCGTGGCGCCGGCGCCGATCGCCAGTCCGCCGAGGCCGTAGCGGCCGGTGGCGAAGAACGCGAGCGCCAGCAGGCACAGGGCGAGGACGGGGACGTCGTCGCCCCCGGTGGCGAGGGTGAGGGGGGAGAACGGCAGCACGGTGGCGAACTGCGCCGCCCGGACGACCGAGGCCTTGCGCGCCGAGTCGCCCAGGGCGCGCAGCAGGATGGCGATGGCGACCCCCAGCACCACCGCGGTCACGGCGGCGAACCAGATCCGGGCGTCGGTCCACCAGACGGCGCCGAGGACGGCCCGGGGCAAGCCGAAGATCGCCATGCCGGGCTGGTACGGCAGGTAGCCGAGGAGCTGTTCCGACGGGGGCAGGGCCGCGATGGCCTCCCGGGTCAAGTACGGGCTGCCGTGGTCGAGCAGGCGCTGCGCGCCGTGCTCGATGACGATGACCTCCTCCTGGGCCCGATCAGGCTGGCCCTCCGCCCGCTGGACGCACTGTGCGATCAGCGGCACGAGCGCGGTGCTGGCCCAGGTCGCTCCGGTGAGCACGCTGCGGGCGACGGCGCCGGTGAGCGGGGGCGCGGCGCCGACGCGCCGAACGGCGATCTGCCCGATGACGGCGATCGTCGCTATGGTGTAGCCCACGACGGCCACGGCGCCCCAGGCGCGGTGCGCTGGCAGGGTCGAGGCGTACGCGGTGACCGCGGCGAAGACGGTGGCGATCCCGTACAGGCAGAGGTCTCCGAAAAGGCCGCCGAGGTGCCGGTCCGCCTGATGCCAGAAGGCGAGCGCGCGCCTGCGGACGCGGATGGCAATCACGCGGGCAAGTGTGGCAGACGGTCTGACCGGTGGGCCCCGGAGCTGTGGCGTCCCGTGGACAACCGGATCACCGTGCCGTGGTCGTGGAGGGCGGGCGCGAGGGTGCCGGGGCGGCCGCCCGAGCCGCGCCGCAACGCGGCGAGGAAGGCGTTCGCCGGCATCGGCCGGGCGAAGAGGTGCCCCTGACCGGCGACGCACCCGAGTTCCCACAGCGCCCGGCGTTGCGGCTCGCTCTCCACGCCCTCCGCGACGACGGCGAGCCGCAGGTTGCGCGCGAGGTCGAGCGTGGACCGGATGACGGCGGTGGCCTCCGCGGAGGTCTCCATGGCCATGACGAAGGTCCGGTCGATTTTCAACTCGTGGACCGGGATCCGGGAGAGCACGGACAGCGAGGAGTAGCCGGTGCCGAAGTCGTCGAGGGCGAGGCGCACACCCGCCTCGTGGAGCCGTTTGAGTACTTCGTCGACGACGTCGAGGTGACTGATGGTGACGGTTTCCGTGAGTTCCAGCACCAGCCGATCGGGCGGGATGCGGTGGGTCTCCAGCCGCGCCAGGACCGCGGCGGGGAAACGCGGATCGAGCAGGCTGCGCGGGGAGACGTTGACGGAGACCGGCAGGTCCCAGCCCGCTGTCCGCCACTCCTTGGCGGCCACCAGCGAGAGGTCGAGGACGGCGTCGACGAAGGCGGGGAGCAGCCCGGAGCGCTCGACCGTCTCGATGAACCGCAGCGGGCCGATGTCGCCGCGATCGGGGTGGCGCCACCGGGCGAGTGCTTCCGCGCCGATGACCGCTCCGCTGCCGAGATCGACGATGGGCTGAAAGTCGACGGTGAACTCGTGTTCGGCGACGGCGCGGGGCAGGTCGCCGCCGAGCGCGAGCCGCGTGACGTCCGCGGTGTCCCGGTCGCGCGCGTAGGTGGCGATTCGCTGTCCGCTGCGCTTCGCCTGGTACATCGCGATGTCGGCGCGGCGCAGCAGCTCGGACATCCCGCCGCTGTCCGGAGCCACCGCCAGGCCGGCGCTGGCCTCGACGTTGATCCGCATGCCGTCGAGCTCCATGGGCTCCTGGAGCGCGGCGAGGATGCCCTCGGCGCGATGGGTCGCCACGGCGGGTGCCGAGAGGCCGGTGAGGAGCACCGCGAACTCATCGCCGCCGAGGCGTGCGACGAGGTCGCCGTCCTGGACGACGGCCGTGAGCCTCCGCGCGACCTCGAGGAGGACCCGGTCGCCGGCGGGGTGGCCGAGGGTGTCGTTGATCTCCTTGAAGTGGTTGAGGTCGATCAGCACGAGGGCCGTGATGCCCTCAGCGTGGCGATTGTTGAGCAGGTCGCCGCCGCGGTCGAGCAGTTCGCGTCGGTTGGCCAGCCCGGTCAGCGGGTCGTGGGAGGCGGCGTGCGCGTGCGCCTCGGCCACGCGGGCCAGCTCGGCGTAGGCGGAGGCGTTGCGGATCGCGGTGCACAGCGCCGCGGCGAAGGTCCGCAGCGTGTACTCCTCGCGTTCGGAGAGGGTGACCGGCCGCTGGAAGCGGAGGCGGAGCGCGCCGATGTCGCCTCCGCCGGCGTGGTCCTCCAGCGGGGTGCGGATCACCGCGTCGGCGCTCCCCGTCAGCTCGGTCGGGGGTCCGTCGTAACAGACGCCGTCGCTCGTCCCGCGGACCATGCGCGGCGCGGGCCCGAGGTGGACGAGGACGTCGACCTGGTCGGCGGAGAAGAGCTGAGCGGCGCGGGTGACGGCGGTGCGGAGGACGGCGTCGAGGTCGACGACGTTGAGCTCGTCGGTGGTCTGGGCGAGGCGCTGCCACGCTTCGCGTTCTTGTCGGGCCCGCAGCCGCCCGACGTGCGACAGGTGCAGGGCGAAGACCAGCGGGGGCATCGCCATCAGCAAGGCCGGTCCGCGGCTGACGATCATGACGGTGGCGACGGCGACGAGGAAGTTCGCGACGCGGACGGCCACCCGGTTGTCGCCGTCGCGAAAGGCCACCTCGGGCCACGGGCGACGGGTAGCCAACGCCATGACCCGCGTGGCGAGGATCTCGTCGATGATCGCGTATGCCGCGGCGGCGGCGAGGAGACCGGTGAGGAGCTGGGGCCAGTGGGGGGCGTCGGTCGTCGTGAGCGTCGGCAGGAGCCCGGCGGCTTGCGCGATGAGGCTGGCTGCGGTCGCCGCGGTGGTGTCTTTGCCCGCGTTGAACGCGAGCTTGAGCGGGTGGTTTCGGGTAATGGCATTGGCGAGGGTGACGCCGACGGCGGTGCAGATGATCACCCAGGGCGGGGGCAGCAGGGCGACCGCCACGAGAATCGCGGCCGAGGTCGAGGAGAAGGCTTTGATCTGAGTGCGGACGCGGATCTCGGCGGCGAGGCCGTTCGCGACGGTGATCAACCCAGTGAGGGCGATGGGAAATAGTGGCGACTGCGGTGGCGCGGGCAGTTTGATCACTGCTGCGACCAGGCAGCTTGCCGCCAAAACGACGACAAGACCGACGAGCAGTCGGAGCCGCCCTTCGGTCTGGTCGTCGTTGGTTGTCGAAGACCCGTCCTGTCGCATCCCCGGTGCATGGTCGCGCATGGAGGGGGCGTGCTGTCAACCGGGACAGGTCGGGAATGTGCAATTGGGTGATGAAAGGCGATTTCAGCGCCAGTCGTAGTCACGCATCTCGCGGCCTCCCGAAAGCGAAATCTTAAATTTCTTTTTAATTTCTCGACGTCGTTCGTTGTGGTGTCTGGCATTTCGTTGTGACGCATGGAAGGTTAATCCGATGACTGGAATTGGTAAACAGTGATATGTCGCTTTTTTCATGAAATGTGAACCTCAATCTTTTCTTATAATTTCCGTGACGAAATGACGACGGAGAGCACAATTGGAATGGCGTTTAGTGAGACTGTTTCCAAAACTGTGGAAAATGCCCAGCTTAGGTTGGGCAGCCGCTATTTTCTATAACAAAACTGCGATTCGTGCGCATATTTCTATCAATTCTCTGGAGGGTGGGAGTAACTCCTCCGCGCGCGGCACACAATACCTATCGACTGATCATGGCATCACGTGACGGCCGGGTGGTCGCGAGGTCGACCGGCTGTCACGGCGCGCGACATGAGATCGCGTTCCTCATCGATAGGCTTGCCGCGTGACCGATGCGACGAAGTTGACCCACGTCGATGAGTCCGGCGCGGCGCGGATGGTCGACGTCTCCGCGAAACCGGTGACCACACGCCGTGCCGTCGCCGGCGGGCGCGTGCGGACCACGAGCGACGTCGTGGAGGTGCTGCGGCGCAACGCGCTCCCGAAAGGCGACGCCCTGGCGGTGGCCCGCCTCGCCGGCATCATGGGCGCGAAGCGCACCCCCGACCTCGTGCCGCTGTGTCACCCGATCGCTCTGCACGGGGTCACCGTGGACGTGCAGCTCGCCCGGGACGCCATTGAGATCACCGCGACCGCCCAGACGGCGGATCGGACCGGTGTGGAGATGGAGGCGTTGACCGCGGTGGCGGTCGCCGGACTCGCGGTCGTCGACATGGTCAAGGGCCTCGATCCCGCAGCCACGATCGAGAACGTGCGGGTTCTGCGGAAAGAAGGCGGCACGAGCGGCGACTGGGTGCGACCGGAGGAGCGGCCGTGATCCGGGCTCGTGTGATCGTCGCGTCCACGCGCGCCGCCGCCGGGGCCTATGTCGACACGAGTGGTCCCCTCCTGGTGGCCGGGCTGCGTGATCTGGGGTGCGAGGTCGACGGCCCGATCGTGGTCGAGGACGGCGAGCCGGTCGCGCAGGCGCTGCGGGCGGCGGTCGCCGACGGGGTCGACGTGGTGGTCACCAGCGGTGGGACCGGGCTGTCGCCGCGGGACCGGACGCCGGAGGCGACCCGCGGCGTGCTCGACTACGAGATTCCCGGGATCGCCGAGGCCATTCGGGCGTACGGCCGGGAGAAGGTGCCGACGGCCGCGCTGTCCCGTGGCCTGGCCGGGGTCGCGGGCCGCACGTTGGTGGTCAATCTGCCCGGGTCGCCGGGCGGGGTGCGCGACGGGCTCGCCGTCCTCGGCCCTCTGCTGGCGCACGCCGTGGACCAGCTGCGCGGGGGCGACCACCCCCGGCAGTGACCAGGTGGCGGGCCCGTCGTCCCCGGGGCCGGGAGCGTCGTGGCGATACGGCGCGCACGGCGAGAGCGCGCGCGGAGAGACATTGGTAGCTATCGGTGACGTGGCCGCCTAGGCTCGGGATGTGACCGCGCATCCGGCTGTCCACACGCACCACTCCCCTGCCGCCGGCGCGCCGATCGACTGGGGCGAGGCCCGCTCGCGCGCCTACGCCGCCGGTCGCGCCGCCGGGTCTGAGCCCATCGCGCTGCCCCTGGCGCTCGCCGACGGGTACAGCCTCGCCGAACCGCTGACGGCGCTGACGGACTTACCCGCCTTCCCCACGTCCAGTGTGGACGGATGGGCGGTACGGGGCCCGGGGCCATGGCGCGTGATCGGTCGCGTCCTTGCGGGGTCCACCCCTCCCCCGCTGACCGACGAGGGCACGGCGGTCGAGATCGCCACCGGAGCGATGGTCCCGCCTGGGGCGACCGCCATCCTGCGGACCGAGGAGTCCACGCGGACTGCGGACGGCCGGGTGAGTGGGGTGCCGCGTCCGGAGCCGGAGTGGCGGCTACCCGGCGACGAGGCGCACGCGGGTGATGTCCTCGTCCCCGCGGGGACCCCGGTCAATCCTGGGGTGATCGGTCTCGCCGCCGCCTGTGGGTACGACACGCTGCGGGTGCGGCCCCTGCCCCGCGCTGGGCTGCTGGTCTTCGGAGACGAGTTGCTCATCCGGGGTCGGCCCGGCGCTGGTCGGGTGCGCGACGCCCTCGGGCCGTCCCTCCCCGCCTGGCTCCGCCGCTACGGGTGCCGAATCGAGCCGTCGTGGGTCACCAGCCCGATCGCCGACACCCTGCCCGCCCATGTTGACGCGTTGCGCCGGGCGCTCACCGAGGTCGACATCGTCTGTACCACCGGGGGCACCATGCGCGGGCCGGTGGACCACCTCCACCCGGCGCTGCGGGAACTCGGCGCCGAGTACGTCGTGAACACCGTCGCCGTCCGGCCGGGGTTTCCGATGCTCCTCGCCCGGGTCGTCGAGGACACCGGCCGGGTCCGCTTCATCGCCGGACTGCCCGGCAACCCCCAGTCGGCCGTCGTCGCCCTCGCCACACTCGTCGCTCCCCTCGTCGCGGGGTGGCACGGCCGACCGGAGCCGCCGCTAGCGGAGGTGCTCCTCGGCGAGCGGATTCCAGGACGTGGCGCCTATACCCACGTGGCGCTCGTGCGCGTCGAGGACGGCCTCGCCCGGCCGTTGCGGCACGCGGGCTCGGCGATGCTGCGGGGCGTGGCCCGCGCGGACGGGTTCGCCGTCATTCGCCCCGGCACCGACGGGATGGCGGGGCAGCGGGTGCCGTTCCTGGCGTTGCCGTTGCTGGCGGGAGAACGGCCATGACCGCCCAGTCCGGGGCGACGGCGACCCCCCACGGGGCGCGTGTCCCGCTGTCCGCGGTGACCACCGAACCGCTCGACCTCGCGGCGCACGAGGCCGCGGTCGCGGATCCGCGGGCGGGTGCGGTGGTCTCCTTCCAGGGCGTCGTGCGGAACCACGATCGTGGACGCGCGGTCGCGTCGCTGGAGTACGAGGCTCATCCCCGCGCGGCCGCGGTGCTCCGCGAGGTCGCGATGGAGATCGCCGCGGATCCCGCGATCTACGCGGTCGCCGTGTCCCACCGCGTCGGACCGGTGGCGATCGGGGAGGCTGCCTTGGTCGCGGCGGTCAGCAGCGCCCACCGGGCCGAGGCGTTCGCGGCGTGCGCGCGGCTGGTGGACGAGGTGAAGGCGCGGCTTCCGGTGTGGAAGCGACAGGTCTTCACGGATGGCCGTGAGGAGTGGGTCAACTGCCCCTGACCACCTCGCCCTGGGGTCCCCAGCGGGGGCGCCGATCAGCCGACGCGGTTGAGCGCGCGCCGCTCGGCCCGGAACGTGGGCTCGGTCTCGAACGCCGGCTCCGCCCCAGGCCGCCACGGCAGCGCGGTGACGACGACGATGAGTGCGAGGGCGAGCGAGTTCTCCATCACGAGCCCGAAGAGGCCGTCGGCGTAGTGCGAGCTGTAGGGCAGCTTGTGCTCGTAGGGCCAGATGGGCGACACCAGGAACAGCACGTAGAGCCCGAGCGCGGCGGCGGCGTGCCGTAGCCCGGTGAGCATCGGGAACCAGAACGGGCTCCGCAGGGTGGTGGCGCCGGTCAAGCCCGGCAGGAAGCGCTGCCCCACCCCTCGGCTCATCAGCGCCCGGCTGGCGCGCCGGCGACGCAGGGCGGTGTCGGCCAGGATGATGATCGCCGGGATGACGAAGACCAGGTGGTGCGACCACGAGATCGGGCTGATGACGTGTGAGGTGAGCCCGACCAGGGTGAACGCGGTGAGCTCGTCCCCTTCGGCGTGCGCGTGCGAGGCGCGGGAGATGCCGACCGTGAGCAGGAGGAGGGCGAAGGAGATCCACAGCAGCCCGGGTGTCTCGGCGGAGTCGTAGAGGCGCGCGAGCACTCCGGCGAGCGACTGGTTCGGGGTCATGTCGGCGTTGCCCACGCGCTCGGTGTGCCAGAGCACCTTCGTGAAGTACGCGGTGGACTCCTCCCCCGCGATCATGAAGGTGCCGATCGTCGCGCCGAGGAAGGTGCCGATCGCGGTCAGCGCCGGGCGCCACTGCCGGGTCACGAGGAAGTAGACCACGAACAGCGCAGGCGTGAGCTTGATCGATGTGGCGAGCCCGATGCCCGCGCCGGCCCACGCGCCGCTGAACCAGAAGCGGCGCAGCGGACCGCCGGCGTCCGGGCGGACCCCGCCGCGGGCGCGCCAGCGGAGCGCGACGAAATCGGCCATGATCAGGCCGAAGAGCAGGAGGTTGACCTGCCCGTACCCGAGGGTTTCCCGGGTCGGTTCGAGCGCGACCGCGAGGGGTACGGCGAGCGCGACGGCGAACCAGCGGGACCAGCCGTAGCGCTCGGCCATCGGACCGACGAGCGCGGCGAGGACGACCGTCAGCGCGGCGATGCTGGCGATGGCGTTGATCCACCCCGCGACCGGCATGGGCAGGAACGCCATGGGAAGCATGACCAATGCCGCGAAGGGCGGGTAGGTGAAGCCGAGCGTGGTCAGCGGCGCGATGAACTCGTAGAGATCGTTTCCATGAATCCACCAGACCACCGCGCCGTGGTAGATCTTCATATCGAAAAAGACGTATGGCCGCCCGAAGGTGGCGATGGCGTGCCACGCCGCGACGCAGACGGCGGCCACGATGCCCAGCCGCGCGAGGGTTCGACGATCAATTTCTCGGATGACGCGACGGACTAGGGCAAGGCGGCTACTCCACCCCCCGACAGGTGCCGGCATGGCGTGTGGCCACCCCCGTACCAAGTCGTCCTTTCCGCCCTGATCCATTGCCGAGCCTAGAGCGATCAGTGAGCGCCCCGACGGGGGCGTTACCTGAACGTATCCAATCCCACACGGGTCTGCGACTTTTCTCCCTGCTTAATACGAAGCGTACGCTTCAGGTGATTCACGGTCACCAAATCTGAGAACCACTCAATCGTCCTAATCTATAGGGATTACATCGGCAGCCGACGCGCGGCCGCCGCGGAGCGCACGGCGATGCGGGCGTCCCGCCGGACGGAGCGAACCGCGCGGCGCACCGAGCGCGTGCCCTTGGTGATCGCATGATTCGCCCGCCAGCGCAGGCTAGGCCGTCCTTGGGTGTCCACCGCGGCGAGGAGCAGCCCACCGAGCAGACCCACGTTTTTCAAGAAATGAATCTGGTGCATCCGGCGTTCCTCGGCGTCGGTGAACGACCAATACGGATGGCCAGCCAGTGTGGTCGGCACCACTGATCCCGCCAGGAGGAGCGCGGCGGGACGCGACGCGAGCCCGGTCGCCAGCATGACGCCGCCGAGGAGTTGGGCCGCGCCATTGATCTGAACGAGAGTTCGGGCATCCGTCGGTGCCGTTGGAGCTATTTTCCTCAACCACGGCTCGATTCGGTCGGTCACACGCCGAGCCCGAGGCACCAATGGGTCAGGATTTGCTATCGCGCGCGCCCCGCTCAGCACGAAGACTGCGCTCAGCATGGCACGCGCCGCGCCGCGTATCGGTCTCATGAACCACTCATACCCCGTCCTGATGATCGGCAGGGTGGAATACCGATTAAGGCGAACATCGGGTCAACGACCTAGCGCCACCTGAGGCACAGGACGTAGTCGAGCGCCGACAATTCGGTCTTGAAGTAGTACCAGTCGGTGTAGCCCGGCACCCTCCGGCACTTGGCCTTCGCGTCGGCTTCGCCGTCGGTCGGGCCGTCGAAGCGCGCGAGGACCTCGTAGGTGCGCGGCCCACACGGCGCGATGGTGAAGCGCGGCGACGTGGCGTGGCCGTCGTTGCGGAGACACTCGCCGACCTCGACGAACCGGACATCGGCGGGAATCGTGTCGGTGGTCGCGGCCGGGCTCGCTTCCCCCGGTCTGCTCGTGGCGGCCGTCGGCGCGGTCGCTCCCCACTCCGGCTGACCCGTCGTCAGGTGATCCCAGGCCACGGTTCCGGCGAGGGCGAGGACGGGGACGAGCGCCAGGATCAGCGCCGTGCGCGGCACCCCGCGCCGGGACGGGCGTCCGGAACGAGGGACGGTGTCCTCGCGCGCCCGCGATCCTCCCCGGCGTGGCCGCCTGACCGCGTAGTGCCGGCCATCGTACGGTCGATAGTCGGCCATCTCGGTCCTCCTCGGGTCCGCGCCGAGCGGGCCTCACAACAGCCGGAGCTGCCGATCCTTCGGACGGCGTCGCTCGGTGTCGCCGAGCAGGTCGAACAGACCGGCGTCGATCGCGTCGAGGAACGGGCTCGGCGCGCTCTCCCGCTCGCTGCCAAACCGCGTCCGCCGCCGCGCGTGGCTCACGTAGAGCCGATCCTGAGCGCGGGTGATCCCGACGAAGAACAACCGACGCTCCTCGGCCAGCTCCTCCTCGCTCAAGGTCTTGCCCGGCAAGCGGAGCGGCAGCAGGCCGTCCTCGCACCCGACGAGGAACACCACCGGGAACTCGAGACCCTTGGCCGCGTGCAAGGTGAGCAGGGTGACCGCCTCGGCGCGCGGGTCGAGCGCGTCGACCTCGGCGCCAGTCGCGATCTCCGCGAGGAAGCGGTGCAGGTCGTCGCCGCAGCGCTGGGCGAGCGGCGTGAGGACCTCCACCGCCGCCCAGATGTCCGTGGGGGTGAGCGTGGCGGACGCGTCCAGCGTGGGCCGAGCGACCCGTTCGGCGAGCACTTGGCCGGCGAGGCGGACCCGGGCGGCCAGCGATCCGCCGAGCCCGTCCGCGTGGCGGAGCTCCTGAACGATCTCCGCTACCCCGGCCCGGTCCCGCAGCCGGTCGTGGGATCGCTTCTGCACGGGGATCCCGGCCCGAGTGAGCGCCTCGACGATCGGCCCGGCTTGCGCGTCGGTCCGGTACAGCACAGCGATGTCGGAGAACGAGATGGCCGTCGCCTGCCCGTCGGCGCGACCGCTGTCCAACGAGCGGTGGGAGATGCCGCCGACCAGCTCGTCGATGGTGCGGGCCACGAATTCGGCCTCATCCGCGGCGGACGCGGCGCCGTAGCGCCCGACCAGCGGGGCTTCCGGGTCGAGCCGGGCCGGGTCGAGCCGACGGTCGCGGACCAGCGAGCTCGGCGCGATGGCCTGCACTGCGGCGGCGAGGATCGGCGCGGACGAGCGGTAGTTGCGGGTCAGCCGGACCATCCGGGCGTCGACGAAGTCCTCGCTGAAGCGCAGGAAGTACGACACGTCCGCGCCCCGGAACGAGTAGATCGCCTGGTCGGGGTCGCCGATCGCGCAGAGGTTCCCGTCCGGCGGGCTGAGCAGCCGCAACAGCTCGTACTGGGTGGCGTCCACGTCTTGGTACTCGTCCACGAAGATCCAGCGCCACCGGTCGCGGTAGCGCTCGACCAGCGCGGGATCGTCGCGGAGGAGCTGTACTGGGAGGGTGAGCAGCTCGTCGAGGTCGACGAGGTTCCGCGCGCGCAGCGCCTTCCGGTAGGCCGTCTCGTCGTCGCCGGCCTCGTCGCGCGCCTCGGCGCGCTCGGCCTCCTCGGCAATTCGGAAATCGGGCGTGAGCCCGACCGCGGCCGCGTTCTCGCGCAGGATGCTCAAGCCCACCGAGTGGAAGGTGCCGACGGTGATGTCCTCGGCGACCGGGCCGAGGAGGTTCTCCAGTCGGCTGCGCAGCTCCTCGGCGGCGCGCCGGGTGAAGGTGATCGCGAGGCAGTGCTCGGGGTAGACGTTGAGCTCCGCGCAGAGGTACGCGATGCGGTGGGTCAGGGTGCGGGTCTTGCCCGTGCCTGGCCCGGCCACGATGAGGAGCGGCCCGCCCGGTGCGGAGGCGGCCACCCGCTGCATCGCGTCGAGTCGATCCAGCAGCCCGGTGCCGACCTCCTCCATGCCGGCGAGCATCGGCTCGAACGGCTCGTGCGGCGAGGGCGGCGGCGGGGGTGGGATCGGCGGCGCCGGCGGCTCGCTGGCCGCTCGCGTGCGCCGCGGGCGGGAGGCCTTGGGTTTGCTCGGGGTCCGCGCGGTGTCGGCCGCGGGCGTCGGGATGTCGAAGAGCGCGTCCGGCTGGACCGCGACGCTGGTCAGGCGGCTCAGTTCCCCGGGTTCGAAGAGCCGGATCACCCCGTACTCGCCGTCGTAGCCTGGCCGGCGGAGCACCTGGCCGCGGCGCAGCCGCGCGATCGCCTCGGCCAGCACCTCACCGCCGACGCTCCGCAGCTCGTCCAGCGGGGTATTGGTGAGGATCTCCAGCTCGGAGCCGAGCGCGGCGATCAGGGTGTTGACCTGCCCTTCGACGGTCTTCGAGCGTGGCCCCACGCCGTGGATCTCGGCCAGGATCTCCGGCAGCGCGACGAGGTGCGCGACCTCCTTGGCGTGCGGCGGCCGTTCTCCCTCGGGCCGGTCGGCGAGCTCCTCCACGCGGCTCAAGACGCCGACGGTGACCGGCTTGCCGCACTCCGGGCACTGCCCGTTCGCGGCCCGGGTCTGCTCCGGCAGCCAGCTGACGCCGCAGGCGCGGTGGCCGTCGGCGTGGTACTTCCCCTCCTCGGGGAAGAACTCGATCGTGCCGCGCAAGCCATCCCCGGTCCGCAGCGCGTCGCGGATCGCGAAGTAGTCGAGCGCGGTGGTGAAGACCGTCGCTTCCCGAGCGAGCGCCGGTGCGGAGTGGGCATCGGAGTTGGAGACCAGCTGGTACTGATCGAGAGTGGCGACTCGCCAGTTCATGGCGGGGTCGGAGGAGAGGCCGGTCTCCACGGCGAAGATGTGGTCGGCGAGGTCGCCGTAGCATTCGGCGATCGAGTCGAAGCCGGATTTCGACCCGAGCGCGGAGAACCACGGCGTCCAGATGTGGGCGGGGACGAGCCAGCTATCCGGGCTCGCCTCCAGAGCGATCTCCAGGAGGTCGCGGGAGTCCAGACCGAGAATCGGGCGGCCGTCGGAGCCGAGGTTGCCGATGCGACTGAGCGCGGTGTTGAACCGGGCCGCCGCGTCGAAGTCCGGCATGTAGATGAGGTGGTGGACCTTGCGCGTCCGCCCGTCGCGCTTGTAGATGGTGGAGATCTCCACGCTGAGCAGGAAGCGCACGGGCTGCGCGTCGGAACCGGTCAGGCGCGGCGGCAGCTTCCGGTCGATCTCCCGCTCGGCCTCCTCGCTGAGCCGGTAGAGCCCGGGCTCCGCCGGGCGCAGCGACTCCTGCAGGTGTTGGAACCAGGCGGGATGGGTGAAGTCACCGGTGCCGAGGAGAGTGACGCCTTTGCGTCGTGCCCACCAGGCGAGGTTGGGCAGGTTGAGATCGCGACTACAGGCTCGAGAGTACTTCGAGTGAATGTGCAGATCCGCGACGAACGAACCGGCGTCCACGATGGAGGTGCCGGTCGGCACAGTGCTAAACGGAGGCACGCCGCATCCTGCCATGTCCGACTGGTGATCGGCGTGTCGCCACGCGCGATCGTGATTCGTGCAATTGTCAGCGACGGACGCGTTGTCCGTGACGCCGCGAGAAGATATCTGCATATTAGCGAAAATTGTCCAGTTTCCCCCTTTTTCTGGGATGGTCGCGTGTCAGCGGGTGCGCAGCTCCACCAGGCTCACCTGCGGTGGCGCCCCCACCCGCACAGGCGGACCCCAGAAGCCTGCACCGTTCGTCACGTACACCTGCGTGTCGCCGATGCGGCCCAACCCGGAGACTATCGGTTGCTCCAGCCGGACCAGGAGATTGAAGGGAACCATCTGCCCGCCGTGGGTGTGACCGGATAGCTGGAGATCGACGCCATAGCGGGCCGCCTCGTGCGCCTGGACCGGTTGGTGCGCGAGGAGCACGACCGGGCGGCCGGGATCCCGGCCGCCGAGGGCGCGGTCGAAATCGGGACCCTCGCCCGGGCCCATCCTCCCGCCGGTGACGTCGTTGACCCCAGCCACGTCGAGCACCCCGCCGGGGGCCACGATCTCCTGGCGGTCGTTCTGGAGAACCCGCACGCCGAGCCGCGTCAGCTCGTCGATCCACTCGCCGGCGCCGCTGTAGTACTCGTGGTTGCCTGTGACGAAGAACGTGCCGTACCGGGCGTGAATGTCGCGCAGCGGCTCAGCCGCCTCGCCGAGCTCGGAGACCGGGCCGTCGACCAAGTCCCCGACGATCGCGACGATGTCGGCGTTGAGCCGGTTGATCGCGGCGACGATGCGCTCGGTGTGCGCGCGCCCGAGCAGCGGACCGAGGTGGATGTCGGAGACCGCGACGATGCGGAACCCATCCATCCGCCGCGGCAGCTTGGCCAGCGGCACCTGTACGCGGTCCAGGCGCGGTGGCCCGAGCGCGGTGCGCATGCCGTAGCCGGTGATGCTCGCGGCGGCGAGGCCCGTGACGATCGCGACGCCGCGCGCGAGCAGGAGCCGGCGACTCGGATCGTGATCCGGTGGGTCGGCGGGCGGTGTCCCCGGCGGATCGGCGGGAGCGGCGGGCGGCGGGGAGGCGGCGACGTGCGCGCCGTCCGCTGCCTCCGTCCCGTCGGTGGAGCCGACGAGCGCCGGCTCGGGTTGAGGGGCGGGAGCGGGGACGGAATCGGTGACGCGGGGGCGACGGCGACGCACCAGGAGCCGGACCGGTAGCAGCGGAAGCTCGAGTGCGGCCAGCAGGACCAGCAGGTAGAACATCAGCGCCAGCCACAGGTACCCGGGCCACGCGAGCCAGGTGAGCCAGTCCTGGCCGGTGCGGGTGGCGAGCAGGGTGGCCGGGATGAGGAGGGCCAGCCCGATGGCCACGATCCCCCCGATGCGCCGCGCCCGCCCGGGCCGGAGGGTGTCCCGGACAAGGCGTTTCCATAGATATAAATGAATAAGGGCGGTGACGAGACCGAGCGTGCCGACGAAGCCCAGGACCGCCATCACACCCCCTTATCCGCCGGAGAACGGCGGCAAGACCTCTACCGTGGCACCCGCCGGGAGCGGTGTCTCGGAATCATGCCAAGCGGTGCCGTCGACGAGAAAGCTCGCCACCCCTAACACGGCCGCGAGCCGATCCCCATGCCGCCGGGTGAGCTCGGCGATCAACCCGTCCCGGGTCAAACCGGCGGGCACCACCTCCTCCTCGGTACCCGCCGCCGCGCGTGCCCCCGCGAAGTACCGAACGGTCACCGTCATGTCGCTACCCCCCGATCGCTGACATGGGCCGGCTGGGTTGGAGAAATGAAGGATCGTCGATGTTGTGGCCGGCGTGTTTGCCCCACATCGCCTGTCGCCAGCGGCGGGCCAACTCCTCGTCGTCCGCTCCCGCGCGAAGAGCGCTCCGGAGGTCGGACTCCTCGGTCGCGAAGAGACACGCCCGCACGTGCCCGTCCGCGGTGAGCCGCGTGCGGTCGCACGCCCCGCAGAACGGGCGCGTGACGCTCGCGATCACACCCACGCGTGCCGGTTCGCCATTCGGGAATGTGACGCCGTCGACGAGCCAGGTCTCGGCCGGCGCGCTGCCGCGGTTTCGCGGATCGGGCAGCAGCGTGAACTCCGCCCGGAGGGCGGCGAGGATCTCGTCGGCGGTCACCATCGCTCGGCGATCCCACGAGCGCTGCGCGTCCAGGGGCATCTGTTCGATGAAGCGCAGCTCGTAGCCGTGCGCCAGCGCGAACCGCAGGAGCGCGGTGGCCTCCCCGTCGTTGATCCCGCGGACGAGGACGGCGTTGACCTTGACAGGCGTCAGTCCCGCGGCGGCCGCGGTGGCGAGGCCGGCGAGCACGTCCGACAGCCGGTGGCGTCGGGTCAGGGTGGCGAACGTCTCGGGGTTGAGCGTGTCGAGGGAGACGTTCACCCGGTCGAGACCCGCGTCGCGCAGCGGCGCGGCGAGACGCGCCAAGCCGATGCCGTTGGTCGTGAGCGAGAGCCGCGGGCGCGGGGTGAGCGCGGCGACAGCGGAGACGATCCGCAGGAGCCCAGGGCGCAGCAAGGGCTCTCCGCCGGTGAACCGCACCTCGGACACCCCCAGGCGCTCGACCGCCACGCGGATGAGCCGCACCACTTCGTCGTCGGTGAGCAGCTCGGGCCGGGGAATCCAGGTCAGCCCGTCGGCCGGCATGCAGTAGGTGCAGCGGAGGTTGCACCGGTCGGTGAGGGAGACCCGCAGGTCGGTGGCGACCCGGCCGTACCGATCGAGGAGCGCCCCAGGCCGCGGCCCGACCGGCTCCCGCGCTGTCGTCACGGATCGACCGTATCGCGCGCCGTCGATACCCGCGAGCCGCGGCGGTCTCACGCCGACAGCGCGGCGCGCGCGGCTCGGCCCACCGCGTCCCGATACGCCGCCCCGAAGAGCGCGGTGTGGACGAGCAGCAAGTGGAGCTGGTGGATGGGGCGGCGTCGCTCCCAACCGTCGGCCAGCGGCCACACCTCGTGGTAGGCGGCGAGAATCCGGTCCAGGTAGGGCGTACCGCCGAACAGGGCGAGCTGGGCGAGGTCCGTCTCGCGATGCCCGCCGTGCGCGGCGGGGTCGACGAGCCACGCTCGGCCATCTGCCCCCCAGAGCACGTTTCCCGGCCACAGGTCGCCGTGGATGCGCGCCGGTGGCTCGGCGCCGCCGTACTCGTCGATCCGGGCGATCAGCGTCTCGACGGCGGCGACCTCCGCTGCGGTGAGCGCGCCATTGTCGACCGAACGCCGCAGGTACGGCAGGAGGCGGCGTTCGGCGAACCACGTCGGCCACGGGTCGGTGGAGGGCGTGTTGTCCTGGGGGAGGGAGCCGATGAAACCGGGCCACTCGGCGCCGAAGGCCGGAGCGCCGGCTCGGTGGAGGGCCGCGAGCTCACGTCCGAACCGCTCGGCCGCCTGGGGCGTGGCCGGCCCCGGCTCCACCCACTCGAGGGCGAGCATGGTCGGCAGCGAGGCGATCACCTCGGGGACGGGGACGGCGCCCGCCTCGCGGAGCCAGGCGAGCCCCGCCGCTTCCGTGGCGAAGAACCCCTCAGGCAGGGGCCGACCCGCCCGCTCCGGCCACGTCTTGAGGAAGAGCGACGTGCCGTCGTCGAGGGTGAGCCGAGTGGCGGTGCAGATGTCCCCGCCGCCGACCGGCGTCTCGCGGATGCGCTGATGTGCCAGTAGGACAGGCAGCTGCTCCGGATGCGCTCGCAGGTACGGCAAGTCCATTCCCGCACGGTAACCCGGGGCATGCCGTCCACACCCGACACCCGCGCTGCCGGGGTGTCGCCGCTCGCCGCGCGCGGCAGTCCGTGGCGCCGCCCGTTCCCTTCGTCGCTACATCCCGTTACGTTGACGCGTATCAGCATGAGGACGTGTCGCTCACCACGGCGAGCGGCAACGTGGGGAGGCGATCACCATGGCCGAGCGACGAGCCGGCAACGCCGATCACTTTGCCGACACCTCCCGTCGACCGGTCGCGGACGAGGGGGTGACGCGCGGGGTCCCCGAGATCGACGCCTCGGACTACGCGGTGCTCTTGGCCGAGCCCTCCACGGCTGACCTTCGCGCGAAGGTGACCGCGGCGTGGCAGGAGTTCGCCCGAGACTTGAGCAGCGTGCTGCGGCGGTTGCCCGCGGGAGCCGAGCTTGAGATCACGCTCGATCCCACCGCGACGGGCACGGGTGACGCGGTGTACTCGGTCAGCCTCCACCGAGCGGAGCCGGACCACCTCACCGGGTTCGCGGTGGGCAACGCCGGGCTGCCGCCCGCGCATCGGATGGATCGGACGGCGATCGCGGAGTTGGTCGCCCTCGGCTGGGCGCCGCCGGGGGTGGTGGAGGGATCCGCGGAGCGCTTCGGGATTCGGACGGCGGTCGCCGAGACCAATCGACTCGCCGCGGTGGTCACCCGGACGTTGCGCGACGTCTACGGCGCTCCCCACCCCGCCTTCCTCGTCTACCTCGCGCACCGGGACGGCGAGCCGGTTCCGGTGGACCCCATCGGCAGCGCGCGGCCGGAGGCGGTGCGGAGCAGGTCCGAGATTGACCTTCTCGCTCTCGACGACCGATCGCCCGACGACGCACGGCCGTTGGACGAACGGGTCCGCGCCGTGGTGGCCGCGATGATGCAGAGCACCCCTGATCAGTTGCATGTGGACGCCGACGGGGACATCGGCATCCGCGCCGGGTCGGCGATGGTTTTCGTTCGGGTCCGCGACAACCCGCCGTTGGTGGACGTCTTCTCCCCCGTGCTGACCGAGGTTCGGCCGACCGAGCAGCTCTACGCGCGACTCTCCGAGTTGACCAATCGGATGCCGATCGGTCGTCTCTACTGCGCCAACGACACGGTGTGGGCGTCGGTACCCGTCTTCGGCCGTAGCTTCCAGCCGGTGCACCTGGTGCTCGCCATCCAGGTCATGACGGGACTCGCCGACGAGCTGGACGATCGGCTGCACGGGGAGTTCGGCGGTCGACGCTTCTTCGGCGACGATCGGGCGCTCCACGAGGGAGAGCGGACGTCCTCGGACGGCGAGCACCGCACCGGGATGTACCTCTGACGGCCGGTACCGCGGGTTCCGGTCGGCCGCCACGCTCCCGCCGACGTCAGCCGAGGGTGGTGAGCTCGCTGATCGTGACGTTCCCGAAGGTGGTGCCGTCGTGGCGGACCTCCCGCAGATACCAGCTCTGCTGCGGGGTGCGGGACTGGTTGAAGTACCACGTGCCGCGTGGACTCTCGATCAGGCCGATCTTGCCGAGCGCGAGGTTGAGCTGCTGCGGGGTGAGGTCGTTCTTCGTGAGCCGGATCGCCCGGTCCAGCACGAGCGCCGCGTCGAAGGACGCCATGGCGTACGTGGTGGGCGAGGAGCCGTGCTTCTTCCGGTAGTTGGTGGCGAAGCGCATGTTGATGGCGTTGTCGAGGTCGGCGGAGTAGTTCATGGCGGTCATGACGCCCTCGGCGAGCTCGCCGAGGGCGTCCAGCACGCTCCCCTCGGTGAGGAAGCCAGGGCCATAGATGCGTCCCCGGTAGCCGGCGCTGCGCAGCTCCCGGAGGAACTCGATCGCCGCGGCTCCGGCGTAGAAGCAGTAGATGGCTTGGGGATCCTGGGCGAGGAGTTGCTGCACCGTGGCGCGGAAGGCGCCCCGGGGTGGGTTGGTGGTGAACGGCGCCCACACCACGGGCAAGGACAGCCGCGAGTCGGAGCCGAACGCGTCGAGGAAGCCCTGAATGGAGTCCCGACCTCCGGTGTAGTCGAGGGCGGACAAGGAGACCCGCTCGGAGCGGCGGAGCTGGCGCTTGACGAACGTGCCCATCGCGCGTCCAGGCTCGTCGTTGATGTACGACGTCCGCCAGATGTAGAGGACACCCTGGAGGTTGCGGGGCGAGGCGTTGGAGCCGAGCAGCGGAACGCGCGCTTGCTCGACCGCGTCCCGAATGCTGAGCATGACTTCGGAGCTCGCCACTCCGGTGATGGCGAGAACGTCCTCTTTGATCAGCCGTTCGAACGCCGCCCGCCCGCTTTGGGCCGAATCGCCTTCATCCTCGACGATGACGTCGACGGGGTGACCGCCGAGTCGGTGGTTGGTGAGGTCGAGGTAGAGCTGGAAGCCATTGATCATTTCCTCGCCGATCGGCTTGTATCCGCCGGTCTGCGGCGCGATAAGGCCGATCTTGATTGGCTCGCTGCGCTCTGCCTCGTCGTCCCCCTCGCCCCAACCGCACGCACCGGTGAGCCCGGCCGCGCCGAGGGAGGCCATGAGCTTGAGCATCTGCCGGCGGTCCATGAGCGACACGGCTGTCCTTCCGCACTGTGACCGATCTCGATCCCTCCGGGGTTTTACCCGCTCGGCGACACTGCGTCAACGGAGCGAGGCCAGGGTGGCGGAGGAGCAGGAGGTTTGGACGACGGGCGGTGGGACGGCGTGCGCTGCGGAACGAGCGGGACGAAACATCCGTTTTCTGGGCGAAGAAGTACGGAGGAATGGCGCGTTCAGGTGTCGTGACTGGAGCGCCGCGGCAGCGCAAACACATTGATGTATGACGAATATTCTAATGATGAATGACTATGTGGTCCCATGTCTATCCTTACGCTGCGTAATCGCCATCGCGTCCAAGGGATCGACAGACATGGACACACGGGGGGCCTGAACGCGTCGGAGTGGGCCGTCGTGAGGCGGGATGACGCGCGGCGCGCGTCAATCACCCGCGTGGCGATCGCCGCGATTGCGGGAAGATAGACAGTATGACCGAAGCGCCGCGCAACGCCGAAGGGAACCAGGGGCCGGACAAGCCGGAGGCGCGCCGTGCCGGGACAGTCGTCGTGGTCGGGCCGGACGGCCGACCGCTCGGCACGGTCGACGCTGATGCCGAGCGAGAGGCGGACGCGGAAGATCCGTCACGCCTCGTGGAGCAGCCGGCGAAGGTCATGCGGATCGGCAGCAT
Source organism: Micromonospora sp. (assembly GCA_036563645.1). Taxonomy (GTDB): domain Bacteria; phylum Actinomycetota; class Actinomycetes; order Mycobacteriales; family Micromonosporaceae; genus DATCMA01. The sequence goes on from DATCMA010000029.1 coordinate 74,342, forward strand.
GATCAAGCAGCTCCTCGAGGAGGTGCGCTCGGCACCGCTGGATGAGGCGAGTCGCCACCGGTTGCGGGAGATCCACCAGCGGTCGATCTCGGAGCTTGAGGAAGGCCTCGCCCCGGAGCTGCGGGAGGAGCTCAAGCGGATTTCGCTTCCGTTTGACGAGAACAGCACGCCCACGGAGGCGGAGTTGCGCGTCGCGCAGGCGCAGCTCGTGGGGTGGCTGGAAGGGCTCTTCCACGGCATCCAGGCGGCGTTAGTGGCTCAACAGATGGCGGCCCGGCTGCAACTCGAGCAGATGCGCAGCGGTCGGCCGGCCTTGCCGGGCGGCCCGGGGATGGGGCCCGGCGGGTCTGGTCAGCCCGGGCCGGGTGGGCCAGGTGGGCCCGGAGACCCCCGCACCGGTCAGTACCTCTAAGACTCCGGTCCGGCCGGGCGGAGCTGGAAGAGCTCCTCGAGGTAGGCGGCTACGCCGTCCTCCTCGTTCGACGCGGTCACCTCATCCGCGATCTCGCGTACCGCCTGATGCGCGTTCGACACGGCTACCGCCCGGCCGGCCCACGTCAACATCGGAACGTCGTTCGGCATATCGCCGAACGCGATGACGTCGGCGGGGCCCAGCCCCCAGCGTTCACAGAGCCACGCCAGGCCGGCGGCCTTGGTCACCCCCGCGGCGGAGATCTCCACCAGGCCCGAGTACGACGAATGCGTCGCCTCGGCGAGACCGGCGATCGCCCCGGTGACGATCTGGACGAAGGTCTCCGGGTCCTGATCGCTGCGCGCGAGCAGCTTGACCGCGGGAGCGGAGAGGAGATCGTCCTCGGCGACGACGTAGGCGCTCGGGTGGTTGGCGTTCCAATGCGCCGGCCAGTCCTCGCCATGCCACATCACCCGCCCGTCGTCGACCTCCACGGCGAAGGTGACCCCGGGCACCGCCGCGCGGAGTCGACGCGCGACCTCGGCCAACAGCTCGGGAGCGAGCGGGTCGGCGCGGAGCACCCGATCGGTGAGGGGGTCGTAGACGACGGCGCCGTTGGCGCAGACCGCGGGCAGCGGGGCGTGCAGTTGGTCGTACACCGCGGCGAGCCACCGCAGGGGGCGGCCGGTGACCAGCACGACCCGGCACCCCTGGGCGGAGAGCCGCTCCAGCGCCGCCGCGGTCCGGCTGCTGACGGTCTTGTCCTTCCGGAGCAGAGTGCCGTCGAGATCGGTGGCGACCAGCTGCGGTAGGTGTCCCATCACTGGGACAGTAACTGATCTAGGTACACCGCCACCCCGTCGTCATCGTTACGTAACGTGACCTCGTCGGCCGCGGACCGCACGTGCGGATGCGCGTTGGCCACCGCGACCCGGCTCCAGCCGGCCCACTCGAACATCGGCAGGTCATTGGGCATGTCGCCGAAGACGAGCACCTCCGCGGGGTCAACCCCGAGCGCCTCGGCCACGACGCGCAGACCGGTGGCCTTGTCGACCCCGGGCGGCGTGATCTCAAGGAAGCCGAGCCCGGCCTGCGTGATCGTGGCCACGGTCGGCGGCACGATCTCCCGAGCGATGGCGAGCAGCTCGTCCACGTCGTAGCTCGTGCTGCGCGCGAAGGCCTTGATCACCGTTCCAGTGAGGCACTCGGCGCGGGTACGCGGCTCGAAGCGATCGGGGTACGGCCAGGCCGGATCGGGGTCGCCCCAGAGCGGGGCGTTCGGGGTGTCCAGCGCCTCGACCATGACGCGCAGCGGCCCGACGGCCCGCTCCAGCTCGGTCAGCACCGCCGCCAGGGTGTCCCCGGACATGCGCTCATCGCGCAGGATCACCGGGTCGTCGGGGTCGGTGTGGTCCACGACGCGGCCACCGCCGGCCAACACGAGGAAGTCGGCGGCCCGGATGTCGTTGCGGGTGAGCGCGGTCAGCCGCGGGCCGCGGCCGGTCGCTCCGACGATGGGGATGCCCGCCGCGCGGACCCGGTCGAGCACCGCGTGCGTGTACGCCGAGACCGTGTCATCGCTGCGCACCAGGGTGCCGTCGAGGTCGGTCGCGACGAGCTTCGGTAGACCCGGGCGAGGCATCGTTCCCTCCTTAACGACCGCTGAGAAGCGGGGGAGAAAACGTACCTCCGTCAACGCCACCTGGCCACGACTTCGCGGCGAAGTGGCGCGGGTCGTGACTACCGCTGGGGTTCGAGCACCTCGCGACCGACGTAGGGCTGCAGCGCCTTGGGCACCCGCACCGACCCGTCCGGCTGCTGGTGGTTCTCCAAGATGGGTACGAGCCACCGGGTGGTGGCCAGCGTCCCGTTGAGCGTCGCGGCCATCTGGGTCTTGCCGCTCTCGTCCCGGTAGCGGATGTTGAGGCGGCGCGCCTGGAAGGTGGTGCAGTTGGAGGTGGAGGTGACCTCCAGGTAGCGGCCCTGCGATGGCAGCCACGCCTCGCAGTCGTACTTGCGGGCTGCGCTGGCGCCCAGGTCCCCGGCCGCCACGTCGATCACCCGGTACGGAATTTCGACCTTGGCGAGCATCTCCTCCTGCCAGGCGAGGAAACGCAGGTGCTCCTCGTGCGCCTGCTCCGGGCGGCAGAAGGAGAACATCTCGACCTTGTCGAATTGGTGCACCCGGATGATGCCGCGGACGTCCTTGCCGTAGGAGCCGGCCTCCCGCCGGTAGCACGACGACCAGCCGACATAGCGAATGGGCGCGTCGAGCTCCAGGATCTCGTCGGCGTGGTAGGCGGCCAGCGGGACCTCAGACGTGCCGACCAGGTACAAGTCGTCGGCCTCCAGCCGGTAGACCTCGCTGGCGTGCTCGCCGAGGAAGCCCGTCCCCTCCATCGACTCGGGCTTGACCAACGTCGGCGGGATCACCGGGGTGAAGCCGTACTGCAGGGCCTGGTTCACCGCGAGCTGGAGGAGACCAAGCTGGAGGAGCGCGCCCACGCCGGTCAAGTAGTAGAAGCGGCTTCCGGACGCCTTCGCTCCGCGCTCGATGTCGATGGCCCGCAGCCCCTCGGCGAGCTGGACGTGGTCCCGGGGGTTGTCGATGGCAGGGCGTTCCCCAACCTCGCGGAGGACGACGTAGTCGTCGGCACCGCCGTGCGGCGCGCCCTCCTCGACGAGATTCGGGATCGCCAACTGCAGGCTGCGCAGCCGCTTCTCGGCCTCGGTAACGGCCGCCTCGGCCGCCTTCACCTCGGCGGCGAGCTCCTTCGTGCGCGCCAGCAGCGCGGCCTTCTCCTCGCCGGTGGCCTTCGGCATCTGCTTGCCGAGCTGCTTCTGCTCGGCGCGCAGCGACTCGAAGCGCGCCACCGCGCTGCGCCGTCGCTCGTCGGCGTCGAGCAGCTCGTCCACGATCGCCTCGGAGGCGCCTCGCGCGCGCTGGCTGGCACGGACGACATCGGGGTTCTCGCGGAGCAAGCGCAGGTCAATCACGGGTTCTCAGCCTACCCGGGCCGGGTACGCGACTCGCGTCAATACCCGCCCTCGGTCGTGTGATCGGCTCCGCGTCGCGGGGCGCGCCGTCCTCCGCGGCCGCGGGGTGGCGCCGGGCGGGGCGAGCGCGCGGGCGGCCGGTCCGTGGCGGGGCACCCGCGGCGCGGGTCGAGGTGTGCGCGATTGCGTCATCGGCCATTCGCTTTTGCAGCACCTCGCCCCTGGCCTGATCAGTAGCGTCGTTCGCATCGGCCGAGGTGAATCCGCACTCGCGGGGACACGCCGTCCCCGGGTGTCCGCGTACGGCAGCCGTCGCAACCCACCGACTTCGGAGGTTCGCCTGTCATGGTTCAGGTCTCGACCGCTGCACCGCGCTCGGAAACCGCCCCGCCGGTTCTGGGTGACGACGCTGACGTGCCCAACGAGCTGCTCACGGGCGACGAATACCTGGAGAGCCTGCGCGATGGCCGTCAGATCTTCATCGACGGCGAGGTGGTCAAGGACGTCACTGCGCACCCGGCGTTCCGCCAGACCGCGTTGTCGACCGCGCAGCTCTACGACGCGCTGCACCACCCCGATACCCGCGACATTATGACCACTGTGGACCGGTACACGGGTGCGCGCACCCACCGGTTCTTCACCCCCTCCCACTCCGCCGAGGAGCTGCTCCTGGCCCGCGACGCGATCGAGTGCTGGGCGCGGATGAGCTACGGCTTCATGAACCGCACCCCGGACTACAAGGCCTCGTTCATGGCGGGCCTCGCGGTCACGCACGACTTCTACGAGCCGTTCCAGGACAGCGCGTGGGGGTGGTACGAGCGCTACGCGCGCAAAGGGCTGTTCATCAGCCACGTCATCGTCAACCCGCCGGTGGACCGGCACAAGCCGGCGCACGAGATCCGGGACGTCTACCTGAGAGTGGTCGAGGAGCGCGACGACGGCATCGTCGTCGAAGGCGCCAAGCTCATGGGCACCGCCGCGGCGATCACGCACGCGGCGTTCGTGGGCCAGATCCACCTGGCGAACCTCGAAGCCGGCAAGGCCGAGGACATGGCGCTGGCGTTCATGGCCCCCTTGAACACACCGGGCCTCAAGGTCGTGTGCCGCCCGTCGTACGCGCAGAAGGCGACCAGCCCGTACGACTACCCGCTGTCGAGCCGGTTCGACGAGAACGACTCGGTGCTCATCTTCGACCGCGCGTTCATCCCCTGGGAGAACGTCCTCATCTACCGCGACACCAAGAAGATCTACGAGTACTTCCCGCGCAGCGGGCTGCTGGCCCGCGGCTTCTTCCAGGCCGCGATCCGTATGGCGGTGAAGTTGGAGTTCATGTCCGGGTTGCTCGACCGCGGCACCCAGCTCAACGGGACGGACAAGTTCCGCGGCGTCCAGGCTGGGCTCGGCGAGCTGCTCGCCTGGCGGCACCTGACGTGGGCGGTGACGACCGCGATGGCCAGCGACCCGGAGCCCGGCCCGGGCGACACCGTCCTTTTCCGCGCATGGACTACGCCGCCGGGTACCGCGTCATCGCCCCCTTGAGCTGGGAGCGTACGCACCGGTTCTTCGAGGAGCACCTCGCGGCCTCCCTGCTGATGACGCCGTCCAGCGCGGCGGACATGACGAACCCGGCGCTGCGGCCGCTCATCGACCGCTACCTGCGCGGCTCGGCGGGCTCCGCGGAAGACCGGGTGAAGCTCTTCAAGCTCGCCTGGGACGCGCTCGGCACGGAGTTCGGCGGCCGGCACGAGCTCTACGAGCTCAACTACGCGGGTAGCCCGGACCAGGTGCGGCTCGACTGCGCCAACTGGTCACGCGGCAAGGGCCTCCTCGACTCGTACGGGGCCTTCGTCCAGCAGTGCATGGACGACTACGACGTCAACGGGTGGCGCCGCGGGCGGTGGAGCGCCGACGCCTGACCCGGATCCAGTGGTGAAGGCGGGCGGCCGTCATCGGCCGCCCGCCGGCGACGAGGAGACGAGGATGCAGAACGACCTGCGGAGCATCATGCGGCATTTCGCCACCGGCGTCTGCATTGTCACCACCTACGCGGAGCAGTCAGGCGAGCGGCGTCACGACGCCGTGACGATCAACTCGTTCACCTCGATCTCGCTGGAGCCGCCGCTGGTGTCGCTGTGCCTGCGCGTGGGCTCCCGCTTCCTCGCCGACATGCTGCGCAGCGGGGTGTTCGCGGTGTCCATTTTGGCCGCTGGCGGCGAGCAGCTCGCCCGTTCCCTGGCTCGCGACCGGGACACCCGCGCCCCGGTGGTGCGGTCGCTGGCCGCTCGCCCGGGCCGGGTGACCGGCGCGCTGGTCCTCGACGGGGCCGGCTGGCTGGAGTGCGCCGTCCGCGACCACCTCACCATCGGCGACCACGTGCTCGTCATCGGCACGGTGCTCAGCGCGGCCGCTGATGACAACCAAACCCCTTTGATCTTTCTCCGCGGAGGGTTCCACACCGTGGGGGGAACCCGCCCGTGAGGTGCTGGCCTCGGCTCTGACCCCTTGAAGGCGACGAGGCAGGTGTGACGCGAGCGCCACACCTGCCTCCCGGCCGCGGAGGACGTGATGACGTCAGCTTCCCTTGATCTCACCGGCCTCGAACCGGCGCCGCAGGTGGGCCCTGCGGAGTTTGCCGATCCCGGTCTTCGGCACATCGTCCCGGGCGACGGGCACGACCCGCGCGACCTCGACGCCGAAGCGCTGCCGGACCAGGGCGCGGACGTCGCGGGCGAGCGCGTCGACCTCGGCCGTCTCGCGCGGGTGCAGGAAGACCACGAGCTGTTGCGGCTGCCCAGGCTCGAGCTGCACGGCGGCGGCGACCGTGTACGAGGGCTCCACTCCGGGCAGCTCCTCGACCGCGGCTTCGATTTCGTGGCCGTGGAAGTCGACGCCGTTGAGCACGATGACGTCGTCAACCCGGCCCGTGACCACGAGCATGCCGTTGTCGATGTAGGCCAGATCGCCGGTGCGGAACCACCCGTCCGCGGTGAAGGCCGCGCGGGTCTGCTGCGGATTGCCGTAGTACCCCGCGAAGATCGTGTCGCCCGCGGCTTGCAGGCGACCCACCTGCCCTTGCGGGACGACGCGGTCGTGCTCGTCCACGACGCGCACCCGCACTCCGGGGTGCGGGCGCCCGACCGGGACGTAGCGGTCGTGGTCGCTGGCGTGCTCCGGGGAGAAGACGCAGTCGACGACGCCCGCGGTCGTCTCGGACATGCCCCAGCCGGGGTACATCGCGGTGGACGGAAGGCCGTACTGGCCGAGCAGGCGCAGGAAGGTGCGCGCGACCCGCGGTTTGATCGGCTCGCCGCCGTTCATGATGTAGCGGAGCGAGCGCAGGTCCCAGTCCCGTCCCGCGATCTCGTCGGCGCGGTCGTTGACCAGGCCGAACGCGAAGTTGGGCGCCCAGGTCACCTCGCTGCGGTGGCGGGACATGGCCTCCGGCCAGCGCAGGATGTCGGCGAGGATCCACGGCATCCGGGCGTGGACCTGGTGGCACCCGAGGATGACGTCCCGTGCGTGGAACATGACCAGACCACCGACGTGGTCGAGGGGCATCCAGTTGAAGGTGCGGGTCTCCGCGGTGAGGTTGTTGACCGCCGCGGTGGCGAGGCTGCGGCTGAGGATGTTGCGGTGCAGCAGGGTGACGGCCTTGGGCAGGCCGGTGCTGCCCGAGGTGAGCAGGAGGACGGCGATGTCGTCGGGACTCGCCTCGTAGAGGTCCTCAGCGGGCGGGTGGCTGTGGAGCTGGTCGACGCGTCCCAACCACCGCGGACGCCACGGGGTTCGCGCGCCGCCGGGGTCGCTCCCGGTGAGCACCCAGGGGCGGTCGAGCATGGTCCAGACGTCGATGAGGAGCTGTTGGGCGTCGATGCGCTGGGCCGAGGAGGTTCCCGCGCTCACGGGTACGGGGATGAAGCCACCGAGGACGCAGGCCCAGAAGCCGGTGAGCAGCTCTGGGTCTCGGTCGACGTGAAGCAGGACGAGGTCGCCCACGGCGACACCACGCGCGCGAAGGGCAGTGAGGAGCTTTTGGGAATTGAGAAATAGTTCGGCGTAAGTCAGGCGTTCTTCGTCACCTTTATCGTCGATAAAGGTTATTCCTCCGGTTCCAGCCCGCGCGGCGGAGACGAGTGCCGAGCCGAGGTTTTTATGCGTCAAAATCGGCCCGGGTCCGCCGTCGAGAAATGCTGCATTCATCATCTCGCCCATGTTTGTCGCACCTTTCTCTGATTGGAATCCGTCAAAACAAGATGTGCTCTGAACTGGGCAAACGCTGGATCTAACGCCGATTTGACGTGGTTGGGATTCAAAGAATAGACGCGCGTGAGATGGGTGGACAAAGTGAATGTGATGACGGTCACAACGAAGTTGGAAAGTGAGGCATGCTCTGTTATCAATGTGATTTCAAGCGAGTGAAATTGGCTGTAAAGATTTGATCAATGGCGGGGGAGGGAATTGACCATGGAAATTGGCGTCGTGGGCGGTGGTGCGTCCGCGGTCTGCTTTATCGACGCGCTGACCCGGACCGACCTCCGCGACGGCGGCCTCACCGTCTACGAACCATCGCCGTACCTGTGGCGGGGCCGGCCGTTCCAGCCTGACCTGGAGTCCGTCCGCGTCAACGCGCCGCCGATCGAGATGTCCGTCCGGGCGGACGAGCCGGACCACTTCGAGCGGTGGCTCGGCGCGCAACCCAAGGTCGTCGACCCTGACCCGTTCAACGGCGCGCTCTTCCCCACCCGGGCCCAGTACGGCGAGTACTTGGTGGAGAGCGCCGAGGCGGCCATCGCCGAGCTGCGCCGGCGCGGCTGGCGCGTGGAGATCGTGCGGTCGCCGGTGACCGCGGTCCGGCCGGCCCGCGACCGTCTCGCGCTGCGGACCGCCCACGGCCGATGCCACGTCGTCGACTACGGCGTCCTCTGCATCGGCGGTGGCCGCCCGCAGGACGCCTACCGCCTCGCGGGGACGCGAGGGTTCGTCGCCGATCCGTATCCGCTGCGCCTCACCCTGGCGGGGATCGACCCGGCCGCGCCCGTGGCGGTGATCGGCTGTGGCCTGACCGCGGTGGACGTCGTCCTCGGCCTGATCTGGCAGGGGCACACCGGTCCCATCCGCATGGTCTCCCGCAGCGGGGTGCTGCCCGGCGTCCGGCAGCGGCCGATCACGTACGAGCTGCGGCACTTCACGCCCGACGTGCTGCGGCGGTGGGCGGCTACCCGCGACCGGGTGTCGTTGGCCGAGCTGGTGTCGCTCATGCGGCGCGAACTCGCCGAGGCGGGGCCTGCCGCCGAGGCCGAGGTCCGTCGCGAACTGGCCGCCGTTGCCACCGAACCTCCCCTCGAGCGCCTGCGCCGACACCTGTCCGAAGTGAACTCATCGGCGATCGGCATGCGCATCCTGCAGCGGGCCGTGCCAGACACCGGGCCGGACGTGTGGCCGCTGCTCTCCCACCAGGAGCAGGAGCACATCCTCCGCCACCACTACCGGACGCTGATGAGCCTGTGCTGCCCGATGCCGCCGGAGAGCGCCGCGACGCTGGTCACGCTGATGGAGAGTGGACAGCTCACCGTCCACTCCGGATTGACTAGCGTCACCCCTCGCCCACGCGGCGGCTTCGACGTCACCGTCGGCGACACGACCTTCGCCGCTACGTACGTCGTCAACGCGGCCAGCGCCGAGGCGCATCGGATCCCGCCGATGGCGCAGTCGCTGGTGCGCTGCTTGGAGAGCGAGGGCATCGCGGCCCGCCACCCCCGTGGCGGTCTGCGCCTGGAACGCGCCACCAGCCGGCTCGTCCCGCCCCACGGCCGCGCCCACTTCCAGCTCTTCGGCATCGGTGACATCGCCGCCGGCGAGCTGTTCTTCACCTTCGGTGTGCCCTCTCTCGTCGACCGCGCGGTGGACGTCGCCACCGCGATCGCCGACGTCGAGCTTCGCGGCGCCACCCGCCGGCTTGTCGCCGCTGGCGTCGCCTGAGACCCGCGGCGCGTCGCCGCCGCACCCATCCGACCAATCCCAGCGACGAGTTTCCCGTGGAGGAGCCATGACCATCACCGAGCAGACCCCGGTCCGCGCCAACCGTCCCAGCTACCTGGCGGACACCGCCACCGGCCTGCCCATCCCCGGCGAGCCGACCTTCGCGTCCGTGGAGGAGGAGCGCCGGCACCGCAAGCAGCGCCTCGCCGCGGCTCTGCGCATCTTCGGGAAGTTCGGATTCGGCGAGGGGATCTCCGGCCACATCTCGGTCCGCGACCCGGAGGACCCGGAGCTCTTCTGGGTCAACCCGTTCGGGGTGTCGTTCAACCGAGTCAAGGTGCGCGACCTCATCTGCGTCGACAAGGACGGCCGGGTGGTCGCCGGGAATTACCCGGTCAACCCCAGCGCGTTCGCCATCCACTCGCAGATCCACCAGCTGCGCCCGGACGCCGTCGCCGCCGCGCACGGACACACGGTGTACGCCCGCGCCCTCGGCGCGCTGGGCCGTCTGCTGGAGCCGGTGGACCAGGAGTCGGCGGCGTTCTACGAGAACCAGGTGCTGTTCGACCGCTACGACGGGCCGTCGGTGGCGATCGAGCAAGGGCGAGCGATCGCCGAGGCGCTCGGCGACAAGCGCGCCATCCTGTTGCGTCACCACGGGCTGCTGACGGTCGGCGGCTCGGTCGACGAGGCGGTGCACTGGTTCGTGACCTACGAGAACTGCGCCCAGGTGCAGCTCATCGCCTCGGCCGCCGGCCAGATGGGGACGTTCACGCGGGAGCAGGCCGAGGCGGCGCGCGCCGGCTTCGGCGATCCCCAGCTCGGGTGGTTCAGCTTCCAGCTGCTGTGGGACGAGATCACCCACGAGCAGCCCGACCTGCTCGAGGAGTGATGACCGCCGTCCAGAACCCCTCACTGTGGAGAGTTACCGATGACGATATCCCCGTCCGTCCTACCGTCCGTCTCCGAGGCTCCGCCGACCGCCGTGCCGGAACCCGTGCGGGTCGGCTCAGACGACCTCGGCTTGGATGAGTGGCGCCGACTGCCCCGTGCCCAGCAGCCGCCGTGGCCCGATCCGGCCGCAGTCGACGCCGTGGCGGACCTACTCCGTGACGTGCCGCCGATCGTCGCGCCGAACGAGGTCGACGACCTGCTGCGCCAGCTCGCGGTCGTCGCGGAAGGAGGCGCGTTCCTGCTGCAAGGCGGCGACTGTGCCGAGACCTTCGCCACCAACACGGAGGAGCACCTCCAGGCCAATCTGCGCGTCCTCCTCCAGATGGCGGCGGTGCTCACGTACGGCGCGAGCCTCCCGGTGGTAAAGATCGCTCGGGTCGCCGGCCAATACACCAAGCCCCGTTCGCAGGACGTCGACTCGTCGGGATTGCCGGTCTACCGCGGCGACATGATCAACTCTCTGGAGCCGACGCGCGAGGCGCGGCGGCCGGATCCCGAGCGCATCATCCGCGCGTACGCCAACGCCTCCAGCGCGATGAATATGTTGCGCGCCTACCTCAGCGGAGGCTTCGGTGACCTGCAGCGGGTGCACGACTGGAACCGGGACTTCGTGCGCAACTCCCCGGCCGGCCAGCGCTACGAGGCGCTCGCCAGGGAGATCGACCGGGCGATCGCGTTCATCAAGGCGTGCGGGATCACCGACGCGGAGGAGCTGCGTGCGACCACGGTGAGCTGCTCTCACGAGGCCCTGACCCTGGAGTACGAGCGCGCGTTGACGCGGGTCGTCAACGGTCGTGCCTACTGCCTGTCGGCGCACTTCCTGTGGATCGGGGAACGGACGCGGCAGGTCGACGGCGCTCACGTCGACTTCCTCTCGCGGGTGGCGAACCCGATCGGGGTCAAGCTGGGGCCGACGGCCACCCCGGAGGACGCCCTGGCGCTGTGCGAGCGGCTCAACCCCGACAACATTCCGGGCCGCCTCACCCTGGTCAGCCGGATGGGCAGCCAGCGAGTCCGGGACGTGCTGCCGCCGATCGTGGAGAAGGTGACCGCGGCGGGCATGAAGGTCATTTGGCAATGCGACCCCATGCACGGCAACACCCACCGGGCCAGCAACGGGTACAAGACGCGGCACTTCGACCGCATCGTCGACGAGGTGCTCGGCTACTTCGAGGTGCACCGCGCGCTGGGCACCCACCCCGGTGGCATCCACGTCGAGATGACCGGTGAGGACGTCACCGAATGCCTCGGCGGGCCGCAGGCCATCGAGGACCTGCACCTCCCGCAGCGGTACGAGACCGCGTGCGATCCGCGGCTGAACCCGCAGCAGTCCCTGGAGTTGGCGTTCCTCGTCGCTGAGGCGCTGCGGCGCTGACGGTGCCTCAGCGATTCCCCTGTGGAGTGAGGCTGCCATGAGCAATTTCGAATTCCCCGGCGCCTGCTACGAGGTGATGCGCCGGGACATGCGTGACGCCGCGGCGGAGGCCGCTTTCCTCGCGTCGTACCTGCCTCCGGGTGGGCGGCTCCTCGACCTGGCCTGCGGCACGGGCACCGTATTGCGCGCCCTGGCCGCCCAGGGCTACGGCGGCACGGGCGTGGACTGGAGTACCCAGTTCATCGCCTACGCGAAGAACGCCGGCGACCCTGGCGTCGAGTACGTGTGCGAGGACATCGTCCACTTCGACACCGCCGAGCGGTACGACGTCGTCGCCTGTTTGTTCGGCTCGCTCAATCTGGTGCCGTACGCGCAGCTTCCTGGGCTGTTGCGACGGATCGCCGGATGGCTGCGGCCGAACGGCTACCTCGTGCTCGACGTCGCCCACCTCTTGAATTTCATCGATGCCTATCAGCCGGTCGTGGTGACCCACCACCGGGGCGACGGAATGTTGATCACCCGGATCGCTCGGCAGATCGTGCGGCCCCATGACGGCACCTGGGTCAACGACGAGACCCTCGTGGTGCGGGAGGCGGATGGGACGGTCCGGATGTACGAGAACACGTTCGCCCAGTCCGTCCTGACCGCGCCGGAGGTGCGGGTGCTGCTCGAGTCCGCGGGATTCACGATCGCCGAGGAGTTCGGCGGGTTCAGCAAGGCGCCTCCGTCGCCGCTGGGACGAGGACCCCTCGTCACGGTCGCCCGGGTCGGCTGACCGGACCGTCGGACCAGGACGTGCGTGGGAGGGCGATCCCTCCCGCGCACGTCGCGTCACTGGGAAAGGACAGTCATGCGCGATTCCGTCGCGCCGTCGGTGCGTCCCACCTCCCTGGTGGTGGTCGGCACCGGGCTCATCGGCACCTCTGTGGCCCTGGCGGCTCGCCGCCGCGGTGTGCCGGTCACCCTGCTGGATACCGACCCGACCGCGGTCGCCGTCGCCGTCGCGCGGGGCGCGGGCCGTCCCGTGAATCCGGACGATCCTCCCGCCGACCTCGCGGTCGTCGCGGTACCGCCGGACGCCTTGCCGGAGGCGTTGCGCCGCGCCCAGGAGCGCGGGCTCGCGCGGGCGTACACCGACGTCACCAGCGTCAAAGCGTCGATTGTGGACGCCGTTCGGTCCGTGGCTGATCCGACCACGGTCGTCCTGGGGCATCCGATGGCCGGCCGGGAGCGGTCGGGGCCCGCCGCCGCCTCGGCCGAGTTGTTCGCGGGGCGGACGTGGGCGCTGTGCCCATTGGACGACACGCGTCCCGAAGCGCTCGCCGTCGTCCGGGGTTTGGTGGAGCTGTGTGGTGCGCGGCCCGTGCTGCTCAGTCCGGTGGCGCACGATCGGGCGGTGGCGCTGGTCTCGCACGTCCCGCGCTTAGTGGCCGGGGCGATGGCGGCCGCGCTCGCCCGGGCGTCCGTCGCTGACCTCCAGCTCGCCGGGCCGGGGGTGCGCGACGTGACGCGTATCGCGGCGGCCGACGTGGGGTTGTGGAGTCAAATCCTGGCGCATAACGCCGCCGAGGTCGCCGCGGTGGCTGCCGCCGTCGCCGAGGACCTGCGGCAGGTGGCCATGGCGTTGGCGGCCGATCCACCCGACCTCGCCACCGTCAGCGCGTTGTTGCGGGCGGGCCAAGAAGGGCGGGCGGCGCTCGATAGGGCGCAGAACGGCGGATGCGAGGTTGGCGAGCTCGTCGCGATAGGCGAGGGCGGGGAAAACCGCGTCAGAAATTGACAAGCGATTAACTTGATTCAGTCCAATAAATATTCCTGGAGGGCTGATCCCCTCAATGATCAGCCCTCCAGGTTGATGCGTGGAGTCACAATACGCAGCCGATCACTAACAAATTGCGACGTGTCGTGAGATTCGATCTCGATTCGCGATAACGCGGGGTGACCGCGCGAAAACCGGATTGTCATGCAATGAGCGCGCGTGTCGCGGGATTCGCGTCGCCATCAACAGAGAGGATGGGTGGCACGTGTTCGAGACGTCGGTACTCCTGCGGCGATACACCGAACCGCTCCCGGAATAGATGACTGAAGTGGGACGCGGTGGAAAGCCCCCAGCGTTCGCCAATCGACGACACCGGCAGGTGCGCGAGTCGGGGATCGCGCAGGTCGGCTGCGCACCGTTTCAGTCGTTCGTCGCGAATGTAACTGGCGGGACTCATTCCCTGCTCGCGGAAGAGCTTCTGCAGGTACCGCACGGAGATGTGGTGGCGCTTGGCCAGCAGCCGCGGGGTGAGCTCCGCGTTCGCCAGGTGCTCCCGGATGTACGCCTGTACGCGCAGCAGCAGGGCGTGGCGGCCCGCGGCGGGATCGGCGGGGTTGCGCCGCAATTCTTCGCTGAAGAGGGTGGCGACCAGGCTGGTCAAGGAGCATCCGAGCTGTTGCGCGGTGGCCGCGTCGAACTCGTGCATGTGCGCGGCGAGGCCGAAGAGGAGGGGAGAGACCAGCGCGGCGACCCCGCGTGCGCCGGTCCAGACTCGGGCGGTGAGTCGAACGGTCACCGGCGGTGTCACCCCGATGAGGTTGTGCGGGATCTTGAGAACCATCATGCGGAACCGCGTGGCCATGGATAGTCGAAACGGTCGCGCGCTGTCGAAGGCGACGATGTCGCCGGCGCGCGCGAGACCGACGCGATTGTCCTGCGTGACCTCGGCCTGGCCCGCGAGAACCCCGCAGAAGTAGACAAATTCCTCATCGCTTGATCCGGCGCGGCGGTGGGGACGGATTACCGTGTGGGGGTCGGCGGTGATCAATGAGGCCTGCACATTGCCAAGTCGGCCGATCTTCATCTCACCACGAAATTCGTTTTTCTCCAACCTGGTGACGTGCAATCTGCCGCACCGGAACCGCACGATTTCCCGCCATTCGGCGAAGCTGCGCCCACGCGGCATAACGGACTCTCGTTCGGCACCCATCTGTTCCCCCGACACCAGATCCTTGGATAACAGGTGGCGACGCCCTTGTCTACCTATCGCGAAGAATAATGTCGGTAGTCAATGTCGTCGAGGTGCAAGATCGTCCGTAGTCGCGTGGGCGTTACGACCTCTAGAGGTCCTGCCTAGAACCTGACGTTATGAATTCATTGATGCTTTCGGTGCCATGTCGGGCGAATTCGACGAGAAACTCGCGAAGCGCCATCTGGCCCTCCTCCGTAGCGGTGTCGTCCCCGGTGACCAGGCGGCCGAGCGTCGAGAAGGCGATCGGCCACGCCGCGAGTCCGATGAGGGTGAAGAGCAACCGAGCGACCTCCGGACCGGCCGGTCTGCCCAGCTGCGCGGCGAGGGCGGCGCCGCTTCGGGCGTAACACCGCCGGCGTTCCTGCTCGTCTGGCACGAACTCACCGGTGCATTCGAGGGCTTCCCACAGCAGCATCCGCAAGAGTTCCGGCCGGGAGCGATGAAAATCGAAAGATTTACGAACGTAATCGCCGACGTCTTCGCCTTCTTCGACCACCGTCGCCAGCCGCATTTCCTCGAGCATCTCGCTGAGCACGCGCTGGTAGAGGCTCTCCTTGTCGCCGAACCGCGCGTAGATCCGCTCCTTGTTGTAGCCCGAGCGTGCGGCGATGCGGTCCACGCGTGCGCCGGCTAGGCCGTACGCGGCGAACTCCGCGCGGGCCGCGGCCAAGATCGCTGCCTGCGTCGCCTCCGGATCTCGTGGCATGACCAGATGGTAGCCCTCGACCTTTCCAACCAACTAGTTTGTTTGTTAGCCTGGCCGCCAACCGGCCACGGCCGCCGCCGCGGCCTGGGGCCGTGCTCTGCGCGACAAGCGATCACGACACGCGATCGAGACAGAGGAGCACAAACGTGAAGGTTCTGCTGTTCGGCGCGAGCGGAAACATCGGCCGGGCGATCGCCACGGAGCTCCTGTCCCGGGGGCACACCGTGACCGGAGTGACCCGGCGAGGCCGAGTCGAGGGCCTCGAGCACGAGCGGTTCACCAGCCTCGCCGGCGACGCGACCGACCCGGCCACCGTCGCCTCCCTCGCCCCCGGCCACGACGCCGTCGCCAACGCGGTTGGCCCCGCCGTCGGCCGGGAGAACGACCGCGACACGATCGTCGGCGCGGCTCGGGCGTTAATCGAAGGGCTGCGCAAGGCGGGCGTCACACGCCTGGTGACCATCGGCGGCGCGGGCAGCTTGGAGGTCGCCCCCGGTCGGCGGGTCCTGGACGACCCGAACTTCCCGGAGATGTGGCGTGCCAACGCCGAGGCGCAGGCTGAGGCGCTGAGCATCTTCCGCCAGGTCGAGGATCTGGAGTGGACGTACATCTCGCCCGCCGCGCACATCGGCGAAGGGCCGCGCACCGGCGTCTTCCGCGTCGGCGGGGACCAGTTGCTGACCGACGAGAACGGCAAGAGCGAGATCTCGTACGCCGACTACGCGGTCGCCTTCGTCAACGAGCTGGAGAACCCCACGGCGATCCGCCGCCGCATCACCGTCGCCTACTGATCGCCACGGCCACCGAAAGGCGGAACACCATGACCACCGCATCCCCCGCCCGGGCCGGAAACCTCCGCTACATCGTCATCCTCGGCGCTCTGGTGGCCCTCGGTCCACTGTCGATCGACGCCTACCTCCCCGGGCTGCCCGAGCTGACCCGAGACCTGGACACCAGCGCATCCGGCGCCCAGCTCACCATCACCGCGTGCCTGGTCGGTCTCGCGGTCGGGCAGCTAGTGGCCGGACCGCTCAGCGACGCGCTCGGTCGGCGTCGCCCGCTGATCGTCGGGCTCGCGCTCTACACGATCGCCGGATTGCTCTGCGCGCTCGCCACGGACATCCGCCTCCTGGTGGCCTTGCGCCTGGTCCAGGGCATCGCGGGCGCCTTCGGCATCGTCATCGCCAACGCCATCGTGCGTGACCGGACCTCCGGCGCCGAAGCGGCCCGATTCTTCGCCATGCTCATGCTGGTCACCGGACTGGCGCCGGTCTTCTCCCCCATCGCCGGCGGTCAGATCCTGCGCGTGACGACCTGGGAAGGCATCTTCATCGCCCTCGCCGCGCTCAGCGGCCTCATGCTCCTGGCCAGCCTGGTCGGCCTGCCGGAGACGCTGCCTCCCGAGCGGCGGCAGCGGGGCGGTCTGCGGGCCATGGGTCCGACCTTCGTCCGCCTCCTGTCCGACCGGGTCTTCACCGGGTACGTCCTGGCCGACGGCTTCGCGTTCGCCGCGATGTTCGCCTACATCGCCGGGTCGCCGTACGTGTTGCAGGACATCCACGGACTCTCCCCGCAGGCGTACAGCGCGGTGTTCGGGGTCAACGCGCTCGGCCTGGTCGTCGCCGCTCAGGCGAGCGGCCGGGTGGTGCACCGCACCGGGGCCCGTCCGCTGCTCGCCGCCGGCGTGATCGGGAGCGCGGTGGGCGGCATCGCCGTGCTGCTGGCGGTCGTGACCGACGCCGGCTTGGCGCCGCTGCTCGTCGCGCTGTTCGTGGCGGTCGCCAGCGTGGGCCTCGTGATGCCCAACGCCGCCGCCCTGGCGTTGCAGGACCACGGTGACACCGCGGGCAGTGCGGCCGCCCTGCTCGGCTTCGCGCAGTTCCTCATCGGCGGGGTGCTGGCGCCGATCGCGGGCGCGGGTGGCGCGGGCACCGCGGTGCCGATGGGCGCCCAGATGGCGGTGCTCGGCGCCCTGTCGCTCATCGTCTTCCTCGCCCTCACCCGGCGGCGTGCTCGTTCCGTGGCCCCAGCTGACCTCGACGAGCTCAGCGCCTCCGTCACGCGCTGACCCGCCGGGCCGAGACCCCACTCGACGGACGCCACTTGAGAGGGCCGGTCGCAGCGCGGCGACGGTGCCCTGGTGGTCGACAGCCCGGTGTTCGGGCGAACGGACGGATGCCGTCCACATCGGGACGGGTGTCGTCCACATCAGAAAAAGAGAGGAACGGTATGACCACGACCGTTGCCATCAACGGATTCGGCCGGATCGGGCGGAGCTTCTTCCGCGCCGCTCTGGCACGCCAGGCCGACTTCCAGATCGTCGCCGTCAACGACTTGACCGACGCGCGCACTCTCGCCCACCTGCTGCGATACGACAGCGTCCTCGGTCGTCTCAATGAGGAGGTGACGGTCTCCGGCGACGAAATCAGCGTCGCGGGCAGGACGTTCCGGGTGTTCAGTGAGCGCGATCCGGCCAACTTGCCCTGGAAGGATCTGGGCGTGGACGTGGTCGTCGAGGCCACGGGGGCGTTCACCGACGCGACCAAGGCCCGCGCGCACCTCGACGCGGGCGCCCGGAAGGTGCTCATCACCGCGCCAGCCAAGAACGAGGACATCACGATCGCGTACGGGATCAACCACGACGCCTACGACCCCGACCGACACCACATCATCTCGAACGCCTCGTGCACCACGAACTGCCTCGCGCCGATGGCCCGCGTCTTGCACGACGGGCTCGGCATCGAGCGGGGTCTAATGACCACGGTGCACGCCTACACGCAGGACCAAAACCTGCAGGACGGCCCGCACCGCGACGTGCGCCGCGCCCGAGGCGCCGCACAGAACATCGTCCCCACCACCACCGGGGCCGCGAAGGCCATTGGGCTGGTGCTGCCGGAGCTCCAGGGCCGTCTCGACGGGTACGCGCTGCGCGTCCCGGTGCCCACCGGGTCGTGCACGGACCTGAGCGTGACGGTCAGCCGAGAGACCACGGTCGAGGAGGTCAACGCGCTGTTCCGGGAAGCCGCGGAAGGCCGGCTGGCGGGCATCCTCAGCTACACCGAGGATCCCATCGTCTCCGCCGACATCGTGACCGACCCAGCCTCCTGCATCGTCGACGCGGGTCTCACCAAGGTGATCGGAAACCAAGTGAAGGTCGTCGCCTGGTACGACAACGAGTGGGGTTTCTCCAACCGCGTGGTCGACGTGGTCACCCTCCTCGGCGCCAAGTCCTGACCGGGCAGCCAGTCCTGACTGAGCCGCCGCGGGCGGTCAAGCTCCCCCGTCAGATCGCCCGCGGCACATTCCCCTCTCTCACGGAGGCATCGGGACATGATCCGCCACGACGGCGAACAAGCGGTCCAGCGACGGGCCGGGGAGGGCCACGAAGGCTGGGGCTCGCCCATGTTTGGCCCGGAGATCCCAATTGGATTTCGCGCCTTCCTGCGTGCGCAGCGCCTGCTGATCCTGGGTGCCCGGGATGATTCGGACGCGGTCTGGGCGACGGTGCTCAGTGGCCCACGCGGCTTTATCCAGCCCACCAGCGAGCGCACGATCGAGATCGCCGCGCTGCCCGCGTACGGCGACCCCTTGCGGGACGTCTTCACCACGACCCGCGACGTGGGCATGCTCGCCATCGATCCGGAGACACAGCGCCGGATCCGGGTCAACGGCCGGGCGATGCGCCGCGGCGACGGGCTAAGCGTGATCACCGACCAGGTCCTCGGGAACTGCCCGAAGTACCTCCAACGCCGCGAGGTCGTCGCGGTCGAACCCCCGCCGACCGAGGCCGAGGCCCGCGTCTGGCGCGGTACCGCACTCACCGACCACCAGCAGCGGCTGATCCAGGCCGCCGACACGTTCTTCATCGCCAGCCACGCCCCAGGGCACGGGGGCGACGCCTCGCATCGCGGCGGGATGCCGGGATTCGTCCGCGTCGTGGGCCCGCGGCACCTCGCCTGGCCGGACTACGTCGGCAACTCCTTCTATATGACGTTCGGCAACATGCACCTCGATCCGCGGTGCGGCTTGCTGTTCCTCGACTGGGAGACCGGCGACACGGTGCAGCTCACCGGCCGTGGCCGTATCGACTGGGACCCGCAGCGCGCGGCCGAGTTCCCTGGGGCGCTCCGGGTGATCGACTTCGAAGTCGAGCAGGTCGTGCAGATCGAGCGAGCTCACCCCCTGCGCTGGCGGCTGTGCGCCTACTCCCGCTTCAACCCGCCGAGCACGTGCTTTGTCGAAGGTGTGTGAGATGCTGACCCACGTCGTCCTCATGCGACTGAAAGATCCCGCGGACGCGCCCGCCGCGCGGGAGATGCTCGCCGCGCTGGCCACCGATGTCCCCCAGTGCCGCACCCTGCGCGTCGGCGTCGACACCGGGCGTGGGCCGCACTCGTGGGACCTCGCGTTGATCACTACGCACGATGACGCCGAGGCGCTCGCCGCCTACCAGGCTCATCCGCGTCACCAGGAGGTCGTGAGCTGGCTCGGCCCGCGGATCGCCCAGCGGGCCATTGTGGACTTTTGATCGCCGCCTGTCGTCCGCGGAATTCGGCCGTCGATCGCGCGTCCCGGCGCGGTGTCTCGCGCCCCGCGGGAGATTTCGTCATGTCGTCGTGTCGTCGACCCCGGTGAGTTAGCGTCGTAGCCATGCCTATCCGCACCGCGTCCGCCGAATGGCGAGGAAATCTCACCGATGGCTCGGGATCGATCCGCACCGGCAAGGGCGGGTTGCAGGGGAGCTACTCGTTCCGATCTCGCTTCGAGGAAGGGGAGGGCACCAACCCCGAGGAGCTGGTGGCCGCGGCCCACGCCGGGTGCTTTTCGATGGCGCTCTCCAAGGGGTTGTCGGACGCCGGATTCACACCCGTCTCGGTCAACACCACGGTCGAGCTGCACCTGGAGAAGACGGATGCGGGGATGACGATCACGCGCATCGACCTGAACACCGTGGCGGACGTGCCCGAGATCGAGGACGCGCGGTTCCAGGAGATCGCGCGGAACGCCAAGGACAACTGCCCAATCTCGCGCCTGCTGGCGCCCGCCGCGCAGATCACGTTGTCCGCGCGTCTGGCTCGCTGACGACCCGGGGGCCGCTGGACCCCGATGAGGCGAGTAGCCCCCGGGTCACGACCGGGGCCGGCATGCCCTCGCGTCACGATCAGGGAGGGTTCGCCGAGATCGTGCCGACGGCACAATGGGTGCGTGCCCGTCGAGATGAGCCGCGAGCGCTTCGAGGAGCTGGTCAGCGAGGCGCTCGACGAGGTCCCCCAGGAGTTGCTCACGTTGATGAGCAACGTCGTGATCCTGGTCGAAGACGAGCCGCCGCCGGACGAGCCCGACCTCCTCGGCCTCTATGAAGGGCATGCGTTGACCACGCGGGGGTGGGACTACGCGGGCGTCCTTCCGGACCGGATCATCATCTTCCGAAACCCGATCTTGCGCATCTGCGAATCCGAAGAGGACGTCGTCGAAGAGGTGAAGATCACCGTCGTCCACGAGATCGCTCACCACTTCGGCATCGACGACGAGCGGCTGCACGCCCTCGGGTGGGGGTGACCGGTCAATCCAGGTCGCCGGCGCGGATTCGGGCGAGCCACGCCGCCGACTCGGCGTAATCCTCGTCCGTGAGGCCGGCTGGCGCGGGAACCGGCTGATCGTTGGGCGTACCGGGCGGGCGATGCCGCGGGTAGGAGCCGAGGAAGCGCACGCGCGGGCAGATCCGCCGCAGGCCTTGGAGCGCCTCCCCGAGCCGGCTTTCCGCCACGTGGCCGGTGCAGTCGAGGAAGAAGACGTACCGCCCGAGCATCTCCCCGGTCGGCCGAGATTCGATCCGGGTGAGGTTGACCCCGCGGACCGCTAGCTCCATGAGGACGGAGAGCAGCGCCCCAACCCGATCGTGGGCGATGTACACCGCCAGCGAGGTGACGTCGTCTCCCGTCGGCGCCGGTGGGGGCGCGGGCCGGGTGACGAGGACGAAGCGCGTCATCGCGTCGGGGTGGTCCTCAATCTTGTCCGCGAGGACCGTCAGCTTGTGCCGTTCCGCGCCCAGTGGGGTGCAGATCGCGGCGTCGTACTCACCCGCGGCGACCGCCGCGGCCGCGGCCCCGTTGGAGAGGACGTCGACGACGGTCGCGTCGGGCACGTGCTGGCCGAGCCACCCGCGGCACTGGGTCGAGGCCTGGGGGTGCGCGGCGACGCTCCGAATCTCGGAGAGGGTGAGGCCGGGGCGACCGGTCGCGAGGACGAACTCGACGGGGAGCACGACCTCCCGCGTGATGATCAGCGGGCTGCCTTCGATGAGTTCGTCGAGTGTCACGCCCACCGCGCCCCCGATCGAGTTCTCCAGGGGGACGAGCGCCGCGTCGGCGTCGCCAGAGCGGACCGCGTCCAGCGCGTCGGGGATGCTGCGCGCGGGGGCGCAGCTGCCGCCCTGGGCCTCGGGGATCGCGCGGAGCGCCTGCTCCGCGAAGGTGCCCTCAGGGCCCAGGTAGACAAAGCGTGGCGCGTGTTGTGCCGGCATGTGCCCTAGCGTACGGGTGCGGACGTCTCCGACGATGGCGCGTCGCACGCCCGAGAGCGAATCCCGGCGGGTGCGACGGCGCGGACCCGGGCGGTGCACACGTCGGTGCCGGCGGCCACCAGGGCGAGGTCGGGGGGCGTGCCCTGGGTGACGACCAGGAGCGGTTCCCGTCCGGGGACGCGCAGCTCCGTGTACTGCCAGTCGCCCGCGCAGAGGGGACCGAGCTGCGCGGTGGCCGTGGCCCATGAGGGGAGGACCTGGGCTTGGCGCAGCACGGCGAGCACCGTGGCGCCGTCGGGCTGGCCACGGCAGTCCACCGCGATCCGCTCCTCGGTGACGGTGGGGGCAGGTGGTGGGGGCGGGATCGGCGGCTGGAGGACGACGGCCGTCGTGGTCGGGGCGCGCGTCGGCGCGGGGGACGAC
>DATCMA010000002.1:0-1610 GCA_036563645.1 Micromonospora sp.
CGCCGCCTTCACCGCCTGGTGCCACGGCCGCGAGGCCGTACCGGTCATCCGCGGCTTGCGCGAGCGGGTCGAGGCCGTGCAACAGCAGGAAGTGGAGCGTGCCCTGCGGCGCCTCGGCCACCTCAGCGAGCGCGACCGGGAAGTCGTCCGCGCGCTGGCCCACGGGCTGGTCAACAAGATCGTGCACGAACCGGTCACGCGCCTGCGCGAGGCCGACCCCGAGACCCGCGACGACTACGCCCAGGCGCTCAGCCACCTTTTCGACCTCAACGTGCGGTCGTAGGTTCCGTAGTTTCAGCCTCACCCCTCGCGGGCCTGGCACAGGCGTGTTCCCTGGTCCGCGAGACGGCACGAAAGAGGCGCAACGTCTCCAGCCCGTCTCACGTGGCTGGTGTGCCCGAGTATTTCGTCAAAGGCC
The DNA here is from genome assembly GCA_036563645.1 of Micromonospora sp. Taxonomy (GTDB): domain Bacteria; phylum Actinomycetota; class Actinomycetes; order Mycobacteriales; family Micromonosporaceae; genus DATCMA01. Next base: position 419 of record DATCMA010000002.1, read on the forward strand.
ATTCACCGCCGGCGGCGCTTGCGGTTCTTGCGGTTGGGGCGCGGCTCTGCCTTCGCGGGTGCAGGCGGCGGCTCGGGTTCGGAGCCCGGCGTGTCGGGGCGGTCGAATATGACGAGATCCTCGGGGATGTCGACCATCCTGATCACGACGACGACACCTGCTAGTCGATCCTGGAGGGTCTGGCCGCGCGGGTCGAACAGCGCGTAGAGGTGGCTCCACATTCCGGCCACCAGCAGCAAGAATGAGGTGATGAGCAGCACGTAGCCGGCCGTGGTCTCCGGCGTCGCGGCCCTGCCGCTGAGGGCGAAGTTGCCGAGAACCAGAATGGCCCCGCCCAACGCTGCCGCCATGATCGCCCGCAGCAACGCGCGCGAGCGGCGAGGCGGTTCGCCGGTCTCCGGGTCAAGGATGCGGAGTTGGAGGATGCGCATGCCGACGGTGCCGCCGCGCGCGACGGTCAGGGTGAAGTATGCGACGACGCCGATCGCGACGACCGCGAGCCAGGCCCAGCCGGCCAGCCCTGCCTCCTCCTCGGCATCGGGACCGGCGAACGTGTTCCAGAGGAAACTTGAGCCCAGCGCGGAGAAGATGAACCAGAAGAAGCAGATGAACCAGTCGATGATGCTGCCCACCAGCCGCGGTATGGCTCCGGCGTAGCGCGCCGCCCGCTTACCGTCGGGAGTCCGGTAGACTCCTTTCCCGAGTAAGATCTGTGCCGCGATCGACAAGTGCTCACCCCCACTCAGCGCCTGGACAGGCTTCCTGGGCACAATCATTCACCACGGGCGCGGACCCCAGCAAGGAGCAGGCGCCGAGGAGCGGCCCTCACCCCCGACCCCTCTCCCAACGTTGGGAGAGGGGAGCTATGTGCAGAGGACCGTGCGAGGACGCCGGCGCTCATGAGTCTCCGCACGTCGCGGTGAACCCACGATGGTTATGGCATGCAGGTGGTGACGGAGCAGGTGACGGTGATCCCGGTGATGACGAGGACGATACCCAGGGCGAGTAACCCGGCGGTCGCGGTCAGGTCACGCCGGAGGCTGGAGGTCTCGCCGCGGTAGCGCCAGACGACGGCGTTGACGATCAGCGCCAGCACGGCGGCGGTGATGACGATCAGGGAGAAGAGGTTGGGGAGGAAGTCACCGGCGGCGGTCAGGCGCAGCACGGTGGTGACGATGATCACCAGGACGGC
>DATCMA010000033.1:0-27056 GCA_036563645.1 Micromonospora sp.
CCGTACGCCACCCTGTTGAGTTTCACGCGATACGTCGAGCGCACCGGCCTCGACAAAGCCACCTTCGTCGGCGGATTGCGCCGCCAACGCGAAAGTCGATCAGGGTTTAATCCGCACGGACAGCTCGTCAAAGCGCTCAAAGCGGATATTCAGTTCCGCACGGGCGGGACGCACCTGCTCCGGATCGTCGACGAGGTGCACCCCCGCCGACGCCCGCTCTACCGAGCGCTGGTCCCCGGCTTGTGCGCGTACCTCGCCTCCCTCGGTGACCTGCGGGCCGTGGAGCTCGTGCGCACCCGGGAGGCCCTCGGTGTCCTCAACGGGCTCACCGTGAAGATCAATCCCCATTTCGGGCTGCGCTACGCCGACGGACGGGCCGAGGTGGTTCGGCTGTACTTCGACGTCGCGCCGCCCAGCTCCGCGGCGCTCCTCGCCACCCTGTACCTGATGGCCCGCCACATGGACCAGGTGCTGCCCGGTGCGGTCCCGGTCCTCGTGGACGTGCGCCGCGGCGAGCCGCACCACCTCGATCCGTCCGTGCGCGCCGACGCGGTCGAGCGGTGGCTCGCTGGCGAGGCGGCCGCCTTCTCCGCCTACTGGTCCACGCCGGCCTAGCGACCAATCCACCCCGGCGTCGGCGGGCGCGTGCTGCCCTTCGGTGGGCGCTCCCCGCGCATGTCGACCCCTGCCCGGGTATTCCTCTCTCCAGCGCCTCCCGCGGCCCCGGGACGTGTACCGGGTAGCGGGAGTGGGTACCACACGCGCCCGACCGCTAACGCAGAAGGGAATCGCCGTGGAAAACCGAGCGCGAGCGATGGGTCACGGGATCCATCCGATGCTGATTGTGTTCCCGCTGGGCTTGTTGGCCACGTCCGTCATCTTCGACATTCTGCACTTTGTCACCGGACGGCACGGATTTCAGATCTCCGCGGGATACACCATCGCCGCCGGCATCATCGGAGGCCTGATCGCCGGGCTCTTCGGGCTGATCGACTGGGCCGGCATCCCATCCGGCACCCGCGCTAAGCGGATCGGGGCGGTGCACGGCCTCGGGAACGTCGTCGTCCTCCTGCTGTTCGCGGGGAGTTGGATGATTCGAGCCAGGGCGATCGACTGGCAGCCGAACGGACTCGCCTTGATCCTGAGCTTCGCCGGGCTGCTGCTGGCCGCCGTCACCGCCTGGCTCGGTGGGGAGCTCGTGGAGCGGTTGGGCGTGGGCGTGAGCTCGCACGCCGGCCTCAACGCGCCCAGCTCGCTGTCGCGCTCATGAGCGGGCGGCTCCCCCACCGCCCGGGCACGCTCGCCAGCGGCCCGGGTGGGTCTGCCTATCCTTGGCGACGATATGCGCACACCGTCGCCCACCCCCACCATCGCTGAGCTGGAGTCGCGACTCGCGGAGGTGATGCTCCGCGACGAACGTCGGCTCCAGCGTCGTCTCGATGGCGCTCGGAGGATTCGCGACGTCACGCGCCGCGATGACGCGCTGCGCGACATCGCGGCGGAGATCACTGCGGCCGCCGAGAGGGTAGCGCGGCGACGCGCCACCGTGCCGGCGATCACCTATCCCGCCGCGCTGCCGGTCACCGAGAAGAAGGACGAGATTCTCGCGGCCATTCGCGACCACCAGGTCGTCGTTGTCGCCGGAGAGACCGGATCGGGAAAGACCACCCAACTCCCCAAGATCTGTCTCGAATTGGGGCGCGGGGTCCGCGGCATGATCGGGCACACCCAGCCGCGCCGGATCGCCGCGCGCACGGTCGCCCAGCGCATCGCCGAGGAACTCGGCGTCGAGTTCGGCAGCGTGGTGGGCTACAAGGTGCGCTTCACCGATCAGGTCAGCGACACCACGCTGGTCAAGCTCATGACCGACGGCATCCTGCTGGCGGAGATCCAGCACGACCGGATGCTGCGGCAATACGACACGCTGATCATCGATGAGGCGCACGAACGTAGCCTGAACATCGACTTCATCCTCGGCTACCTCAAGCAGCTCCTCCCTCGTCGCCCGGATCTCAAAGTCATCATCACCTCGGCGACGATCGACCCGCATCGGTTCGCCCGACACTTCGCGCCGCCGGGCCAGGAGGAGGCCCCGGTCGTGGAGGTCTCGGGGCGCACGTACCCGGTGGAGGTGCGCTACCGCCCCCTGGTGCAGGAGGCCGAGCCGGAGAAGGACGAAGACGGCGAGGTCATCATCCGCGACCAGACGCAGGCGATCTGCGACGCGGTGGAGGAGCTCTGCGCGGAGGGGCCCGGGGACATCCTCGTCTTCTTGAGCGGTGAACGGGAGATCCGCGACACCGCCGACGCTCTCAGCAAGCTCAACCTGCCCAACACGGAGATCCTCCCGTTGTACGCGCGGCTGTCGGCCGCGGAACAGCAACGGGTGTTCACGCCCCACACCGGCCGCCGGATCGTCCTGGCCACCAACGTGGCGGAGACCTCGCTCACCGTGCCCGGCATCCGGTACGTGGTCGATCCCGGCACCGCCCGCATCTCCCGATACAGCCACCGGCTGAAGGTGCAGCGCCTGCCGATCGAGCCGATTTCCCAGGCGTCGGCCAACCAGCGCAAGGGGCGGTGCGGGCGGACCGCGCCCGGGATCTGCATCCGGCTGTACGACGAGAAGGACTTCTTGTCGCGCCCCGAGTTCACCGAGCCGGAGATCCTGCGGACCAACCTCGCCTCGGTCATCCTGCAGATGACCGCTCTCGGCTTGGGTGACATCGCCTCGTTCCCGTTCATCGACCCGCCGGACCGGCGCCGCATCAAGGACGGCATTGAGCTGCTGCACGAGCTCGGCGCGATCGATCCCACGCAGACTGATCCGCGCAAGCGGCTCACCCCGCTGGGGCGCAAGCTCGCCCAGCTCCCCATCGACCCGCGGCTGGGGCGCATGGTGCTGGAGGCCGAGCGCAACGGCGCCCTGGACGAGGTCATGGTGATCGCGGCCGCACTGTCCATTCAGGACCCTCGGGAGCGGCCTGCCGACAAGCAGCAAGCGGCGGACCAGGCGCACGCGCGGTTCGTCGACCCGGACTCCGACTTCCTCACCTACGTCAATCTCTGGCGGTACCTCCACGAGCGGCAGCGGGAACTCTCCTCCAGCGGTTTCCGCCGCATGTGCAAGGCGGAGTTCCTCAACTACCTGCGGGTACGCGAATGGCAGGACATTTACAGCCAGCTCCGCCAGGTGATGCGCTCCCTCGGCGCCCCCGTCACGGCGGCGAAGCCCGCCGATCCCGCGGCGATCCACCAGTCCCTGCTGGCTGGGCTGCTGTCGCACGTCGGGCTCAAGGACAGCACGAAGAACGAGTACGTGGGCGCGCGGGGCGCGAAGTTCGCCATCTTCCCGGGGTCCGCGCTCGCGAAGAAGCCGCCGCGCTGGATCATGGCCGCCGAGCTCGTCGAGACCTCGCGACTGTGGGCTCGGATCGTCGCCCGCATCGAGCCCGAGTGGATCGAGCCGCTCGCGGGGCACCTCGTGAAACGCACCTACAGCGAGCCGCACTGGTCGCGCAAGCAGGGCGCGGTGCTCGCGTACGAGCGGGTCACCCTCTACGGCGTACCGGTGGTGACCCGCCGGCGGGTCAACTACGGGCGGATCGACCCCGAGCTGTCCCGCGAGCTGTTCATCCGGCACGCTCTCGTCGACGGGGACTGGGAGACCCACCACCGCTTCTGGCACGAGAACCAGCGGTTGCGGCACGAGATTGAGGAGCTGGAGCGCCGGACGCGCCGGCGCGACATCCTCGTCGACGACGAGACCATCTTCACCTTCTACGACGAGCGCGTCGGGCGCGAGGTGGTCTCGGCACGGCACTTCGACGCCTGGTGGAAGAAGGTCCAGCGCGAGCAGCCCGACCTGCTCACCTTCACCCGCGAGCTGCTGGTGAATCCGAACTGTGGGGCAATCGACGAGGACGCGTACCCGGACGAGTGGCCGCACGGCGAGCTTCGGTTGCCGTTGTCCTACGAGTTCGACCCCGGATCGCCGACCGATGGGGTCACTGTGGACATTCCCCTGCCGATGCTCAACCGGGTCTCCCCCGCGGAGTTCGAGTGGCAGGTGCCGGGGCTGCGGGAGGAGCTGGTCATCGCGCTGCTGCGGTCGCTGCCGAAGGCGCTGCGGCGCAACTTCGTCCCCATCCCCGACTACGCGCGGGCGGTGCTGGCCCGCATCACCCCGGGCCCCGAGCCGCTGGTGGAGGCGCTCACCCGCGAGCTGCGGCGGATGACGGGTGTGACGATCCCGCACGATGCGTGGGATCTCAGCCGAATCCCGGAGTACCTCCGGCCGAACTTCCGGGTGGTCGACGACGACAACCGGCCGATCGCCGAAGGCCGTGACCTGGCGGAGCTCCAGCGACAGCTCCACGCGCAGGTGCGGCGGAGCGTCGCGGCCGCGGCGCACGGGCTGGAACGGCGGGGGATCACCGACTGGGACTTCGGCGAGCTGCCCCGCACGGTCCAGCAGAACCGCGGCGGCTACACGGTGACGGCGTACCCCGCGTTGGTCGACGAGGGCGACAGCGTGGCGATCCGCGTCTTCGATTCGGAAGTCGATCAGCGCAACGCGATGTGGGCGGGGTGTCGCCGGCTCCTGCGGCTGACGACCGCCTCCCCGGTGAAGTTCATGCAGGGCCGCCTGTCCAACGAGGCGAAGCTCACCTTGAGCCGCGGTCCGTACCGCAACGCCGTGGAGTTGTTGGAGGACTGCGCGGACGCCGCGGTGGACAAGCTCATGGCCGACGCGGGCGGACCGGTCTGGGACGCGGCGAGCTTCGCGGCCCTGCGCGACCGGGTGCGCGCCGAGCTGGTCGACACGGTCATCGACGTGGTGGAGCGGGTGCGGCGCGTGCTCGCTGCGGCGTCCTCGGTGGAGCAGCGTCTCGCGCGGATGTCGGCCCCCGCGTTGGAGCCGGCGCTGGCCGACATCCGCCACCAGCTCGCCGGGCTGATCTACCCCGGGTTCATCGCGGAGACGGGCTGGGCGCGGCTGCCGGATCTCGTCCGGTACCTCACCGCGATCGAGCGCCGCCTCGACAAGCTGCCCGTGAATCCCCAGCGGGATCGCGCTCAGCTCGCGCGGATCGAGCAGGTGCAGCGCGAATACCACGACCTGCTCGCCGCGCTGCCCCCCGCCCGCCGCACCGAGCAGCCCGTCCGGGAGATCCGGTGGCTGATCGAGGAGCTCCGGGTCAACCTCTTCGCCCAGGCGCTGGGGACGCCGTATCCGGTGTCAGAGCAGCGGATCTACCGCGCGATGGATCTCGTCGAAGCGGGCGTGTAGGGCGCGACGGCCGCAGTGCGGACAGGGAGCCCTATTTAATTAAGGAAAGGACACCGGGCCTCACCGCACCGCCACCTCCACCTCGGCGGGTAGTTCGCCGCTGCGGGCGGCTTCACGCAGGTACGCGAAGAGCGTCTGGCGCAACGCCTGCGCCGCGTGACTCAAGACGATCTCCCGTCGTCTGGCCAACCCGATGGTGCGCTGCACGCCCGGGCGTGCCAGAGGGGTGGCGTGGAGTCGCGGACGCGCGGCGAGCACGACGCGCGGCACGATCGCGACGCCAAGCCCGGCTTCGACACACCCGAGGACGGCGTCCATCTCACCCCCTTCGACGGCGAAGGTGGGGGTGAATCCCGCGCGGCGGCACGCGTCCAGCGTCGCGTCGCGCAGGTCGTATCCGCGGCGGAACATCACGAGCGGATACGCGCGGAGGTCGATCAGGTGGAGTTCGCCGGCCGGGGTGGTCGGCGCCAACGGCTCCACCGAGGCGACCACGAGGCGCTCGCGCAGCACGGGCTCGGTGTGCAGCGCGGGGTCCGCCCCCTGCTCGGGGATGACGATGAGAGCCAGGTCGAGGGCGCCGCGGATGAGGTCCTGGACGAGATCTTGGGAGCCGCTCTCCTCGATATAGAGGTCAATGGTGGGGTAGGTATCCCGGAATCGCCGCAGGACCCGCGGCACGATCGAGGCGCAGAGGCTCGGCGTCGCGCCGAGCCGGACGCGACCGCGGCGGAGGCCGACGAGTTCCTGGACTTCCCGTCGCGCCGCTTCGACGTCGGCGAGGATCCGCTGGGCGAGGGGCAGGAGCACCTCCCCGGCCGGGGTGAGGGTGATATCGCCCCGAATGCGCTCGAACAGCGGCGCGCCAAGTTCCCGCTCGAGAGTGTGAATCTGCTTACTTAGTGACGGCTGTGAAATGCCCACGGCGGCGGCAGCCTGGGTGAAATGTCGTAATTCTGCGACCGCTACGAAGGACCGGAGCTGGTGAATCCTCACCACGATAGCTTATGACTATCAAGACTGTAATCGCGATGCATTGGACGACTGATCATATCGGCCCTAGCCTGCCTTGACGTGGCTGTACAGACCGCATCGCCGCTCCGGTCCACCGTGGGCAAGAAGGCCTTGATGGCCGTCACCGGCCTGCTGCTGGTGCTCTTCCTCTTCGCCCACATGGTGGGCAACCTGAAAATCTTCTTTGGGGAGACGCCGTTCAACGACTACGCGCACTGGCTGCGCGAGATCGGCAAGCCGTTGCTCCCAGAATCGGCATACCTGTGGATTCAGCGCGTCGTGCTGCTCGTCGCGATCGTCGGGCACATGTGGGCCGCCGCGTCGCTCGCGCGCCGCGCACACGCCGCACGGCCGGTTCGATACGTCCACCGTCCTAAGCGAGAGAGCAGCTACGCCGCACGCACCATGCGCTGGGGCGGCGTGATCATCCTGCTCTTCGTCATCTACCACCTTCTGGACCTCACCACCGGACACCTCAACCCGGTCGGTGACTCGGACCACCCGTACAGCAACGTCGTCGCTGACTTCGCACCCGAGCGCTGGTACGTGACGCTCTTCTACACGCTGGCGGTCCTCGCCGTCGGCTTCCACCTACGGCACGGCATCTTCAGCGCGCTGCGCACGCTTGGCCAGCAGACCCAGCGTGGCGAGCGGATCGCCCGGGCAGTCGCGCTCGTCGTCGCGGTCGTGCTGTGCGTGGGTTACCTGTCCGTGCCCTTTGCCGTACTCACCGGATTGGTGGGCTGACCATGCAGAACTTCCTGGGCGATCTCTATGTCGAAGGCGCCCCGATCGCCGACACTAAAGCCCCGGACGGGCCGATCGAGACCCGCTGGGAGCGCCGCCGCTTCTCCGCCAAGCTGGTCAACCCAGCGAACAAGCGGAAGATGAGCATCATCGTCGTCGGCACGGGGCTCGCCGGCGCCTCCGCCAGCGCGACCCTCGGGGAGCTCGGCTACCGGGTGCGCGCCTACTGCTACCAGGACAGCGCGCGCCGGGCCCACTCCATCGCCGCTCAGGGCGGCATCAACGCGGCCAAGAACTACCGCAACGACGGTGACTCGGTCTACCGCCTCTTCTACGACACCATCAAGGGCGGTGACTTCCGGGCTCGGGAGTCGAACGTGTACCGGCTCGCCGAGATCTCGGTTCAGATCATCGACCAGTGCGTGGCCCAGGGCGTGCCGTTCGCCCGGGAGTACGGCGGCCTCCTGGACAACCGCTCGTTCGGTGGCGCTCAGGTCTCCCGCACCTTCTACGCGCGCGGCCAGACGGGCCAGCAGCTCCTGCTCGGCGCGTACCAGGCGCTCCAGCGGCAGGTGGCGGCCGGCACCGTGCAGGTGTTCTCCCGGCACGAGATGCTCGACCTCATCGTCGTCGACGGTCGGGCCCGCGGCATCGTCGTGCGCGACCTCGTCACCGGCAAGATCAGCATCGACACCGCCGACGCGGTGGTCCTGGCCACCGGTGGCTACGGCAACGTCTTCTACCTCTCGACGAACGCCAAGGGGTGCAACGTCACCGCCACGTGGCGCGCGCACCGGCGGGGCGCGTACTTCGCGAACCCCTGCTTCACGCAGATCCACCCGACCTGCATTCCGGTCTCCGGCGATTACCAGTCCAAGCTCACCCTGATGAGCGAGTCGCTGCGCAACGACGGCCGGGTGTGGGTGCCGAAGAAGGCCGGCGACACGCGCGACCCGCGGGACATCCCCGAGGACGAGCGGGACTACTACCTCGAGCGGATGTACCCGGCGTTCGGCAACCTGGTCCCCCGCGACATCGCCTCGCGCGCCGCGAAGAAGGTGTGCGACGAGGGCCGGGGTGTCGGTCCGGGTGGTCTGGGCGTCTACCTCGACTTCGCCGACGCGATCAAGCGGCTGGGCCGGAAGGCCGTGGAGGCCAAGTACGGCAACCTCTTCGAGATGTACCAGCGGATCACCGGCGAGGACCCGTACGAGGTCCCGATGCGGATCTACCCCGCGGTGCACTACACGATGGGTGGCCTGTGGGTCGACTACGACCTCCAGTCGACGATCCCCGGCCTGTTTGTGATCGGCGAGGCGAACTTCTCCGACCACGGGGCGAACCGGCTGGGGGCCTCCGCCCTCATGCAGGGGTTGGCCGACGGGTACTTCGTCCTGCCCAACACCATCGGCGACTACCTCGCCGCGGGCCCCTTCGAGAAGGTCAAGGACGACCACCCCGCGGTGGTCGAGGCTCGTCAGCAGGTCGAGAACCGAATCGCTCGGCTGCTCTCCATCAACGGTGACCGCACGGTCGACTCGTTCCACCGCGAGCTCGGCCGCATCATGTGGGACTACTGCGGAATGGAGCGCACCGAGGCTGGCCTGCTCAAGGCGCTCGATATGATCCGCGATCTGCGGGAGCAGTACTGGCAGCGGGTCAAGGTGCCGGGCACCGGCGAGGGTCTGAACCAGTCGTTGGAGCGGGCCGGCCGGGTGGCGGACTTCTTCGAGCTGGCCGAGTTGATGTGCATCGACGCGCTGCACCGGACCGAGTCGTGCGGCGGTCACTTCCGCGCCGAGAGCCAGACTCCGGACGGCGAGGCCCAGCGCGACGATGAGAACTTCAGCTACGTCGCGGCTTGGGAGTTCACCGGCGACGGGAAGCCCCCGGTGCTGCACAAGGAGCACCTCACGTTCGAGTACGTCCACCCGACCCAGCGGAGCTACAAGTGAACCTGACTCTGCGCATCTGGCGCCAGAATGGCCCGGACGACAAGGGCCGGCTGGTGACCTACCAGGTAACGGACATCTCGCCGGACATGTCCTTCCTGGAGATGCTCGATGTCCTCAACGAGCGGCTGACCCTCGAGGGCGAGGAGCCGATCGCCTTCGACCACGACTGCCGCGAGGGCATCTGCGGCATGTGCAGCATGGTCATCAACGGCGTGCCGCACGGGCCGGAGAAGCGGACCACGACCTGCCAGCTGCACATGCGCCACTTCAAGGACGGCGACACGATCACCATCGAGCCGTGGCGCGCCAAGGCGTTCCCGGTCGTCAAGGACCTCGTGGTCGACCGGTCCGCGTTCGACAAGATCATCCAGGCAGGGGGATACATCTCGGCCCCGACCGGGAGCGCGCCGGACGCGCACAGCATCCCGGTGCCGAAGGCCAACGCGGACAAGGCCTTCGAGGCGGCCGTGTGCATCGGCTGTGGCGCCTGCGTCGCCGCCTGCCCCAACGGGTCGGCGATGCTCTTCACCGCGGCGAAGGTCACGCACCTGGGTCTGCTGCCGCAGGGCCAGCCGGAGCGCTACACCCGAGTGCTCAACATGATTGCCGCGCACGACGAAGCCGGCTTCGGAGGCTGCACCAACACCGGTGAGTGCGCGGCGGTCTGCCCGAAGGGAATTCCGCTGAGCACGATCGGACGGCTCAACGCGGACTACCTCGCCGCGACGCGGAAGCGGGCCGACGCGGTCCAGTAGCCCACGACCTGGACACACGGTTGATCGGCCGGGGTCATCGCCACCTCGGTCGATCAACCGTGCGCGCGTCCCTCCGCCGAGTGGGCCATCGAACATTGGCGTCGAACGAACGATGCACCTAGGCTGGTCCCCGGGCTGGGCGCCACCCGACGCCGGGGCTGTGCTTCCGGTCCCTGTTCCGGTCACCTCCCCGTGCACGGAAGGAAGACCCACTGTCCGAGCCGCGTTCCGCGAGCGGGCGGTTTCCCTCGCTGACTGGTCTTCGGTGTGCCGCCGCGCTCCTCGTCTTCGCGGTCCACGCGTACTCGATGATCAAGCTGGCCGACCCCGGCGAGCGGCGCGTCGCGCAGATCGTCGCCGACGCCGGTGACCTCGGCGTCTCGTTCTTCTTCGTCCTCTCCGGGTTCGTCCTGACGTGGTCAGCGCGGACCGGGCTACGGGTGTGGCGCTACTGGCGGGCGCGCTTCGCCCGGGTCTACCCCGCGCACCTGGTGGCGCTCGCGCTCGCGCTCGCCGGGCTCGCGGTCACCGACCGCGTCCCCCCAGCGATCAACGAGCTGCTCCTCAAGACCGTCCTCCTCATCCAGGCCTGGGATCCCCGCGAGTACGTGTACCTCGCGCTCAACCCGGTCACCTGGTCCCTCTCCTGCGAGGTCGCGTTCTACCTCGCGTTCCCGCTGCTGCACGCCGGGCTGCGCCGCGTCGGCTCCGCCGGTCTCTGGGGCCTCGCCCTGCTCCTCGTCGCCGGCGTGTGGCTCATGCCGGCGCTCGCTGAGGTCGCACTCGCACCGGAGTACCGGCGCTGGTTCGTCTACGCGTTCCCGCTCTCCCGGATGCTCGAGTTCACCCTCGGCATCGTCCTCGCCCGATTGGTCATCACGGGCGCCTGGCGCGGCCCGGGTTTGCGCCTCGCGCTTCTGCTCTGGGTCGGCAACTACCTGATCGTCAATTGGCTGCCCGCGGCGACCCGAGACACCGCCGGCACCATCGTGGCGACGGCGCTGCTCATTCCCGCGGCGGCGCGCGCCGACCTCACCGGCGGGTGGTCGATGTGGCGCGGTCGGGTGATGCAGCACTTGGGTGAGGTGTCGTACGCCTTCTTCCTCGTGCACCTGACCGTCGTGGTGACGGCGATGCACCTCATCGGCGCGGACCGAACCTGGCCGCTGCCGGCCGCGCTCGGGCTCGCCGTGGCGTTCCTGCTCCTCTCCTACGCGCTCGCCGTACCGCTGCATCGGTGGGTCGAGCGCCCCGCGATGCGGTGGCTCGCGGGGCACGGCACGCGCACCGCTGCGGTGCTCCCGACTCAACCGTCGGCGCGGGACATCGATCGGGCGCGCTCCCCCGTCCGCTCCTCGGCGAGCGCGAGTTCACGCTGATCGCGGCCCGGCGTCCCCACCGACCGGCACACTCCGGGCCCAGCGCACCGGGGCCGGTGGCGTTACCCTCAGGGCCGGCGTGATCACCAGAAGGGGGTGGCATGGTGGAGGCGGCGGCGCAGACCGAAGGACTCGTTGGGGCGCTGGGTTTCGAATTCGTCGAGGCGTCGGGCGACCGGGTGACCCTGCGTTTCACGGTGCAGCCACAGCACCTTCAGCCCTACGGGCTCGTCCACGGCGGGGTCTACTGCGCGGCGGTCGAGACGGCTGCGAGCGTGGGCGCCGCGCTGTGGCTCGGCGACCGTGGCCAGGTAGTCGGCGTGTCCAATCAGACCGATTTCCTCCGGGCGGTACGCTCCGGCGAATTGACGGCGGTCGCGACCCCGATCCATCGCGGGCGTACCCAGCAACTGTGGCAGGTGGAGATCACTGACACCGCGCAGCGCTTGATCGCCCGTGGCCAGGTGCGGCTCCAGAATCTCTCCTCCGCCGCTGGGCTCGGCTCGTTCGGTGACCGGCTCACCGGCCCGGACCTGCCGCTACCAGCAGGCCGGTGAGCCGGTACGCGTCCGGTTACTTCGTACCTTGTGCGATCTCCGCAAGCACGTCCGCCGGTACCTCGACAACCGTCTCGTGCGCCGGGATGTCCAGCTGGGACAGCGCCTCCGGGTCGGTCACGCGCCAGCCCTGCACGATGAAGGTGTCTCGGTCGGTGCGGTAGAGCGACGGGCAGTTGCTCTGGCTCGAAAGCTTGGTCTTGCGGATGAACGTCAGCTTCATGTCTCCTCCTTCCGGGGGATTCGGCACCACGGCTGTGGCGCTCGACTTGAAGCGGAGTATGGACATAAACCAATGCCGGATACCCGCCTTCCCTCTGACTTCCGACAGACTGTGAAGTTCACCGTCACAACCCGTAACTCACACCGGGTCCACGCGTTTCCGTTCGAAAGAGCTGTCGGCAACGGCCGATGGCGGCGCGTAGCACGCGTGGACACCGCGGCCCAGGGAGTGGGTCAGGTGGGTGACGGGCACGCCCGCGCCCGGTAAGGTCGCGGCGGGATTCCGTCGTGTCGCTGGAGCAGCTGGATGCGCGCCGACTCCCCTGCCACGTTCACGCTCGCCGAAGAGTTCTTCCTGATCGCACACGACGACCACACCGGGCGTGCTCTCCTTGACGCCGACAGCCTCGCCGCCGGGTTAGCCGGCGCGGTCCTCGCCGGTCTCGTGCTCGCCGGCCGCATCACCATCGCCGAGGGGCAGGTCACGCTCCAGGACGAACGGGCCACTGGCGATCCCATCGGCGATCCGCTCCTCGTCGCGCTCCGTCGGCAGAGTGATCAACGGACGGTGGACGCCTGGCTCGACGAACTCCGCGACGGCCTCACGACCACGGTGGCGGAGGACCTCGCAGCCCGTGGACTCATTCGCCCGGTGCTGGCGCGCCACCCCTTGGTCCACCGCCGCCGGGTGCGGTATCCGGCGGTCGACGCGGCGCGCGCCGTGGCCCCACGGGCGCGCCTGGGCTCCGCGCTCGGCCGGGCTGCCCCGGTCGACGGACGCACCGCCGTGCTCGCGGAGATCGTTCGTGCCACGGGCCTCGCCCGATGGTTCATCGACGTGTACGGCCCGTCGGTCCGCGACCAGCTCGCCCGCGTCCGGAAACAGGTGCCGGCGAGCGTGCAGACGCTCGCCGCCGCGATTGAGCGACGGTCACGCCTCCGCTGGTCCTCCGTCCTCCGTCGCCACATTGCCGCATGATCACGGGCGAGGCGACGCGACAAGACATGCCCTAAACCTGCACAATGCACCCCGAACCTCAGCAGAAGGCGGATCACCATCGTGAGCACGGCTATCCAACAGCGGATCCCAACGATTCCCCAACGGATCGCAGCAGAGCTCGGCGTACACGAGCGACAGGTAGCGGCGGCGATTGAGCTGCTCGACGGCGGGGCGACCGTGCCGTTCATCGCCCGCTACCGGAAGGAGGTCACTGGCGGACTCACCGACACGCAGCTGCGCACCCTGGAAGAGCGGCTGCGCTACTTGCGCGAGCTCGAGGAGCGACGGCAGACGATCCTGGAGTCGATCCGCAGCCAGGGCAAGCTCACCGACGAGCTCGCCGAGCGCATCATGGCGGCCGACACCAAGGCCCGGCTGGAGGACATCTACCTGCCCTACAAGCCGAAGCGGCGCACCCGGGCGCAGATCGCCCGCGAAGCCGGGTTGGAGCCGCTCGCTGACCAGCTGCTCAACGACCCCACCCTCGATCCGAAGGCGGTGGCGGAGAACTTCGTCGACCCCGACAAGGGGGTGGCCGACGCCGCGGCCGCACTCGATGGCGCGCGGGCCATCCTGGTCGAGCGGTTCGCGGAGGACGCGGACCTGATCGGCGAGCTGCGGGAGCTGATGTGGACCCGCGGACGGCTCACCGCGAAGGTCCGCGAGGGGATGCAGGAGAAGGGCGCGAAGTTCGCCGACTACTTCGACTTCTCCGAGTCGTTCACCACGCTGCCCTCCCACCGGGTGCTCGCCCTCTTCCGTGGGGAGAAGGAGCACGTCCTCGACCTCACCATGGAGCCGGACGACTCCGGTGCGGACCCGGTGCTCAGCCGGGAGCCGAGCGAGTACGAGCGGCGGATCGCGCAGCGGTTCGGGATCGTCGACCAAGGGCGCCCGGCGGACCGCTGGCTGGCGGACACGGTGCGGTGGGCGTGGCGGACGCGCATCCTCATCCACCTCAGCGCCGACCTGCGGATGCGGCTGTGGCAGCGGGCGGAGGACGAGGCGGTCCGCGTCTTCGCCGCCAACCTGCGCGACCTCCTGCTCGCCGCCCCGGCGGGGGCGCGGCCGACGATGGGGCTCGACCCCGGGCTGCGCACCGGAGTCAAGGTCGCTGTGGTCGACGGCACCGGCAAGGTGGTGGCGACCACCACCATCTATCCCCACGAGCCGCACCGCCAGTGGGATCAGTCCATTGAGGAGTTGGCCCGGCTGGCCCGGGAACACCGGGTGGAGCTCATCGCGATCGGCAACGGCACGGCCTCCCGGGAGACGGACAAGCTCGCCGGGGACCTCATCAAGCGGCACCCGGAGCTTCGGCTCACCAAGGTCGTCGTCAACGAAGCCGGTGCCTCGGTCTACTCCGCGTCGGCGTACGCGGCTCAGGAGTTGCCGGACCTCGACGTGTCCTTGCGGGGCGCGGTCTCCATCGCCCGGCGTCTGCAAGATCCCCTGGCGGAGCTCGTCAAGATCGAACCACGGTCCATCGGGGTCGGGCAGTACCAGCACGACGTCTCCGAGGCGAAACTCTCCCGCTCGCTCGACGCGGTCGTCGAAGACTGCGTCAACGCCGTCGGGGTGGATGTCAACACCGCCTCGGCGCCGTTGCTGGCGCGGGTCTCCGGCATCGGTCCCGGGCTGGCCGAGAACATCGTGATGTACCGCGAGACCCACGGCCCGTTCCGCACCCGGGAGGACCTCAAGCAGGTGCCACGGTTGGGGCCGAAGGCGTTCGAACAGTGCGCCGGCTTCCTTCGGATTCCCTCCGGCGACAATCCGTTGGACAGCTCCGCGGTGCACCCGGAGGCGTACCCGGTGGTGCGGCGGATCCTCGCCCACACCGGCACCGACATCAAGTCGCTGATCGGCAACACGAAGGTCCTGCGCAAGCTCAACCCGCAGGACTTCGTCGACGAGACGTTCGGCTTGCCCACGGTCACGGACATCCTCAAGGAGCTGGAGAAACCCGGCCGAGACCCGCGGCCCACCTTCCGGACCGCGGCCTTCGCCGAGGGCGTGGAGGAGATCAGCGACCTGAAGCCGGGCATGGTGCTCGAGGGCGTGGTCACCAACGTGGCCGCCTTCGGCGCCTTCGTCGACATCGGCGTGCATCAGGACGGCCTGGTGCATGTCTCCGCGATGTCGCGGGACTTCGTCAAGGATCCGCGGGACGTGGTCAAGCCCGGTGACATCGTCAAGGTCAAGGTGCTCGACGTGGACGTGCCCCGGCAGCGGATCTCGCTGACGCTCCGCCTGGACGACGACGTCGAGCCCGGCGCCGCCCGCCGCGGCAGCCGTCCGGAGCGCGGCCCACGGGGTGGGCAGCGCCGAGGCGGTTCGCACGGCGAGAGCCCGGCCAACACCGCGCTCGCCGACGCGCTGCGGCGCGCCGGCCTGATCTAGGCATGCGCTGACGAGAGACAGTCAGTGGCCCGGGGCCGCGGTGGCGACCCCGGGCCACCCGTTCATCGTGGACCACCCCACTGACCACTGTAGACCCATCACAGAGGATGGTCCGATAGTCTTCCGGTTAGCGTTCGACGATGATGGCGTTCTCCGGGCAGGCGAGCGCGGCGCGTTCGGCAGCGTCCTCGTACTCCGGCGGAACTTCCGTACCGTCGGCGACCGCGTAGCCCTCCTCGTTGAGCCGATAGATCTCGGGGGCGATCGCGTTGCAGCGAACGTGCCCGTGACACTTGGCGCGATCCACAGTCACCCGCATCCCGGCCTCCCCTACCGTGGCACCTCGACGCCCCGCGGCTCGCTGGGCGTGAACGTGGCCGGCAATGTGACGAAACCGTTGACGATGCCGATCGACTCGTTCCGGCGAGCGCCGCTGCGGTCGATGGTGTAGTCCGGCATGCGCTCCAACACCGCGCTCAACATGATTCGGAACCACGACCGCGCGTAGTTCGACCCCAAGCAGCGGTGGATGCCAAGACCGAAACTCGTGTGTGGGTTGGGGAACCGGTCGAGCCGGACCTCGTCAGGGTTGTCGAAGACCTCCGGATCGCGGTTCGCGGCCGAGAAGCACATGAGGACCCGATCCCCTGCCCGGATCTGTTGCCCGCCGAGCACCACGTCCTTGGTGGCGGTGCGCGCCAGGGCCGGTACGGGCGTGAAGTACCGGAGGAACTCCTCGGTCGCGGACTCCATCAGCTCCGGGTTGTCGATCAGCCGCTGCCGGTAGTCGGGGTGGTCACCGAGCCAGTCGAGCGTGTTCGCGAGCAACGCCGTGGTGGTGTCCACCCCGCCCTGCATGACGAGCAGGACGATGAGCACGATCTCCTCATCCGGCAGCGGCTTCCCGTTGATCGTGGCGCGGGTGAGGGCGCCGAGTAGCCCGTCGGCCTCCTCCTCGTTGCGCAACCGGGGCACCATCTCCCCAATGACGCCGCCGAGCTCCTGGAGCGTGGCCATACAGCGGCGGTATTCCGGGCTCCCGGCCGGGTGGGAGACGATTCCGTGCATCGGCTCGGCGTACTTCTCCCAGTCGTCAAGCGGGAGTCCGACCAGCTTCATCGTCGCCAGAGCCGGCACCGGATTGCCCAAATCGAGTACGAAGTCCATCCGCCCAGTAGCGCAGACCTTGTCGAGCATGGCGTGCGTGGCCTGCCGAACGAATGGCTCCAGTTCCCGCGCCGCCGTCGGCGAGAAGTGGGGATTGAGCATCCGCCGGTATTGGTTGTAGAGAGGTGGGTCGAACTCCATGGGCACCTGGTGCATGGGGTTCGGCGGAATGACGATCCCCTGCCGAGGGTCATTCGGGTCCTCCATGTTGTGGGTGGAGGTAAACGTCGCATCGTCCCGAATGACCCGGCTCACGCTGGCGTAGTCGGAAACTAGCCAGAATCCCCCGTAGGTCGTGGAGTACGCTACGGGGCACCTCGACAGGTTGTCGTCGACGATCGCGCGCCAATTGTCCCGAAACTCGGGACTGTAGTGGTCAAACTCGACAGTCGGAGGGGTGGCAACATTCGGCGCTACAGAGGGATCGACAGACATACACTAACAGTATCGTCTATATAGGACTATGGGAAGACCACGCCGGCGGTGGATTGTGGTGCAGCCGGCGAATCAAGTCCTCCACAAAGGTAATGAGCACCTGCTTGGTGGACTCCCGGTCGCGCGCGTCGCACAGCATTACCACCACATCGTCATCGAGGTCAAGAGCGATTCGGATATCCTTGGGGTCGTATATCCGGGCACCGTCGAAGCAGTTGACCGCGACGATAAACGGCATGCCCCGCTTTTCGAAATAGTCAATAGACGGAAAGCTGTCCTCGAGTCGGCGAGTGTCGACGAGCACAACCGCGCCGAGCGCCCCGAGCGCCAACTCGTCCCAGACAAACCAGAACCGATCCTGCCCCGGCGTACCAAACAGGTACAGGATGAGGTTTTCGCTCAGCGTGATACGGCCGAAGTCCAGCGCCACGGTCGTCGTGTTCTTGTTCTCCACGCCGGAGAGGTCGTCGACGCCGATGCTCTCGGCCGTAATCAGCTCCTCGGTGCGCAGCGGCTCGACCTCGCTGACCGAGCCGACCATCGTCGTCTTGCCGACGCCGAAGCCACCCGCAATAAGGATCTTGACCGCCATCGGCATGGCCTGCGCCGCCGGGCCCGCGGCAACACTGCCGTCAGAGTGCGCGTAGGCCATCAGCCACCGCCTTCAGAATCGTCAGACTGGGTGTGGACTGCTGTTGATGTGTGGTGGCACGCACCATGAGCGCGCCGCGACTGCGCAAGTCGTCCAGGAGCACGCGCACCACGCCAGCGGGGAGGTTGGCGCGAGCGGCGAGCTCAGCCACGGAGATTGGATGCCGTGCCAACTCCAGAATCAAGAGGTGCTCGGGCTCCCACGTCTCCTCGGGACGCGGTGGTCGAGCCGCGACCACTAGGGTGATCAGGTCGAAATCCGATGACGAACGGGTACGCCCATGCGTCATCGCATAAGGGCGAACCAACGCCTCGTCCGGACCATCATCCCCGTGCCACGGTCGGGTCATCGCAGCCTCCGGATCGCCTCACCGGTCACTGCTGCCCCTGCTGCTGGAAGAGGGGATCCGCAGTGGGTATCGGCGCGGGATTCAAGGGCGATCGGGCCACCGTCGCCAGGCTCTTTCCGACGCGCTGAATGAGCAGGTTCATCTCGAACGCGACCAGACCCACGTCACAGTTGGGCGCCGCGACGATGGCCAAGCTCGCGCCATAACCAGCGGCGGTTACGAAGAGAAAACCAGTATCCAGCTCCACCACGGTCTGCCGTACCGAGCCTCCCTGGAAGTGCCGACCGGCACCGCGCGCGAGGCTCTGGAAACCTGAGGCTACGGCGGCGAGGTGTTCGGCGTCCTCGCGCTCAATGCCTGAGGATGAGGCGATGAGCAGGCCGTCGGCGGACAGCAAGACAGCGTGTCGAATGTCGGCCACACGCTGGACCAAGTCCTCAAGCAGCCAGTTCAGGTCGCCTACCGCGTTCGTACGCTCGATCATCAGCTCTCCTCGTCGGCAGGCCCGGACGCCGCCGGGCGCGAGGTGTCCGGTGTGGACAGTACGCTAATCGTGTCGGGGCTTTGGCTCCGACCCCGAAGCGTTCCGCGCTGGTAAGCGCTCATCATTCGCCGCACCTCCTCCGGCGACCGCGCCGGTGGTTCGGTGCTCACGGCCGGCCGCGGACCGGGCGAATTGCGCAGCCCGGGAGCGAGCCGAGCCTGTCGTACCCGGACGGGAAGACCGAGGTGGGTCCGGCGGGGCGGCTCTTTGCCACCATCCGACGTCGACTCGTGCTGTCCGGGCTGGTGTGTCGGTGGGGCTGTCGTGGACTGCGCCGCGGGAAGCTGAGCCGTCGCGTCGTCGTCGTGCCCGTCGTGAGCCGGTGCCGGTGACGACTGCGCGGGCTGCGACGCAGGCGTCGACGACGGCGCGGGTGCCGCGCCGCCCGGTCGGCGGTAGACCGGAACGGCGAGAGTGTCCCCCTCAAGCGCCGACCGCTCCCCACCGGTGACGGCGGCGCGCACCCCCGCCCCGACCGGCACGCGCTCAGGCGCCTCGTCGGAAGACTCCGTGTCCGCGCTGCCGGCCCGGTCCGATGCGGATCCCGCCTGCCCACGGTTGAGGCGGTGCTCCGCGCCCGCCTCGGCGACCAGGTGGGAGGGGATCAGCACGATCGCGGTGATACCGCCGTACGGCGAGCGACGGAGGGACACCTTGATGCCGTGCCGCGCCGCGATTCGCGCCACCACGAACATGCCGAGCCGCGGGGTATCGCTGAGGGCGAGGACGGTGAACTCAGGCGGGTCGGCCAGCCACTTGTTGGCCGCCGCGAGGTCCTGCTCGCTCATCCCCAGGCCCCGGTCATCGATCTCGACGACGAAGCCATGGGGAACCATCTGCCCGGAGACCTGGACCGTCGTGTGCGGCGGTGAGAACGACGTGGCGTTGTCGATGAGCTCCGCCACCAGGTGAATGACGTCCGACACGACGGCCCCGTCGAGGACGACCGGCGTAATCGGCTGCACCCGCACCCGCTCGTAGTGCTCCGCCTCGGACGCGGCGCCGCGGAGCACTTCCTGCATGGATACCGGGCGGCCCCAGGTACGCCCTGGGCGCCCGCCGCCGAGGATGACGAGGTTCTCCGCGTACCGCCGCATCCGCGTCGCGAGGTGGTCGATCGCGAAGAGGTCTGCCAGCTCGTCGGGGTTGACCGTCTTGCGCTCCATGACGTCGAGGCGCGCGAGCTGGCTGCGGACCAGGGTCTGGCTGCGCCGCGCGATGTTGAGGAAGACGTTCGAGATACCGGCGCGCAGCTGCGCCTGCTCGACCGCGGCCGCAATCGCCGTACGCCGGACGGCGTTGAACGCGCGCCCCACCTCTCCGATCTCGTCGGTGGACGAGCTCCCCGCGATGTCGGGTGCCTCGGCGTCCACATCGACCTTTTCACCGCGACGCAGCCGCTCCACCACCGACGGAAGCTGCTCATCGGCGAGCGTGTGGGCCGACTGAGCGAGGTCCCGCAGGCGATCGGCCAGCCGGGCGGCAATCCGCAGCGACACCAGGATCGTGGCGGCCACGGCAATCACACCGATCAGGCCGGTCACCAGGATGCGCGCGAAAATCCGATACGCCGGCGGTTTTGCATGCTTATCGATGTATACGGCGAGATCGAGCTGAAATTCGGAGAGCTGCGCCAAAGCCGTCGTATTGTACTCGCGCCACCGCTCAGCATCGATGGGGATGCTCCCTTGGCCGCGAGTCGCGATCACCCGATCCTCGATCCGCGTCAGGGTCACATAGAGATCCTGGGAGAAGAACTTGTCGACCTCGCGCCGGTACAGATCAGTCATCTGGACGTATGTCTCGTGATATTCGGCGCGCATCACCCCGACCGCTTGCACGAACTGCACATACGTTTCCTCGGTGAACCCCCCGGCGGCGATCGCGCCCGCGAGGATCGCGTCCACTCGCGCCCGGAACTCGCGCGCGTGCGCGAGCCGCTGCAAGGCTCGACCTTCCGCGGCGACCGCGTCGTCAGGGAAGGTGGAGACCGCCGCGTAGAACGGGGTGATGGGATCGACAATCTCGGTGAAGGCGTCCATCAGCCGGCGTCCGCTGATGCTCCGTCCGTCTACTTCGGAGCGAATGGCGGGCAGGTCGTCGAACGCCCGCAACACGGACCGGGCCAGCTCCATCACGCGGTCCGGTGCGATCCGCTGAAGGTCTCGTCTGGCCAATGTGTCCCGATACACATCGATCTTTTGGTCAACCTCGGTACGGCTGCGTACCAACGTGGCCCGGTTCTGGGGCGACGGGTCACCCAGGAAGACCATTGACTCGCGCCGCTCGATCTGGATTGCACTGAGTATCTCTTCCGACGGCGCCGCGAGCTCGGTGATGAGTTTTCCCTGGTTATAGAGGCGATAGCCGTCACCCACGGTGAGGTAGGCGGCGAATCCCCAGAGCACCAGCAAGGAGATCAGGGGAATCATCACCAAAGTCAGGAGCTGACGCCGAATGGGACGGACACGAGCAGCCATAGGGTTTTTCGCTCCGCTGCGGTGGGGGGGGGAAACAAACACAGCTAGCCAAAACGCACATTAGAACGCGCAATCGCCGGTCGATATTACAGGTCGGGCTGATGACTGTGAATCCCCGTCCCGCAACGTGGCGCGACGGTTGGCGATGTCACGGTGCTGCCCGGGTCAGCGTGGCTTCCTCAGCACCGGGTGACGAGCGAGACTCCCGTGCCCTCGAGGGAGGAGTGTGATCGTGCTAACCAGCGGGACGTGCTGCTCTTCCGCGTCCTAGCTGTGCCGAACGCCGGTCGCCGCCAGCTTCGCCATGGTCCGGGTCGACCACCCAATCGCCGACAAGAAGTTTCGCGTCATCCGTTCCGGATCCACCCCAGCAGCGACGATCAGCCCGGGATTTCCGGCCTCGTACGCACGGACGATTTTTAAGACATTGCCCAGCGGCCCGGCATGGCACACCAACGCGTCGACGACTTCGGGCACCAACGGCAGCTGCTCGGCCAGCCGCGCCGGCGTCGTCCCCAGCAACTCCGCGACCCGGTCGAGCATGCCGACGGTGAAAGCCTGATCGCCACGGAGGCCAGTTTGCTCGGCGACGATCTGACACATGCGAGCCCGCGTCACCGCGTGGGCGATCTGTGCCTCGTCGGCGTCCACGAGGTCGCTGAGCGCCATCAGCGACACCCACTGGCGAATTTGCGCCAAGCCCAGCAGCATCACCGCCTCGTGCACCGACGAGACCCGATACCGCAGTCCGGCGGCGACGGAGTTCGTCACCTGGAGCAGCCGAAGCGACAGCGCGGGGTCTCGGGTGACCAGGGAGACGACCTCAGAGATCTCCACGTCCGGCCGGAGCAGCGCGGCCATGAGCTGGACTCGCCCCAGGCGGGAGGGCGACAGCGTGTGCACTGACAAGACCTGCGGGCGGCCGAGCAGGAATCCCTGGAGGTACTGACAGCCGAGCTGTCGAGCGAACACGAGGTCGTCCTCGGTCTCGACCTTCTCTGCCAGCAAGCGCACATTCGGATACGCGGCGCAGTGCCGAGCGATCGCACGCAAGGTGTCCCGGTCCGTCGTCGTCAAGTCGAGCTTGACGTACGTGGCGAGGTCGAGCAGCCGCTCGTGTCCCGATCCCCAGACGAAGTCGTCTAACGCGATCTCGTACCCGCGTTCGACGAGCGCCGCGACGCCATTGACGACGTCATCGTCGACGTCGATCATCTCCAGGACCTCGAGCACCACCTGCTCGGGGCCGAACGGAAGCGGCAGCTCACCGACGAGGAAGCTGCGCGTGGTGTTGATGAAGCACCGCCGGTCGCCGACGAGTTCCCCCACGCCGAACTCGGTGAACGCCCTGACGATGACCTGGCCGGTGGCGTACGCCCCATCCTCATCGGCGGCCATGGTCTGGCCACTGCGGAACAGCAGCTCGTACCCGATGAGCTCCCGATCTATGGTCCAGATCGGCTGCCGCCCGACGTGGACGAGCTGCGTCGCAGGCGGTTCCGGTCGCGGCTCCACGCTCTCGTAATCGGCCGGGGAAGGCCGATGATGAGAGCCTCGCGGCGCGATCCTTGACACCAAGCCGTCGGAGGCGAGGTCAGCCGACCAGCGGGCGCACCACGTAGACGACCGCGAAGGCGGCGAAGAACACTGCGGCCGTGACGGTGCCGATCGACTCCGTGATCGTCGGGCGCAGTCCGGACGGCAGTTCTCGGCGATTGAGGAAGATGGTGACGCCCGCCAAGATCGGCAACTGGGTGGCCTCGATCGCGCCGGCGACGGCGAGCAACGCCACCGGCTTTCCGGTGGCGAGGTAGAGCGCGAGCGGGACGACAGTCAGCAGCACGATGAGGTACGTCCGGCGCAGAGATCGATGGTCCCGCCACCGGCGCGTCGCGCGCCGCGCGAGCAGCGGAGTACCGGCGGTGAACAGCCGGGCGTAGCCGTCCTGACTAGTCAGCACGCTGCTCCAGAAGGCGATGAGCACTCCGCCGACCATCACCCAGAAGCCGACGCCGCCCCAGACCTTGCCGAGCAGCTCACCTAAGACGTGGGCGACGCGGTCCTCTTCCGGCACGAGGCGTTCCGGCCGCAGCAGTTGCGCCCCGAGGACGAGGAACGCCAACAGGATCACGGCGGATCCCACGACCGCCACCGAATTGTCGAGGGTGAGCTGTCGAATCCACCCGCGCAGCCGCGTCCGGTCGTCCGCGGAGAGGCTTCCCGGGTCGACGCGCTCCGCGACACCGGCGACGCCGTACCGCTTGGCGCACAGCCAGTACGAGTACCACATCATGCCCGCGGCGCCAGAGAGGGCAAATCCGAGCCAGGCGAGCACCTCACCGACGTCGACCTGTGGTGGCAGCCGCGGTACCAGCCCCGCCGCTACCTCTCCGGGAGAACCCAGCACCGTGACGGCGGCGACCGTGGCGGCGATCGCGAGGAGGAGCGCGAGCACGGTCGCCGCACGCTCGACCGTGGCGTACCGCCCGCGAAGCGCGACGACGAACGACAGCCCGATCGCCGCCACCGTCCAGAGCTTGACCGGGCCGGGCAGCAGCACCGCGAGTGCCGTCGCGGACGAGGCCGCCAAGCCCGCGATCATCGAGACGGCGACCAGCGCCTGCGGCACGAGGATCAACCACACCGCCCAGCCGCGCGGCCCCGGCACCCTGGCGAGCCCGGCGAGGATGTGCGCCCCCGTGCAGACGGTGTAGCGACCAATTTCCCGGTTGATGAACCACTTGAGGATGACCGCGGCGAGTAGCGCCCAGAGGAGCGCGTAGCCGTACCGCGATCCGATCCTGGGGGTGAACAACAGCTCACCCGAGCCAATCGCGGACACCATCCACAGGAAGCCTGGCCCCAACCACCGGAGCCGGCGCCACCCGGTGGGCGGCGGCGGTGTCGCTGTCCGCTGCTGCGTTGACCGGCTGCCGTCCGCCTCTGCTGGCACCGCCGCCCCTCCGTGCTCTCGCGGCTAGCCCTACCTCGCCCGACTCACCGCTGGATCGGGCGAGCCCGCCGCGCTAGACGCCGTACACGTCGTCGGACGCCCCATCGCGGGCGCCGTCGACGAACCCCCGAAACCCCGGGTCGGTGTAGTCAGCCGGCACGGTGGTCACGTCCATCCCGGTCGCCTCGGCCACCCCGTCGACCAGCGGGCCGAAGTCCAGCTCCGTGCCGGCCAGCTCACCGGACTGGACCGCGTCCCCGAGGCGCAGCAGCTCCTGAATCTCGTCAGGCGAGGTTCCCGGGTCGGTCGACCAGGACAGCCCGAGGTCATACGCCTCGTCGTAGAGCCCTCGCTGCAGATCGCTCCACCCCTCGACGTAGTTCTTCACGCTGTCCCCCCCTTTCCCGGCCGTCCTACCCCGATCATGGGCCAGCACCGGGGCTCCTCTCTGGGGAATCGGCAAGCCGCCCATCGGCAGGCCACTGGCGGGGACTCCCGCGGCCCAGGGTCCCGGGGGTCGCAGCCGGCGGCTCGAATCGCCGGTCATGGCGATATCCGTCGTACGGCCGCCGTTAGCTGGAATGTCGAGTAGCCGTCCTTACCGTCACCCACCGATGCCTCTGCGCATACGGTGAGTTACCCATTGCGGATAGGCCGAATTGCAGGCCTGGATTACGTCTCCTTAATCAAGCTAAACGACGTTTGTCCATAGTATACACGTTTTGTTACATTGGCCGATCTTGTGCACCCCCATGCATTGCCGCGTATTGATACAGTCGCGCTGATCATCAACGCTCGTGATCTGTCGGTCTATCGAACGAAAGAGGTCGTCCGTGGATCGACCCCTGAAGGTCAACCTCAACGAGCTGAAGTCCTTGGCGAAAACGGTGACCCACGAAGGCGAGCAGTTGGAGCACAACCTCAACGAGGTCGACGACCAACTCTCCCCCGAGAAGGCACCCAAAGGGTGGGCGACGACGGAAGCGCTGGCCAACGCCAGTCAGGCGTGGACAGACGCCCTTCGCAGCTTGTCGTCCCGGATCACCAAGGCTGGCAGCAACCTGTCGACGGCCGCAACGAACTACCGCGACACGGATGAACGGTCCGCTGCCCGGCATCGTCGCGTAGGAGGTGCACGGTGACAGGCATCACCTTCCAAATGCTCCTCGACGTGGATCCCGAGGTTTACCGGCAGGCAGCCAACGCCTGGGACCGGTTGGCGAGGATGTTGGACGATCGGGCCGACGGCCTCCGGCCAGCCGTCAAGAAGATCTCGGAGGTGTGGGACGGCGAAGCCGGCGCCGCGGCGGAGAAGCACTGCGACAAGCTGCGGCGAGATGTTGAGTCGGCGTTCGTACCAATCACCGGGATCGCGCAGGCGCTCAGCCAGCACGCCGCCGACCTCGCCGAGCTGCAAGCGAAAGCGCGCCAACTCATCAAAGACGGCAGCGATCTCCACATCACCATCCACTCGGATGGGTCAATGGAAATCGATCCGGGCCACTCGAATGAGTGGACCGCCCGGTCGATGTCCTCCCTAGTTTGGCGGCGCGACAATCTGATCAAAGAAGCCGCCGAGTTGGACGCGCAGACCGCGAGTCGGATCAACGAACACGCCGAGGCGACGTCCGGTGGGTCGAAGGGTCGGGTGGATCGGTCCTCCATTCCTCCCATCGGCACCGATCCGCGCAAGGTCAAGGAGTGGTGGGACAAGCTCACTCCGGAACAACGCCGGTACCTGGTCACCAACTACCCCGAGCTCATCGGCAATCTCGACGGCGTGCCGATCGAATATCGGGACATTGCCAACCGGATCCTGCTGGACCAGGAAAAGGACCGGCTGTCTGGGCGGCTCAAGGAGATCGACGATCGCTTGGCGTACATTCGCTCCATGATCGATCAAGGGCGCGGCCGCGAGCTGTACCCGAACGAGCCGAACCCGCTCGGCGCGGCGCTCGCGGAGATCGACCGCCTCAATGCCGAACGCGCCGACATCTCCAGCAAACTCTCCGGTCTCCAGCAGATCGAAAAGCGCCTCAACGACTCCAGCCTGCCGCGGGCCTACCTCATTGGCTTGTCCACCAAGGGTGACGGCAAGGTGATCCTCTCCGTCGGCAACCCGGATGAGTCGGACAACGTCCTCACCTACGTGCCCGGCACCGGCTCTGAGCTAGCCAAATCACGCGGCGATATCAAACGGATCGACGCAATGTTTGAGGACGCAAAAGGTGCTGATTCTAAAGAGCAAACGGCGGTCGTCCTCTGGCTCGGGTACGATGCGCCAGACAATCCCATCCGCGACGCGGGGTTTGACAAGTACGCCGACGCGGCCGTCGATCCGTTGAGCCGATTCCAGACTGGGCTGCGCGCGACGCACAACGGAGAGCAGTCGTTCAACACGGTGCTCGGCCACAGTTACGGGTCTACGGTGATCGGCCACACCGCGACGCAGAAGGGGATCGACGCCGACGCCCTCATCTTTGTCGGGTCCCCTGGCGTCGACGCCGACAAGGCATCCGATCTCAAAGGCGTACCGCCGAGCCAGGTGTGGGCGACCACCGCCGAAAACGACGTCATCAGGCGGGTGCCGGAATTCATTCATGGAAACCACCCCGTCGACGATGACTTCGGCGCGCAGGTGTTCACGAGCGATCCGGGCCCAAATAACGAATTGAAGGCTCACTCCAGCTATTGGGATGACGGCAACAAAGCCCGGAAAAATATTGCAAACATCGCCACAAACCAGGGCTCGAAAGTGGAGATAGCTAAGTGACAATCAACCGAAGAATGGGCCGATGGATAGCCGGCGCGGCGATAGTCATCGGTGCCGCGCTCATCGCGGGCTGTGGGGATGACTCCTACATGCAGCCCACCATGACCACGGCGGAGGCTGAAGCACGCATCGAAAAACTCATCCACGACGCCTTCGCCCGACTCCCACCCGGAGCCACACTTATACGGTCATGGAACGGCGGAGTGCCATGCGAAGATATCTTCCGCGGGTTATATGGTAAAGAAACTGTAGAAATTCACTACAAAATTGACTATTCGCGTGAATGGCCCGTCGATGAGGTCATACCCCGCCTCGTCGAATACTGGAAACAACAAGGCACCACGGTCCACCGAGACGACCGCGACCACGTCCAACCAG
>DATCMA010000039.1:0-28582 GCA_036563645.1 Micromonospora sp.
CGACGGAGCGGGTATAGGAGTCGAGCGGTGTTCCCCGCGCATGCGGGGGTGATCCCGAGTGGCAGCTGACCGACGACGAGCGGGTCGTGTGTTCCCCGCGCATGCGGGGGTGATCCCGAGTGGCAGCTGACCGACGACGAGCGGGTCGTGTGTTCCCCGCGCATGCGGGGGTGATCCGTTGCTGCGGCAGGCGGCAATCGACGCCGGCCGGTGTTCCCCGCGCATGCGGGGGTGATCCACCGGCGCGGCCGCAGCGGTGTAGAGCGCGGCCGTGTTCCCCGCGCATGCGGGGGTGATCCCGCGACGGGGTTGGCCTCCGGGTACTGACGGATGTGTTCCCCGCGCATGCGGGGGTGATCCCACCAGCGCGTCGACCGCTGCTCTTGCTGGAGCGTGTTCCCCGCGCATGCGGGGGTGAGCCGCCACACCAGCGGCCAGCAGCCCGCACCGGCCTGTGTTCCCCGCGCATGCGGGGGTGATCCCTGCTGGCACGCGCACGTCGGGGCGCATATGCCGTGTTCCCCGCGCATGCGGGGGTGATCCGTAGCCGCGCAGCGCCGACCGGTGCCCATATGGGTGTTCCCCGCGCATGCGGGGGTGACACCCCACCAGGCAGCGCCTGCAACATACGCCGAGGAGTGCTCCCCGCGCGCAGGCGGGGAAGGCGCAACCGCCCTCACCCGACCGGCCTTCACCACCGCGTGAGAGCGGCGCTTGTCTATCCATACCGGGGGTTAGCCGTCATATCCGCCGATCGTCACGCCGCCTGAGCCTCGATCACCGCGTAGGGCGGGTGGATTCGCGTCACCTGAGGTACCTGAAGTTTGGCGGCTTCAAGAAGCCCCTGGTATTCCTTGAGCTCCCGTTCTCGGGCATGCGTCGAGGTGAGCATGGCCATATCCATCATGGCCGTGATGACGGAGGACTCGTCGTCCGACCGCACCATCTCGACGACGAAAATCCGTCCCCCGGGATTCATAGCAGCCCGCATGTTCGACAGAAGCTTCACGCACGCGTCGTCGTCCCAGTCATGCAGGACGTGTTTGAGCAAGAAGATGTCGCCGGCCGGCACTGAGGTGAAGAAATCGCCCGCGGTCGTCGTGACCCGGTCACTTAAGCCTTGCCGGGCAGCCTCCGCGGCGGCCCCGGGTACGACGTGGGAAGATCCAGCACCACCCCGGTGAGTTGTGGATGACGGTGCAGCACTCCACAGAGGAACGCACCGGTTCCTCCGCCGACATCGACCGCGACCCGGGCGTCACCAACCTCGATCGCGGCGACCGCCTCTTCAATAGCGGGCTTGGAGATTTCCGCCATCCCCGTGCTGAAGAGGAGCGCTCCGTCCTGATGCTGGGCGAAATAGGCGAACAGTTCGCCACCGAGGGCCGCCGTGACAAAGTTGTGCCCGCGCGCGACTGTTTCGGGGAGGAACAACACCGTCTTCCAGAACGCGGGCCCCGATGAGGCCTGCGCAAAGTGCTTTAACGTGTGGGGTGATTCGGGGTGCAGCACTTGCAGCAGCTCGGTGCTGGAGAATCGCTCAGTCTCGGAGTCGTATCTCACGACTCCCATCGCCGCAGCGGCGCGCAGCAGGCGATACATCGCGACCGCGTCTGTCGATTCTCGCTCGGCGATTTCGCGTGCGGTCAGCGACGCGGATCGCAAGTGTTCAGCGACGGAGAATTTCCAAGAGCGCGTATGACCTGGCCTTTCCAGCCAGCGACAATCATGTGAAATACGTCAAGGTACGCCCAGCACCACCCGACATTGGCGAGCTTCTCCTTCGCGTCGAGTTCGGTATGGGCGCTGTTCACCATTGCACCCATCGCATGCGTCGGAATCTGGAGCCAATACTAGGGAGCGCGGGCAAAGCCGGCGTATCACGATGCAGGACGGCGCTGGCGTGGGGAGGTGCGCGGCGCCGGCCCGCGTCAATCTCGCGCCGCGCACCTCCCGTTCCCTCGGTTTCGGATAAGCCGCTCCTCCGTCACCGGGGGACGTTCGGACGTACACCCGCTCTGCGTCACCAGCTGTGCAGGGTGCCGTCCTCAAGGCGGTTGACCGGCAGTGACGCCGGCCGATACGGATATTTCGCCGCCAGCTCCTCGTCGATGTCTACACCCAGGCCGGGTTCTTCCGATGGGTGCAGATATCCGTCTTCGAACCAGTAGCTATGCGGAAAGACCGCGTTCGTCTCGTCGGTGTGCGGCATGTACTCCTGCAGCCCGAAGTTCGGAATGCTGATGTCCAGATGCAGGGCGGCCGCCAAGCACACCGGCGATAGGTCGGTCGCGCCATGCGACCCGCTACGGACGTGGTACAGGGACGCGAGGTCGAAGATCCGCCGCAGGTGGGTGATTCCGCCCGCGTGGACCACCGTAGTGCGGATGTAGTCGATGAGCTGCTCGGTGATGAGCTGGTGGCAGTCCCAAATGGTGTTGAAGACCTCGCCGACCGCGATCGGCGTGGTGGTGTGCTGCCGGATCAGCCGGAACCCCTCTTGCAGCTCCGCCGGCACCGGGTCCTCCATCCACGTCAGGTGGTAGGGTTCCAGCTCCTTCCCGAGCCGTGCCGCCTCGATCGGGGTGAGGCGGTGGTGGACGTCGTGCAGCAGGCGCAGCGTGGGGCCGAACTCCTCGCGGAGCTTGGCGAAGACCGCCGGTACGAACGCGAGGTACCGCTCAGTGGACCACACGGTCTCCGTGGGGATCGCCGCGTCGGCCGGCTCGTACGACATCGACTGCCCGTGGGTGACGCCATACACCTTCTCGAGACCCGGGATACCGACCTGCACCCGCACCGCCCGGTATCCCCGCTCGACGAAGCGGGCGACGGCGCTGAGGACATCGTCGATGGTTTCGCCGTTGGCGTGGCCGTATACCGTCACTCCCTCCCGGGAGCGACCACCCAGCAACTGGTAGACCGGCAGTCCGGCGACTTTGCCCTTGATGTCCCACAAGGCGGTATCCACCGCGGCGATCGCGGACATCGTGACCGGCCCGCGTCGCCAGTAGGCCCCTTTGTACAGGTACTGCCAGGTGTCTTCGATGCGCGCCGGGTCCCGCCCGATGAGCAGCGGTACCACGTGGTCCCGCAGGTACGCGGCGACAGCGAGTTCCCTGCCGTTCAGCGTGGCGTCACCGACTCCCGTCACCCCCTCATCAGTGATGATCTTCAGGGTGACGAAGTTGCGGCCGGGACAGGTGACGATGACCCGAGCGTCGACGATCCTCACGTGTCCTCCTTGAGGCGCGGCTCTCGGCCCAGTGAGGCCGACAAGCGCTCGCTCGCGCCTCCCCCAGCGGCCAACGTCGCATCAGTGCGACCACTGTGGACACATCCAGGCGCACTGACGACGAACAAGCGGGAGGTGAGGCGCCGCGAGCGGGACGGTCCGGCAGTAGCGGCGGGCAGGGGATGCCGCGACGACAACCGGATCCATCCAGACTTTCCGAGATCTTTTCGGAAAAGTTAGCCGCGCCTCACCACACAATCAAGAATGTCAATTCATAACATCGGACTCCTCCTCACGATTCCCGCATGATCAGATCACCGCACCGAGTGCCACTTCCCAGGAGTCGCCCCGGTCGGCCGCATCGCCGACGCATCCATCACCGACCAGGGCGGTTGTCACGCTATCGAGCCCGGCCGGTCGCTCATCAGTGACGAAAGGCGGAAACCCCGGAGGACCGGCGTCCACTGAAGTAGGGCCTTCCGACCCTGTTTCCGCAGCCGATAGCTCCGTTGGCTGAGCTCATGAGCTGCTAGACGGCACGCTCGGGTGCTCGGCTCGGAAGGTACGCCGGACGCGCACCTCCCGACGCCGTCCGGTCGTTAAGGAGGTATCGATGGCCACTCGACCGATCGTCGTGGGATATGACGGTTCCGAGCCCGCCGAGGCCGCGCTCGCCTGGGCGCTGGACGAGGCTGACCGGAACCGGCTGCCGGTGCGCCTGGTGTACGCCTTCGAATGGTTCGGCATGGCCACCCCGATGGCCCCCAGCGTGGCGTGGCCGGACGCGGAGACGCGCCGCCAAGCGGAAGCCATGGTCGTGGACGCGGCCCGCCAGGCCCGAGACACCCATCCGGATCTCGACGTTACCGGGGTCTTGGTGGATGGCCCGTCCGCCGCTGTCCTCACCGATCAATCGCGCACCGCCGCCCTGGTCGTGCTCGGCAACCGGGGTCATGGCGGCTTCGCAAACTTGCTGCTCGGCTCAACGGGCGTCGCAGTCTCCGCGCACGCGCGCTGCCCAGTGGTGGTGGTCCGAGGCGAGACAGGGCCGGCCATTTTCCGCAAGCCCGTGCTCGTGGGGGTCGATGGCTCACCCGGTTCCGCGCTCGCCCTGCGGTACGCCTTTCACCAGGCCACCGTGCGCGGCGGCCGGCTGCGGGTGATCCGCACCTGGACCCCACCGCCCCCGGAGTGGACGCCGGCCACCTACGACCCGGACAGCATCGCCGCGGCCAAGCGGGCGGAAGTCGAGGAGATGCTCGCCGAGGGGCGGCAGGCGTTCCCGGAGGTCGAGGTGACGGTGGACGTGTTCGCCGACCGACCGGGTCGCGCCTTGGTGGAGGCGAGCCGAGACGCGCAGCTCGTCGTCGTGGGGTCCCGGGGCCGTGGTGGGTTCCGCGGGCTGCTGCTGGGCTCGGTGAGCCAACAGCTACTCCACCACAGCGCCTGCCCGGTGGCGGTGGTGCGGGACTTGCCACCGGAACCGGACGCCGAGTAGCTCCCGCGTGGGGTAACCCCGCGGTGACCGACGGTCTCCCTCCTTCGGGTCACGTGGCGCCTCGTACGGGAGGGTGATGCCGGATTCGGCAGAGATCAGCACCGCAGGGCAGGCCCACGCGAGAGGATGGGGCGCATGGATAGCAGCGCGTGGGATGCCAGGTACGCCTCGACTGCAGGGCTGTTGTGGAACAGTGAGCCCAATCGGTATGTGGCCGAGGAGTTGGCTGACCTACCTCCGGGACGGGCGTTGGATCTCGCCGCTGGGGAAGGGCGCAACGCGGTCTGGCTGGCCGCGCGTGGCTGGATGGTAACCGCGGTGGATTTCTCACGTGTTGCGATCGAGCGTGGCCAGCGGCTCGCGGCGGAACGCGGGACGACCGTGGAGTGGATCATCGCGGATCTCCGCGGCTATCGGCCTCCTGTCCTCACGTACGACGCCGTCCTGGTCATCTACCTCCACCTGCCCGCGAAGGATCAAGCTCGGGTGTTGGCCAACGCCGCCGCCGCGGTGGCGCCAGGCGGCACCCTCCTCGTGGTGGGGCACGATCCGGCCAACCTGACCGACGGGGTGGGTGGCCCGCAGGATCCGGCGCTTCTCCACTCCCCCGAGTGGATCGCCTCCGCGCTGTCAGACCTGAAGATCACCCGGGCGGAGACGGTCCGCCGTCCCGTCACTACGGATGAGGGCACCCAAGACGCGCTCGACGCAGTGGTCGTCGGTGTCCGTCTGTAGCCCTCTCTCCCGTTGACGCTCTCTGACGGGGCCAGCGCTTCCCGCTGGCCCCGGTCACACACAGCGAGCGTCCCGGTCACTCACACCCGCGTCGTGAGGTCCGCCCCTTGCAGGGTGTACGCCTCGGGGTCGCGCAGCTCAGCGGCGGTGGCGAGGCGGGCGATGTCCCGGGGGGAGATGATGCCGACCACCCGCCGCTCCTGGTCGACAGCGATCGCCCGACCGTCGGTGCACCCGTCGAGTTCCGCCAGGAGGTCCGCGACGTCGTCGTCCGGGGCCGCGGTGGGCACGTCCGGGGCCGGGCAGGCGATATCCGACAGCCGGGTCACGGCGCGCCGCTCGGCGGGGAGCGCCCGGATGCGGTTGAGGGTGACGAGCCCGGTGAGCCGGCCTTCTGGATCCACGAGCGGATAGGTCGAGTACGGCCGGCGCAGCACGACTTCGTCGATGAAGGTGGCCACGGTCTCGTCGGGGCGCGCGGTGACCGGGGAGGTGGCCATGACGTCCCGGACGCGGATCCCGCGCAGCCGCTGCCCGATCCGCACGTGGTTTTCTTCGGCGGAGGCGGCGTGGACGAGGAACCAGCCGATCAACGCGAGCCACAGGCCACCGAAGCCACGCAGGAGCAGCACCTGGACGATGCCGAGGGCGATGAGCAGGATGCCGAAGGCACGCCCGGCGCGCGCCGCGGAGAGGGCGGCCCGGTACCGGTCGCCGCTGCGCCACCACAGCAGCGCGCGCAGCACCCGCCCGCCGTCGAGCGGTGCGGCGGGCACCAGGTTGAACACGGCGAGCACCACATTGGCCAGGGCGAGGTAGCCGAGGGTCGCCGCGGTCAGGGTCGCGCCGCCAGTGGCGGTGAGGTATGAGAGCACACCGAAGAACGCCCCGAGCGCGAGGCTGGCGAGCGGGCCGATCACGGCGACGGCGAGGTCGGCGACGGGACTGGTGGGCTCGTTGCGCAGCCGCGCGACGCCTCCCAGCAACCAGAGGGTGATCCCGTCGACGGTGACGCCGACTCGCCGGGCGACGAGCGCGTGGGCGAGCTCGTGGACGAGGATCGACCCGACGAGCAGGACGCCGCCGAGGAGTCCGGCGAGCACGTACGCCACCGGGGACCGGCCCGGGTAGATCACGGGGAAACGTCCGCCAGCGAGCCCCAGCCCGACCAGCAGGACGATGACGAGCACGCCGACGTTCGCGCTGATCGGGATGCCGGCCACCCTGCCTAACCGGACGTTCGCCTGCATCGCACCCACCCTCCGGCTCGTGCGCTGTCGCCCCCAAGGGCTACCCACCTTCGCCGGGGGTTATGACGGGTGGCCGGGAAAAGGACGGTGGGGCCGCGCGGCGCGCGACCCCACCTCACCTCACGAACGCGGTCAGGCCGCCGAGCAGGTCACCGTCGGAGTGCCTGCGCTGCCGTTGCCGAGGAAGCCGAAGGTCGTGCTGGCTCCCGCGGCCAGGCTGCCGTTGTAACTGGCGTTGCGGATGGTGACTCGCGACCCGCTCCTCTCGGTGATCTCACCGTTCCACACCTGGGTGATGCTCTGCCCGTCCGGGAAGGTCAAGGTCACCGACCAGCCGTTGATCTGGGCAGCGCCCGCGGTCACCTGCACCTCGCCCTGGAAGCCGCCGGACCAGGACGCGGCCGTCCGGTACGTGGCGGTGCAGCCGCCCGCCGGCGGCGTGGTCGGCGGAGTCGTCGGCGGCGTGGTGGGCGGGGTGGTCGGCGGCGTGGTGGGCGGGGTCGTCGGCGGCGTGGTCCCGCCGTCCGAGCCACCCGGGAAGATCACGTCGCTGCACAGGTAGTACGACTGGTCGAGGTGGCTGGCCTGCCAGATCGTGAACACCATGTGCCGGCCGGTGCGGCCCGGGGCGTTGACCGGGATGTCGATCGACACGCCGTCGACCTCACGCCGCCACTGCGAGGCCGGGGTGTTGCCGACGACCGCCACCCGCTCCAGGTCGCTCCAGCGCAGCCGCTGGGTCAGCGGGTCGAAGCCCTGCTTGGTGACGTACACCCAGATGTAGTCAGCGCCGTGGCTGGCCTGGTCGAAGAGACGAAGCGTGAAGCTGTTGTTGACCGGCTTCGCGATCCACGGCCCGGGGGTGTCGAGGAAGTCGTAGATCCCGCCCGCCGTGTTTCCGGCGCTGCACAGCGTCCCGTCCGGGATGGCGGCCTGGTGGTTGCCGCGGACGTTCTCCCGGAACACGGCGTTCCAGTTCCACATGGCGTTGGGGTTGGTCTGGTAGGCCTGCCAGCACATCGGGTCCTCGGTCCGCATCTCCGGCGCGAGGTGGTTGCTGCGCCAGCGCTCGAGGCACCCGTAGTTCCGGGTCGGCGGGTCAACGACAGCCCCGTGTGCGTGAGCGACCTTGGCCAGAGCGGTCGTGAGAAGGAGCACGGTCGTGGAGCCGACCACGAGGCTCCACAGCAGCCAGGATCTCTTGAGACGTACCGCGAAGGACATCAGGGCTCCCACTCTGGTGTCAGCGTCCGAGCAATACGTCGGACGACACCACGAACAACTAAAGACAGTGGACAGTCGGGGTACGAAGACCCCGATCAGTCAGCGTGAATCGTGGCCCGGCGCTCTCAACGTTCCATCTTAATCAGTATTTGTCAATATACTGTCATTCTCGACAACGACCTACTTCCCGGATATGCCCGACGGTAGGCTGCTCGCATGGCCACGCCAGACCAATTGTCGGGTATGGACGATGGAGAGGATCGTCGTCACCTGGTCGAGGTGTGGCTCGCCGATATCCACGCCGAACGGACGGAACATCGCGCGTGGCTCGACCCGGTCGAGCGGCGTCGTCGGGCAGGGTACGCGCGCGCGATCGACCAGTCGCGGTTCACCGTGGCGACGGCGCTCCTGCGCGCGGTCGCCGCGCGGGAGTCCGGCACCCCGCCCGAGGCGGTGCGCATCGAACGTCGCTGCCGACAGTGCGGGGAGCCCCATGGCAAACCCCAGCTCGTCGATATCCCCGTACACGTCTCGGTCTCCCACGCCGGGCAGCGGGTCGCGGTGGCGGTCACCCGCGCCGCCCCGGTCGGCGTCGACGTGGAGCAGGTCCGCGAGACAGACCTCGCCCTGCTCGCGGAGACGGTGCTCGCCGACGACGAACCGTGCACCCGGCTCGAGGAGTTCTTCGTCTACTGGTGCCGGAAGGAGGCGGTGGTCAAGGCCACCGGCGACGGGCTGCGCACGCCGCTGCGCACGGTGCGGGTGAGCGCCCCGCACGCACCCGCCCGGCTGCT
Organism: Micromonospora sp.; assembly: GCA_036563645.1. Taxonomy (GTDB): domain Bacteria; phylum Actinomycetota; class Actinomycetes; order Mycobacteriales; family Micromonosporaceae; genus DATCMA01. The sequence goes on from DATCMA010000039.1 coordinate 8,737, forward strand.
CGGGTACCGCGGCGCGCCGCTGCGGTGCGCGCTCGCCGACCTCGACGTCGGCGCGGGGTACGCCGGCGCGGTCGCGGTGCTGGCCGTCGGGCCGCTGGAGGTGCGCGTCCGCGATGGCGGTGCCGCGCTGGCCGACGCGGGTGGCTGAGCCTTGCTGTGTGGAGAGGAGGGGCTCACCGGCCCGCGGCACCGCGCTCCGGGTGCTCAGGGATGCGAACCTCTCCCGGGGTGCGATCCGGCCGCAGGCCACGCCACGACGGATGGCGCAGCCGATGCTCCGGGGTCCACGTCCGGAACACCACCTCCCCGACCCACTCGGGCTCCACCCACACGGCGTCGCGCGCGTGCTCGGGCGGCGGCGGCTCGTCGAACGGACACGCGGTGCGCCGGCGCAACCGGCGCGCCAGCTCCCGCAGCGCGGCGTCGCTGAATCCGGTGCCGACGTGCCCGACGTAGCACAGCCGCCCGGCGTGGTCGTGCATCCCGAGCAGGAGGGAACCGATGGTGCCGGCGCGCCGCCCCGCGCCCGGCTTCCACCCGCCGATCACCACCTCGGCGGTGGTCAGCAACGCCACCTTGATCCAATATGGCGACCGCCGCCCCATCTGGTACGGCGAATCCAACCGTTTCGCCACCACGCCTTCTAACCCCAGCTCTTGGGCCGCGGCGAGCACGTCCTCGCTCGCCCCCGCGCCCGTCCAATACGGCGGCACGTCGACCGGCCCGGGTGGCAGCGTGAGCCCGTCGAGCAGGGCGCGCCGACGCTGATACGGCCAGTCGAGGGTGAGCTCCTCCCCGTACTGGAGGACGTCGAATAGGTAGAGCCTGATCGGCACGGCCCGCAGCAGCAGGCGGCTCGGCGGGCTGACGTGCATGCGGCGTTGCAGCTGGGCGAACGAGGGCCGGCCGGTGGGATCCGGCGCGACGATCTCCCCGTCCAGCACCGCCGGCGCGGGGAGCTGGCGGGCCCACGCCACCAGCTCGGGGTAGCTGTCGGTGACCGTCCGGCCGTTGCGACTGAGCAGCCGAACCGTGCGGTGATCCGCCGCGAGGAGCGCGCGGACGCCATCCCACTTGAACTCGAATCCCCACCCAGGTCCACTCGGCAGCTCGCCCGCGGTGGCGAGCATTGGCCGGAGGGGATGTGGTGTCCGATCACCCACTCGATGATCGTCCAACGACGGGGGCGAGCGGATCCGGCTTATCGACGAGCTTCACGGCATTGCACTGGGCGGCTGGCCCGTGACGGCTGTCGGCGGTCACGGGCCAGCCGGGGAAGGAGCGACGCATCGACCAGGCGCTGCCCACGCTACGGTGAGCCGCGAGGTCACCAGCCACGGTGCGTCCCGAGCCGATCCTGGGTCGAGCCCAGCGTCAGGCTGGTGGCGTTGCGCACAGGGATTCCGAAGTAGACATCTGGCGTGACGATGCGATCGTCGATCTCGGCATCGGTCACGTCCCGCGCCCCATCGGCCAAGCCACCGTCCTCCGCGCTCCGCGCAGGGACGCGGCGTCGCCTGCCAGGAGGGCTCGTCGCGATTGACGCGCAGACCCCACTATTCCTGTTCACTGAGCGCGAGCCAGCGGGATGCCCACCGGACATCCCGCTTCCTGTGACTCCGCGATCGCCGTCCGCCGCTCGCGATTACGAGGCAGCGCTCACGGTTCCGCCGCGCAGTGTGGCGAGATCCTGCACCCCCGCCCGCAGCTCCGCCGCGGACTCGCGCAGCATCCGCACCCGCTCCGTCGTCTCCATGGCGCTCTGCGAGATGTCGCTGACCGCGCGAGCGATCTCCCCCGCGGCCGCCGTCTGCTGCTCCATCGCCGCCGCCACGCTGACCTGGGCCTCGTTGACCTCACCGATAAGCTCGCCGAGGCGCTCGAGGGCCGCTTCCGTCGTGCGAGTGCCCGCCTCCAACGCGCTGATGCGGTTGGTGATGTCCTCGCTGTTAGCCGACGTGGTGTTCGCCAGTTCCTTCACCTCAGCGGCCACGATCGAGAAGCCTCGCCCGGCTTCGCCCGCCCGCGCCGCCTCGATGGTCGCGTTGAGCGCGAGCAGCTTCGTCTGCTCCGCCACGCTATTGATCAGCCGCGCGAAGTTGCCAATCTCCTCGCTGGCGCTCACCAGCTCCCGCAGGGCTTCGGCCGACTCCCGCAGCGCCTCCACCGCCTTGTTCGCCGTCTCGGCCGCCCGCGACGAGTTCCGCGCGATCTCCACAATGCTGTTCCGCAGCTGCTCGGTGCTGCTGGCGGCCACGGTAGCCCGGTCCGTGGTCTGCTCGCTGGCTTGAGCCAGCGCGTCACCGACTTCGGCGAGCTGCTCGACACTCGCGGAGATCCGGCTGCTGACCATCTCGGCGGTCGCCACGATGGTGCTCATGTCCTTGACCGTCACGACGTATCCGTAGAGGTGGCCATCAGCGGCGAACGCCGGAGCGACCGTGAAGGTCACGTCCTTGCCGGACGTGTCCGTGGTGGTCACGTGGTGCGGATCGCGTCGCCCGGACGCGTGGTACTCCTGAACCACGCGCCGCGCCAGCTCGACGTCAGTCGCCGGGGTCCGCTCGAGAGCCGTCCGACCTGCGGCGTTGGCCCACACCACCTCACCAGACGTGGTGGTGGCGTAGATCGTCAGAGGTACCGCGTCCACCAGGGCCTTCAACGGTTCGAGCTCATCGGCTACCGCGCTGCTGAATTCTGCCTCGCGTCGCGAACCGTTCCCCGACGCGCGTCGCGTCCCATTCTTAAACAGCGCCATAACCTCAGCTCCCTCCGTTTTCAACGGCCGGCTTTTCGGCGACCGCGACGCGAAGATTAGGGATTTTCACGGCAAACGTGATCTCTCCACTATTCGTCACAGCCCACACCGGACAGGCCGCACCCCAGGACGGGAACGGGCCATTGACAGAGGTAACTCCCCAGGGGACGACCGGGTACCCGCACGCGTAGGCTCGGATGACGGTTTCCCCGGCCCACGACCGTGGCCGTGGATCGCTTTGCTCAACCTGACGCTGGCTGAACCGATTATGACCATCATGAACGGCGCGCGTGATCGACGATCCGCCGCACGACGATGGAAGCTGCTCATCGCGGCGAAGTTGAGTCTGGCGGGCTATTGCGCCGCGATTATCTACTGCGTGACGACGTGGTCCGGGCCGAATCGTCCGGCCATGGTGGGCATGTACAGCGTCGGGCTGCTCCTCGGCGTCGTCAGTGTCGTCGCCGCGCTGCGTCGCGTCCCCGCAACCGCGAGCTACGCGCTCTCCCTCACGATGCTCGCCGCCACCGTCGTCATCGTCACCGCGTGCACGTACTGGGACGGCGGCGCCGGTTCCCCCGTGGCGTTGGGCTTCCTCATCCCGGCGCTGTTCGCGGCCAGCTCGACCGCGCGCTTAGGCCTGCTCATCGGAGTCGAAGCGGTGGTCATCGGCGCGTACCTCGCGGTCGCCGCGGTCGGTGAGTACGCGCCGCCGGGTTTCGTCTTCCTCTACGTCAGCACGATGCTCGGGGTCGTCGTGGTGTGTGCGGCGCAGGCGCGCACCCTGGCTCGGCAGCGCGCCCAGCTGCGGTACTTAGCCGAGCATGATCCGCTCACCGGCGCCCTCAACCGGCGCGGTCTCGCGCGGTGGGCGCAGGCGCAAACCCGGCTCCCCGCGGTGATCTGCCTCGACCTGGACAACTTCAAGAAGATCAACGACACGCTCGGGCACGCCGCCGGTGACGACTTGCTCCAGTGGGTGGTCCGCACGGTCCGAGAGCAGCTCAGGCCACATGACGCGATCGCGCGCATCGGCGGTGACGAGTTCGTCATCGGACTCGTCAACGCGGACCCACCCGCCACCTGGGCCATCGCCGAGCGCGTGCGGGAGGCCCTCAGTCACCGGACCGGGGTCAGCCCGGGATGGGCGTGCCCTCCGGATGACGGGGACACCTTCGAACGGTTGGTGCAGGTGGCCGACCAGCGGCTATACCGGCACAAGCAACAGAACAAGTCGGGCACAGCAGACCACGCGGAACGGGTCGCGCATGGGGAAACTCTTACCCCGTAAACGCGCCGGCGGTTATGGCGCTGCCAGGGCCGAGCTCCCCGATAGGTATCGTTCCACGTATCGATGAAATCTCCGCGAGAATTGGCGATGGCGTGATCGATACCAGAGACGAGCCCACACCGTCGCGATGCGATAGCCACGGCGTCGGACCACCAGCCACCATTTCTGTGCGTCACCGTGTCCTATGCGGAGCGTTGCCATCACCGCATGACACCTGGCGCGAAGTAGTTCAAATGGGGCATGCGCACCGAGCGCATAGGACAGACGCGGCCCTCGCTCGGTGGTCAGTCCAGCAATAGCGGTCTCGCGATTACGCCTCACGGCTTGCTACCATGCCGCGAATCGTGGCCGCGTCCTGGGAACGGATCGAAACGACAGTGTGTCCGTTTACTCGGGAACGACGTCCCGCCGACACGAAGAAATGGGATAGCGCCCGCCGTACGGAGGTCTGTCATGGCTGACAACCGCATCAAAGAACGTGTCAGTGTGATGTTCAACGGGACGCCTTCGGACAGTGCGGCTGACCGCCCCACGGCCGGCTCGAACCCGGCCATGCCGGCCCAAGCTCTCCAGGTGCTGACGCTCGCCCAGCGTACGGCCGAGGAACATATCAGCAGCGCCCACCGCCAGGCGGACAAGATTCGCCAGGAGGCGATGGCCGCCGCCGAGCAGATCGCGCGGGACGCGGAGGCGCACGCGCAGAACGTCCGGCGGGATGCCGACAAGGTTCTCGCGGAGGCGCGCGAAACCGCCGAGCGGGTGGTGATGGAGGCGCAGACGCGCCTGCAGGAGGCGCAGCGGGAGGCCGAGAAGGTGCTCTCGGACGCCCAAGCACAGGCGAAGGCCATCGTCGCCCGCGCCGAGCAGGACGCCCAGGAGCTTCAGTTGCAGGCCCAGCGGCGCTACGACGACGTCGTGGGGAGTCTGGCTGCCAAGCGGGAGGCGTTGCAGCAGCAGATCGAGGCCCTGGAGCGGTTCGACCGCGAGTACCGGGCGCGGCTGATGGCGTTCATGCAGGCCCAGTTGCGCGCGCTGTGGGCCGACCAGCCGCAGGTCAACGACGAGGCGCTCCAGCAGCAGCAAACGGAGGTTGAGTCGCCGGAGGCACGCGAGGAGGCGACGCAGAACGAGGAGGCGCCTGCGGAGCAGACCGCGTCGGTGCCGGCGCAGCGGCAGAGCCCCGAGTCGGACGACGAGGAGCAGCCGGCAGCAGCAGCCGCCCCCGCCGAGAACTGACGCGCACCGGGCGCGCCCTCAGACGGCGCCCGAGGAGCCGGCGGCACCGCTGGGACGTGTGCCCGACCGCCGCTCCCGCGTGGCACCCGGCGCGCCTCGGCCATCCCGCCGGTGGCGCGCCGGGTCGCTTTTTCTCTCCACGCGCCTTCGCGTCGCGTCCCCTCCTCCCCCACGCCCCGCGCCGAGCCCTATTGCGGCGTGCCATATTGATCGAACGGTGTATCGCTTTTCCCGCGAATTTGCCATGCTCAATACAGCGGGTGAGGACGCGTCCCTCGCTGACACCGACTCCCTTCCCCGGATACCACGCGGGGGGCGATATGACGCAGCGGTGCGATCTCGTATTGGAAGGCGGGGGCGTCAAAGGCATCGCCCTCGTGGGCGCGATTAGCGTGCTGGAAGAGGCGGGGTACGAGTTCAACAGGATCGCCGGCACCTCCGCCGGGGCAATCGTCGGGGCGCTCGTCGCGGCAGGGTTCACCAGCGCCGATCTCGCTGAGCTGATGCGCGACGTCGATTATCGAAAATTCCAAGATGAGTGGTGGCTCACGCGAATTCCCGGCGGCAAATTGATCAGCCTGCTGACGACGTGGGGAATGTATCGCGGGGACTATCTCCACCAGTGGCTGTCGGAAATCTTGGCCGAACGCGGCGTCGTGACCTTCGATGACTTACCGCCCTTCGTCGATTCCGTCGATGATAGCGACGACCGCCGCTTTCGCCTCGTGACAATGGCTTCGGATCTCACTCTCGGCCGGCTGGCCCGGCTCCCGTGGGATTACCGCCCCCGGTACGGTCTCGACCCGGGGCGGCAGGCCGTCGCCGACGCGGTCCGGGCGTCGATGTCCATCCCCTTCCTCTATCGGCCGGTCCGGCTCACGGATTGCGACGGGCGGGTCTCGGTGCTCGTCGACGGCGGGGTGTTGTCCAACTTCCCGATCGACGTCTTCGACCGCCGCGGCGAGACTCCGCGGTGGCCGACCTTCGGCCTCAAGCTCTCCGCGCTCCCCGGCAGCCAGACGGTGAGGTTCCACGTCCGCGACGTCATGAGCATGGCCCGCGCGCTCATCGGCACGATGATCAGCGCGCACGACCAGATGCACATCGACGATCCGTCGGTCGTCGCGCGCACGATATTCATCGATACGTTGGGGGTTGACGCCACCGACTTCGACCTCGATCGGCAGACGGCGCGCCGACTCTACGACAGTGGGCGCGCCGCGGCCGAGAAGTTCCTCGCGCGGTGGGACTGGGAGGAGTACACGACCACCTACCGCACCTAGCGGCCACACCGCTAGTCGGGCTCGGCCAGCGCCTGGCGAATGACCGCCGCCACCTGCTCAGTCTCGATTAAGAAGCCGTCGTGGCCGTGGATGGAGTGGATGGTGATCAGCGGACGCGCGGTCGGCGCGGTGGCGAGCACCGCGCCCAGCTCCGGCGGGAAGAGCCGGTCGGAGTCGACGACGGCGACGGTCAGCTTGGCCCGGATCATCGCCAGGGCGGCAGCGACCCCACCTCGCCCACGACCGATGTCGTGGGAGTTCATCGCTTCGGTGAGCACCAAGTAGGAGTTGGGGTCAAACCGCTTGGTGAGTTTGACTCCGTGATAGTCCAAATAGGACTGCACCGCGAACCGGCCGCCCTCGGCGGGATCCTCGCCGTCCTGCGGACTGCGCCCGAAACGCGTGTTGAACTCGCGCGCGGACCGGTAGGTGATGTGGGCGATCTGGCGGGCGATCGCCATCCCGGTCATCGGCGGCGGACCGTCGTAGTAGTCCCCGCCGCGGAAGTTGGGGTCCGAGCGGATGGCCGCGAGCTGCGGCGCGCTCCAGGCGATCTGGTCGCCCGAGAAGTACGGCGTGGTGGCGATCGCGATGCACCGGCGGACGCGATCCGGATACATGATCGCCCATTCCAGCGCCCGCATACCCCCCATCGAGCCGCCGACCACCGCGGCGAACGAGGTGATCCCGAGCCGATCGGCCAGCGCCTTCTCCGCGGCCACCTGGTCACGTACCGTGAGCCGCGGAAAGCGCGATCCCCACGGCTTGCCGTCGGGCGCGGGGGTGGAGGGCCCCGTGCTGCCGCGGCAGCCGCCGAGCACGTTCGCCGCGACCACGAAGTAGCGGCGGTCGTCCAACGGCGCGCCGGGGCCGATCATCCCCTCCCACCAGCCCGGTGTCGGCTGGTCGGGGCCGGGCGGGCCGACGACGTGCGAGTCGCCGGTGAGGGCGTGCAGCACGAGCACGGCGTTGTCGCCGGCGTCGTTCAGCGTGCCCCACGTCTCGTATGCCAGCCGGACGTTGGGCAGCACGCGCCCTGATTCCAGCACCAGGTCGCCGATGTCGACGTACTGACGCCCAGTCCCCGTGGTGGGGCCGGCCGGCTGCCCAGCCCCACCACGGAGCGAGGTGTGGGTCATCGTTGACTCAGGCACCTTTAGCGGCGGTAAACCCGGCTTCCAAGTCGGCCAGGATGTCGTCGATGTGCTCAATACCCACGGACAGCCGCACCAGTCCGGGGGTCACCCCGGTCGCCAGCTGCTCCTCCGGCGTGAGCTGCGAGTGGGTGGTGGAGGCGGGGTGGATCACCAGCGACCGCACGTCACCGATGTTGGCCAGGTGCGAGTGCAGCTTGAGCGCGTTGACGAACGCCTTCCCCGCCTCGATGCCGCCCTTGAGCTCGAAGGCGACGATCGCGCCCGCGCCGCGCGGCAGGTAGTGCCTGGCGCGCTCGTACCACGGGCTCGACGTCAGGCCCGGGTAGTGCACCTCGGCCACGTCGTCCCGCTGCGCCAGCCACTCGGCGACCGCCTTGGCGTTAGCGGCGTGGCGCTCCATGCGCAGCGACAGCGTCTCGATGCCCTGCAGGACGAGGAACGCCGAGAACGGGGAGATCGCCGGGCCGACGTCGCGCAGGAGCTGGACTCGCAGCTTCGCCGCGTACGCCCCCGGGCCGAGCGCGGGCCAGTACTGCAAGCCGTGGTAGCTGGGGTCCGGTTCGACGAAGTCCGGGAACCGGTCGGCGTGCGCGGAGAAGTCGAAGGTGCCACCGTCGACGACGACGCCAGCGATCACCGTGCCGTGGCCGCTGAGGAACTTGGTGGCCGAGTGGATGACGATGTCCGCCCCGTGCTCGATCGGACGCAGGAGGAAGGGCGTGGTCACGGTGTTGTCGACGATCAGGGGAACGCCGACCTCGTGCGCCACGTCCGCGACCGCGCGCACATCCAGCACGTTGTTTCGCGGGTTGCCGATGGACTCGGCGAAGAAGGCCTTGGTGTTGGGACGGACCGCCGCCCGCCAGGCGTCCAGGTCGTCGGGGTCCTCGACGAAGCTCACCTCGACGCCGAACTTGGGCAGCGTGTGGCGGAAGAGGTTGTAGGTGCCGCCGTACAGGCTCGCGCTGGAGACGATGTGGTCCCCGGACTTCGCCAAGGTAAGGATGGCGAACGTCTCGGCGGCCTGCCCGGAGGACAGCGCCACCGCCGCGACACCTTTCTCGAGGGCGGCGACCCGTTGCTCCAGGACCTCCTGGGTGGGGTTGTTGATGCGGGTGTAGATGTAGCCGGTCTCACTCAGGTTGAAGAGGTTCGCCGCGTGCTCGGTGTCCCGGAAGGCGTAGGCGGTGGTCTGGTAGATGGGGGTTGCCCGCGCACCGGTAACCGGGTCTGGGCGAGCGCCCGCGTGGACCTGGAGCGTCTCGAAAGACCAGGTGGCGGCGGGGTCCTGGGCGGCCGCGCCGGAATCCGACACGTTACTCATGAATTTCCTTCTCCTTCAGCCGCTGGATGACGGTGACCGCAGGGATGGGGAAACGTCACGCACTAAGCGTTGACCGAATACGGGCTGCGTGACGCGCGAATACGCGATTGACCGGAACTGTCGGCTAGCCGACGTGAGTCGAGACTGCTGCCACGCGCGGCACGCGCGTCAGGCGCGACACAACGCGCTGGAGACACGCATCAGGTCGACGTGGCGCCGCGAGTAGAGCCGGACCCGCGACCACGGTACCCGTGCGTGCGACATCTCGAAACTCCAACCAAGATTCGTTCGTGCTTGGTCTATTTAAGCGCTAGACGTTAGCGCAGCCGACCGATGAACACACCGCCAATCTCGGATTGTGGAATTCCACCGCGCCAGCCAATTAATCGATAACTATCGCTTGAATTCCTCACCCATTGGCTCGGCGCTGCTCACTCGGTCGCGCGCCCGCCCGCGCCCGCCGGCGAGCGACGGTCCGCGCCACGCGGCCACGGCGGTCACTGTGACATTCGCACCGACGCATCCCTCCGCTCGACGTCCACGTCGGCCGGCCGAGCGCCGACCCGTCCGCCAGGCCGGCCGCACCGCCGCAGGCGCACGCGGCGCGGCCGGCCACAGTCAACCGTCCCTGACGGCACCAGCGACCCTGATCACTACTTCTTGTCGTACTGGTAGAAACCGCGACCGGTCTTCCGACCCAACCACCCCGCGTCGACCATCCGGGACAGCAGCGGCGGCACGGCGAAGGTGGGGTCCTTGTACTCCTCGTACAGCGTGTCGGCGATGGCCTTGACCGTGTCCAAGCCGATGAGGTCCACCAACGCGAGCGGACCCTGCGGATGAGCACAGCCGCGCACGAAGCCCTCGTCGATGTCCTCCGCCGTGGCGACCCCCGCCTCCACCATCCGAATCGCCGACAGCAGGAACGGAATCAGCAGCGCGTTGACCACGAAACCCGCGCGGTCCGGCGCGTTGATGGGGTGCTTGCCCAGGGTGTCACGGGCGAAGGCCCGCACCCGCTCGGTCACCTGCTCGTCAGTCAGCAGGGTCGGCACCAGCTCGACCAACGACTGCACCGGCACCGGGTTGAAGAAGTGCAGCCCCAGCACGTGGCTCGGGCGCGACGTCGCCCGAGCGAGCTTGATCACCGGGATCGACGAGGTGTTGGTCGCGAGGACCGCGTCCCTGCTCTCGACGATCTTGTCGAGCTCCGTGAACAGCGCGACCTTCGCGGCCTCGTTCTCGACGATCGCCTCAATCACGATCTCCCGATCCGCTAGCGCCGCGAGGTCCGTGACGATCCGCACGCGGTCCAACACCGCCGCCGCGCTCGGGATCTTGCCCTTGGACTCCGCACGCCGCAGCGACGCCGCCAGCCGCTCCCGGCCCGCGTCCGCCGCCGCCTGGTTGGACTCGACCACGATGACGTCACACTCGGCGCGGGCGCACACCTCGGCGATCCCCGCGCCCATGATCCCGCAGCCGACCACACCGACTTTGTTCATGGTGACTCCCAGCAGTGACGACTCGTCCGACCCACCGTCGCGCACGATACCGGGAATGATCACCATAGGCTGCGGGTGCCCGAGGGAGACGTGAGGGACGTGACCCGGCCCACGCCCGCGCCCGCTCCACCACGAGGCTCCCCCACGCGGCCCGGCGCGCCTGCCCGCGGGCGCGTCACGCGCAGGCGGACGGCTCTCGCTGCTCGCCTCGCGAACTCCGCAACGCCCGGTCGACCAACGCCGCGGCCGCGCCGAGGTACCCGGTGGGGTCCGCCAGCTGCGTGAGCTGCTCCGGGGTCATCACCCCCGCCAGAGCCGGCTCGTCCGCCAACGCCGCCGCCAACGACACCCCCTCCCGGGCGACCCGGTCACACGCGCGGGAGACGATCCGGGCCGCCGTCGCGCGCCCCACCAGCGGCGTCAACGCGGCGCTGACCCGCTCCGAGACGATCAACCCGTGGGTGACCTCGAGGTGGACGCGCATCCGCTCCGGGCGCACGTCGAGATCCGCGACGAGATCGGCGACGGCCCGGGCCGCCCCGCCGGCGAGGCGCAACGCCTCCCGCAGGGCCTGCCACTCGGCGTGCCACGCCCCCGCCGGGCGCTCGTCCTCGGCGGCCAGCGCCCCGATGAGCACCGCCGCGAGCGCCGGCAGCTGACGGGATGCCGCCGCGACGAGGGTGGCGAGCACCGGGTTGCTCTTGTGCGGCATCGCCGACGACCGACCACCCCCCTCGACGATCTCCCCGATCTCCGTGCGCGACAGCACGAGCACGTCAGCGGCGACCTTGCCCAGGGCACCCGCGGTGAACGCGAGCGCAGCGCCGAGATCCGCGATCGGGGTCCGCAGGCTGTGCCACGGCACGACCGGCTCGGCGAGCCCGACTTCCGCCGCGAAGCGGGCGAGCAGCGCCAGCCCGACCGGCCGCCCGGCGTGCTCGTCGAACGCCGCGAGGGTGCCGCCGGCGCCGCCGAGCTGCGCCGGCAGAGACCGGTGGACCCGCTCCAGTCGATCGGCGGCCTCCCGCACGAGGCGATACCACCCGGCGATCTTCAACCCCGCGGTGGTGGGGACGGCGTGCTGGGTGAGCGTCCGGCCGGGCATCGGGACGTCCCGGTGCGCCGCGGCGAGCGGCGCGAGCGCGGCGGCGGCGCGGTCGAGGTCGGCCAGCACGAGCCCCAACGCCCGGTGCGCCACCAGCATCATCGCCGTGTCGAGGATGTCCTGACTGGTGGCGCCCAGGTGGACGTACGGGGCGGCGTCGGGGTCACGGGCGGCGACCGCCGCGGTGAGGTCGGCGACGAGGGGGATGACAGGGTTGCCGTGCTCGCGTGCGCGCGCGGCGAGGCTCGGCAGGTCGAACGCGCGGGCGTCGGCGGCGGCGCGCACCGCGGCGGCCGCCGCCGACGGAACCATGCCCAGTGCCGCCTGCGCTCGGGTGAGGGCCGCCTCCGCGTCCAGCATGGCCTGGAGGAAGGCGGCGTCCCCGGTGGCGGCCTCCACGGGGGACGCGGCCCGCACCGGGGCGAGCAGGCCGACGTCCGCGCCGGGGTGCGAAAGGTCAGTGGAACGCAAAGAAGACCGTCTCTTCGCGCTCGTCACCCTGCAGGCGAATGTCGAACCGATACACCCGATCCCGCTCGGCGGTCGCGATGAGGGTGGCGCGCCGCGCCGGCGGCAGGGAGGAGAGCACCGGGTCGGCGGCGTTGGCCTCCGCGTTGTCCGGCAGGTAGATCCGGGTGAACAGGTGGTGGAGCAGGCCACGGGCGAAGACGCACACCGCCACGTACGGCGCGCTGGCCCCGACCGCGCCCGGTGGCAGCGTGCGCAGCACGTAGCGGCCGTCCGGGTCGGTGGGCACGCGACCGAAGCCGGTGAAGTCCACCCCGTTGCGGCCGATCACCGCGCCCGTGACCGGGTCACGCCGCATCGAGCCCGGCGCGCCGGTGCGCCGGCCATCCGGGGCGGCCTGCCAGAACTCCAGGAGCGCGTCGGGGATCGGCTGCCCGGCGCCGTCGAGGACGTAACCGTGGATGGTGATGGTGTCCGGGTGCCCCGCGGGGGCGACGTCACCACCGCCGGGGAACGGCAGGGCGTAGCCGTAGAACGGGCCGACGGTCTGTGACGGGGTTGGCTCCTCCACGCTCACCGCCCTTGCTCCATGTACGTCGCCGACGGTCCATCGAGGACGATGTCCCAGCGGTAGCCCAACGACACCTCCGGCCGCGACAGGTCGTGGTCGTAGGTGGCGATGAGCCGCTGCCGGGCTTTCTCGTCACGCACCGAGTTAAAGATCGGGTCGTACGGCAGCAGGGGATCGCCGGGGAAGTACATCTGCGTGACCAACCGCTGCGTGAAGGCGGTGCCGAAGAGGGAGAAGTGGATGTGGGAGGGCCGCCAGGCGTTGAGGTGGTTGCGCCACGGATACGGCCCCGGCTTGATCGTGGTGAAGTGGTACCGCCCTTCGTCGTCGGTGATGCAGCGGCCGTAGCCGGTGAAGTTGGGGTCGAGCGGCGCCGGGTGCTGGTCGAGCTGGTGGGCGTAGCGGCCCGCCGCGTTGGCCTGCCAGATCTCGATGAGTTGCCCCCGCACGGGTCGGCCGTCGCGGTCGACGACCCGCCCGGTGATGGTGATGCGTTCGCCGATGGGCTCGCCGATGTGGTGGCGGGTGAGGTCGGAGTCGATCTCGGTGACGTCGGTGACGCCGAAGACGGGGCCGGTGAGCTCAACCGCCTCAGGGTCGCGGATGGGGATCAACGGCTGCTTGGGATGACGCAGCACGCTGCTGCGGTAGGGCGGGTAGTCGCGATCCGGGTGCGGGCCGGTGGTCGGGGCGCGCCCCAACTCGGCCACCTCGCGGTCGATGTCGTCTTGGCGCAGCTCAGGGTAGGCCGACCTCGGGGTGAGGGGTGTGGTCATGCGGTGGTCTCCTCAGTGGCGTTCGTGTCACGGGCGGATTCGTGAGTGACGGGCTTACGCGACGAGGAAACGCCACGGGCGGGTACGGGGATCCATCGACGGGATTGAGTCTGCTGTTTGCTGAGATTTCTGTCAACAGCACCCTTCGCCGCCCCTCCCCTCGCCCATGCTGATTCCTCTGTGGACTTAGCGCAGAGACCATCAGACGCGGATGACTAAGCCGAATTGGCAGCGGATCGTCCTTAGTAGACGTCGGTGTTGGCTGCACGACAGCGGGAGTAGCACATCCCTCGACGAGCTTCGAGCGAATTCCCAGGTGAGCGCAACCACCGCCTGTCGCTTGTGGATGGAGGACGGCCCATCTGATGAGCACCCCCATCGACCGAGAGACCTCTACCACACGTAATTCCTACTTGACAGCTAGGAATGATGGGTTAGGTTTGGTGGCATGACGAGCCAGGCAGCATCCCTCGAGCGCACCGCGATCGCCGTGTCGCGCGGATGTTGCCGCGTCTGGACCTCGGTCTGCGGCTGTTGCTGCCGCTAATTCCCTTTCCGGATTCCACCGACTGCTGTGTCACCGCCCGTGATGCCGGGCGGGGATCAACGCACTCGTCGTCGTTCCGTCCCTCACTCCCCCTGGCTTGCCGTGCCCTGCGCACGGCCGGCTAGCCGTCGTCTACGCCGAGGAGGAATTCATGGCGGTCATTACCGAACCGTCCGCTCCGGTCGACCCCAATGAGCTGCGCGCCCTCCTGCGCCGCCACGCCGCCTCCGTCTGGGTGATCACCGCACCGGGCAACCCCCCGGCCGGCCTCACCGTCACCTCGGTGACGTCGGTGTCGCTGCGGCCACCGCTGGTGTCCTTCTGCGTCAACCGCTCCTCATCGAGCTGGCCGGCCTTCAGCGTGGCCGACTACACCGCGGTGCACCTGCTCCGCCACGACCAGAGCGAGGTCGCCAAGACCTTCGCGACCAGCGGCATCGACCGGTTCGCGGCGCACACGGACTGGCAACACGGCCCGCACGGGGTGCCGATCCTCAACAACACGGCCGCCTGGCTGCTGTGCCGGATCACCGAGCGGGTGCCCGCTGGCGACCACTCCATCGTGATCGCCCAACCGATCGCCACCCACTCCGCCGATAACGCGCCCCTTCTCTACTACAACGGCCGATTTACCGTCCTTCCCCCCGCCGCCACCGAGGAGTCGTAAACGTGCCACCCCTGTCAATTAGCCGTCGCTCGCTGCTCTCCGCCACCCTCGGCGCAGTCGTCCTGGGCGTCACCGGGGCCTGCGCCCAGGACACCTCCGAGGCTGAGACGCTCGACGCTGACGCTCCCATCCCCGACACCGTGCCCAAAGGCACCAAGCTCGTCGTCGGCGACCCGGAGCAGCAGAAGGCGATCGAGTTCTCCGGCCTCGCGGACACCCTCACCTTCGAGGTGGAGTGGGCCAATATGAGCGGCGGTCCGGCTACCCTCGAAGCGTTCCGCGCGAATGCCCTCGACCTTGGCGCCGTCGCGGATATTCCGCCGATCCACTCCCACTGGGTCGGCTTCCCCACGAAAATCGTCGCCGCCAAGTTTCGGCAAGATCCACTAAACCACCCCGTCTACCGTATCGCTATCGCACCCGGCGTGCGCGTCACGTCACTCGCCGATATCCGCGGAAAGCGGATTGCCTACAGCCCGGGCCAAGCACAAGGAGCGCTCATCCTGCGTCTCCTCCGCAAACTCGGACTGTCCAAATCAGATGTCACGCTGGTAGAGCTTCCCGCTAATGGAGACTCCTACCTGACCGCTGTCTCAAGCCGTCAGGTCGACGTCGCTCCGCTAGGCGGCATCCACGTCAAGCGATTCGAGGCCAGGTTCGGTAACGACGGGGCTATCACTCTCCCACATGGGCTACGTGACGACCCCACGTGCCTCTACGCGCCAGTGCGCGTGTTGAACGACCCGGCGAAAGCCGCGGCTATCCGCGAATACGTGCGGGTCTGGGCGCGCGCCTGGCGCTGGCGGGAATCCCATCCGGAGGAGTGGATTAGGCGCTACTACGTCGAGCATCAAGGGCTCACCGCCGACGACGGGCGGTGGCTGGTCGACAACGTCGGCATCGCCGACATCCCAGGGAGTTGGAAAGAGGTCATTCCCCGCCATCAGGAAACCATCAACCTGCTGGCAGAGGAGACCGGCAATAAGCCTGTCCGGGCCGAGGACCTCTACGACTGGCGGTTCGAATCTGTCGCCGCCGACGCAGTCAAGAAAGGAAGCGCCCAGTGACCACCTCTGTGCTTACCCGGCCCGAGGCGGTAGCCACCGTACCCCGACAACACTCTCGTCACCGGCTTCGGCTCGGGCGTCCCATTCCCCTCGGAGTAGCGATCGGTCCGCTGCTTCTCTTAGCAGTTTGGACGATCGGCTCGGCGATCGGCTGGATCGAGACGCGGGTACTCTCCGCGCCCTGGACCGTGGTCACCACCGCCGGCGAACTCATCGCTGAAGGTCGCCTCCAGGAACATCTCGCGGTCTCCGCGCAGCGAGCCGGTATTTCTCTCGCTGTCGGGACCACCGTCGGGGTCGTCTTAGCGTTGATCTCTGGTCTGAGCCGCTGGGGTGAAGCACTCATCGACGGACCCGTGCAAATCAAGCGGGCTATCCCTCCCCTCGCCCTCCTGCCGCTACTCATCCTCTGGTTCGGCATCGGCGAGCAGATGAAGATCATCACGATCACCCTGAGCGTCGTCGTCCCGATCTACATCCACACCCACAACGGCCTACGGTCGATCGACGCCCGGTACGTCGAGCTAGCCGAATCTCTTCGCCTGCCGCGGTCGGTGTTCCTCCGCCGGGTCGTGCTCCCTGGCGCACTCCCCGGCTTCCTACTCGGCATGCGGTTCGCCGTGGTCAACGCGTGGCTCGCGCTGGTCGTCGTCGAACAAGTCAATTCCTTCAGCGGCATCGGCTACATGATGGAGCTGGCCCGCCAGTACGGTCAGACCGAGGTGATCATCGTCGGTCTCGTGCTGTACGCGCTGCTGGGACTGCTCTCCGACGGTGCCGTCCGGCTCGTGCAGAGGAGGGCGCTCTCGTGGCGGCGGACGCTGGCACACTGACCGCGACCTCGTACGCCGTGCGCGTACGCAACCTCGTGCGCGGCACGAACGGTCGGGTCATCCTCGACAACCTCGACCTCGACATCGCGCAGGGTGAGTTCGTCGCGCTGCTGGGCCGCAGCGGCTCCGGCAAGAGCACGCTGCTGCGCGCGATCGCCGGGATCGACAACCTCACCGGCTCGGGGCTCATTGAAACGCCAGAGAAGTGCTCGTTCGTCTTCCAGGACTCCCGGCTCCTCCCGTGGCTGCGCGTCCTCGACAACGTGGTCATCGGACTGCGCACCCCAGACGCGCGGGAACGCGGCCGGGCCGCCCTCGCCGAGGTAGGGCTCGCCGGGCGAGAACGCGCCTGGCCCGGTGAGCTCTCTGGGGGCGAGCAGCAGCGGGTGGCGCTGGCCCGCGCCCTGGTCACCGAACCAGAGCTGCTGCTGGCCGACGAACCGTTCGGGGCGCTCGACGCCCTCACCCGGCTGCGCATGCACGCGCTGCTCGGCGAGCTCTGCGCCCGCCACCGGCCTACGGTGCTGCTCGTCACGCACGACGTCGACGAGGCCATCACCTTGGCTGACCGGGTGCTGCTGCTCGATAACCGGCGGATCGGGCTCGATCTGCAGATTGATTTGCCCAAACCGCGCTCACACCGCCAACCACGGTTCCTCGAGTACCGAGAGACCCTGCTCCGGGCGCTCGGTGTGGATCAAACGGAGGACTGACTCATGCTCCACCTCAACGCATTCCTCATGGGGGTCGGCCACCACGAAGCGGCGTGGCGGCTCCCGGAAAGCGATCCCTTCGCGGCTTACGACGTCGAGCACTACAAGCGGCTCGCGCAGATCGCGGAACGCGGCAAGCTCGACTCGATCTTCTTCGCCGACGGCCCTGTCTTGCTCAACCCCGTCGGCCGGCGGCCGGGTAGCGTCCTCGAACCGACGGTCCTACTCACCGCGATCGCCGGAGCGACCAGCCACATTGGACTAATTGCGACCGCCTCGACAACCTACAACGAGCCGTACAACCTCGCGCGACGCTTTGCCTCGCTGGACCACATCAGCGGTGGTCGCGCGGGGTGGAACATCGTCACCACCGCCGGTGATGAGGCCGCCCGCAACTTCAACCTCGAGGCCCAGCCCGCTCACCGGGAGCGGTACGAGCGGGCCGCCGAGTTTATCGAGGTGTCCCTGAAGCTGTGGGACAGCTGGGACGACGCCGCGATCCTCGGTGACAAGGAAGGCGGCCGGTGGGGAGACGACAACCTCATCTACCCGCCGAAGCACCGCGGACGGTTCTTCCGGGTAGATGGTCCGCTCAACGTTCCTCGCTCACCGCAGGGGTACCCGGTGCTCGTCCAGGCCGGATCCTCTGAGGACGGCAAGTGGCTCGCCGCGAAGTACGCCGAGGCGGTGTTCACCGCCCAGCGCACTCTCGAGGAGGCACGCGAGTTCTACCGCGACCTCAAGCGGCGCACCGCGGAGGAGGGCCGAGACCCCGATCACATCAAGATCCTGCCGGGCCTGGTTCCCATCATCGGTTCGACGGAGGCGGAGGCCCGGGCACTGGAGGAGGAACTCGAGCGCCTCATCGTCCCGGAGTACGCCCTCCGGCAGCTCGCCGCCCGGTTGCAGATTGACCCGAGCAAGCTCGACTTGGACAAGGAGCTACCCGACGATCTGCCGAGCGAGGACGAAATCGAAGGGGGCAAGAGCCGGTACACGCTGATTGTCAATCTCGCCCGGCGCGAGCGGCTGACCGTCCGTCAGCTTCTCGGTCGCCTCGGGGGCGGGCGAGGGCACCGCACCTTCGCCGGCACGCCGGAGCAGATCGCGGACACGATCGAAGAGTGGTACCGGGCGGGCGCGGCCGACGGCTTCAACATCATGCCGGCGGTGCTGCCGTCCGGACTGGAGGCCTTCGTCGACCACGTCGTGCCGATCCTCCAGCGGCGCGGTCTGTTCCGCACCGAGTACACCGGCACCACCCTGCGCGAACACTACGGCCTGCCCCGGCCGGCGAATCGGAACACCCAGACCCGGGAACTCGCCGCCGTGTCCCGGTAACCCCTCAGGGGTGGGGCCCGTAGCCGGGCCCCACCCCGGCCCACCAATTCCCAATAGGCGCCCACCGGATGGTGGTTGGACGGCGACCGGAGCCGTAACCCGGCGCCGGTTCCTCGACGGCCAGAGTGGTGGCTCCGAAGGTATCGCGGGTAGGTGGGTCTCCGAGCCCACGCGATGATTTCGGCTTCCCATGGATTAGCGGCGCGAGGCCTGCCGCGATCCGTGTATGCAGGTTTCTCCGGTGGGGTGTGCCGAACATAGCGCCCTCCTTGACATGGTTCCGTCGATGAGCTGATAGGGGTATCGGCTCAGCGCGCTGCGTGCTTGACAGGCACACCCCAGGAAGCAGTCACCCCGACCAACCACTCCACGCAGTTGGCCGAGGTAACGCAGCGGATTCAGACAGCTCTAGCTACTGGGCGGCAGGTGACGGGGAGGTGTCCGGCATCGGTTTGAGGTCATCCTTCCCACCGATCCACCACTCCGGATCGACTCCGTCGATGACCCACGGCAGTTCTTTAACGCCGTTCTCCGCCAGCGTGTAGGTGATGGTCTTCTTTGTCGGCAGCAGGTACAGCTTGTTGTCCTTCGTCGACCGCAGCACCAGGTCGCCGCTGATGTCGAAGGTCATGGCCAACTGGTCTACGCCGTCGTCATCCTTCCAGGCGTAAGCCTCCTTGAGCTCGCCCTTCTTGTTGAGGACCATGCCGCCCATGACGAACTCGTAGCCCGTGGCACGCAGGCTGAAGAACATCAAGCCCCGCACAGCCTCGACGGCATCCTTATCACCCTTCAAAGCTTTCCGGACCAGATCGTCCCAGATCTTCTGCATCGCCGGGGTCATGTAGGGCTTGACGAAGGAGAACATCTTTGGCTTGTAGCCACCCTCCGGCTCCGTCAGGAGGCTGCCGATTAAAGTGGATTCATCGAGGGTGAAGGTGAGCATCAAGCAGTAGGTGACCGCCTTCGCCCCGGACGTCTCCACCGCCGAGCCGGTGAAGTCGGACTCCTTCACCCCCTCACACCAGTTGATCTTGCCGTCGTCGCCGAGGCCAACGACGCAACATATCGGTTGAAACCGGCACATCCGACAGGTTGTGGACGGGTAGCTCGGCCTTCTCACAAACGTGGCGAGCTCGTACGACATCACCTGGTAGGCGTGAACCGCCCGCCTGGAGGCGGCCAGGTCAACTACTTCGAGCCG
>DATCMA010000040.1:0-41037 GCA_036563645.1 Micromonospora sp.
GGTGGCCATAGCGGAGGGGAAACGCCCGGACACATCCCGAACCCGGAAGCTAAGCCCTCCAGCGCCGATGGTACTGCACCCGCCAGGGTGTGGGAGAGTAGGACACCGCCGGACACCTTTATACGTGACAACAATTGAATAGTGATTAGTGAAAAGTCCACTCCCTTTCCCGCGATAGCCCCAAGGGAGTGGACTTTCGCGCGCCACGCCCGCCGTTGCGGCGGGCGGCAGGAAGGATAGATCCCGTGAACCCAGAACCGCAGGGGGACGATCGCTCGCGTCGCGATGCTCCTCGAGAGAACCGCCGCGACCCGGATCAGCCCGGCGACCGGACCGGTGGGCATCGCGGTCGGGACGGTGCCCCAGCCGATCCCCATGGTGAGCGGGCACGGGATCGTCATCGCGCGCGCTACGGCGAACGCGGCGGGAGAGCGCCGGACGGGCTCGGGCGCCACGCCGACCGTCGCTTCCACGACCGCGGCGGTGGGCGCGGCGCGGGCTGGGACAGACCAGCACGAGACGGCGCTGGACGTCCCCGGGGCACCAACGGGGTGCGTGGGCGTGTCGACAGGGACCGCGCCGGCTTCGGGAGCGGGCGCGACGCCGGTCATCGCGGGCGGTGGGATGACCGTCCGCGGCGGAACCCGAGGTGGCGAGAACGCGATCGGCGCGTCGAGGAGTCGGCGACCGCGGCGAGCGGCGCGGGGCGCCTTCCGGAGCTTCCGCCGGACATCTCCGCCGCTGACTTGCACCGGGACATCCGGTCGGAGCTGCTCGTTCTCGGCCGGTCGCTCGCGGAGGTCGTCGCCCAGCGCCTCGTGGCGACCGCGCAGCTCCTGGAGGAGGATCCGGAGCAGGCGTTGGCGCACGCCCTCGTGGCGCGCCGCCTCGCCTCCCGGGTCGCCGCGGTGCGCGAGGCGGTGGGGCTGGCGGCGTATCGCGCCGGGGAGTGGCAGACGGCGGTGCGCGAACTGCGCGCCTACCACCGGTTGAGCGGCCGGCAGACCCACCTCGCGCTGATCGCTGACTGCGAACGCGCGCTGGGGCGCCCCGAGCGCGCCATCGACATCTACCGGGACGCCGACCTCAGTACGCTCGACAAGGCGGCCGCGATCGAGCTGCTGATCGTCGCCGCCGGCGCTCGTCGGGACATGGGGCAACGGGAAGCCGCGGTGGCCATGCTCCAGGTCGACGAGCTGCACCAGACCGACCACGCACCCTGGGTGGCGCGGCTGCGCTACGCGTACGCCGACGCGTTGCTGGCCGTAGGACGCCGCGCCGAGGCGCGGGAGTGGTTCGCGCGGGCGGTCGACGCCGACGAGGAGGCGCAGACCGACGCGACGGACCGTCTGCTCGAACTCGACGGTGTGGTGTTGGAGAGCGAGGAGGCTTCCGACGAGGCTCCCGATGAGGGAGCGTCCAGCGGCGTCGAGTCGTCCCCGGTCGACACGTCCCCACCTGATGCCCCCAACGATGACAACACCCCTCGTTGACGCCTACGACCTCGTCATCTTCGATCTCGACGGGGTCATCTACCTGATCGATCAGCCCATCCCCGGCGCGGTGGAGGCGGTCTCCCGCTTGTCCGCGGAGGGCCGGCGGTTCGCGTTCGCCACGAACAACGCCTCACGACGAGCCGCCGACGTCGCGGCGCTCTTGGCCGGCATGGGCGTGCCCGCGACCGCTGACCACGTGCTGACGTCGGCGGGGGCGGCCGCGGCGCTGCTCGCCGACCGGCTCCCGAGCGGCGCCCCGGTGCTCGTGGTCGGGGCTCCGGCGCTGTGCGCCGAGGTGGAGGCGGTGGGACTGCGCCCGGTCGATCAGGCGGACCGGTCTCCCCAGGCGGTGGTGCAGGGGTACGGGCCCCAGGTGGGCTGGGGGGTGTTGGCCGAGGCGACGGTGGCGATCCGAGCCGGGGCGCTGTGGGTGGCGACGAACACCGATCGCACTCTGCCCAGTCCGCGCGGACCACTGCCGGGCAATGGGGCGTTGGTCGCGGCGGTGCGCACGGCCGTGGGACGGGATCCTGACGTGGTGGTGGGAAAGCCCGCGCCCGCGCTGTTCACCACCGCTGCCCGGGGCGCGTCCCGTCCGCTGGTCGTCGGCGACCGCCTGGACACCGACATCGAAGGCGCGGTGCGCGCCGGCATGGACAGTCTCCTCGTCCTGACCGGGGTGACGGGCGCTGTCGAGTTGCTCACGGCGCCCGCGCACCGACGCCCCACCTACATCGCCGCGGATACGCGAGGCCTCTTCGCGCCGGCCGACGCCCTTCGGGTCGCCGCGCCGGAGTGCGCGGGGTGGCGGGCGACGTGGGACGGGGCACGGCTTCGCCTGGACGGGGACGGGGCCACGGTGGACGCGCTGCGCGCCTTGTGCGCCGCCGTCTGGTCCGAGCCTTCCGACCCCAGCCGTTCGACGCGACCGGTTCCCCCCGTGGTCGCCGGCTCGCCGCGGGCTGAGGCCGCCTTGGGGGAGCTGGGTCTCACGGGCGGGGCCGCGGTGGAGGCGTAGCGGCGCGGGCGGGGTCGCCTTCAGAGCAGGCTCCGCAGCTTGAGCAGGTCGAGCGGGTTGGCCTTGATCGAGATCCGCCGTGTGGCCAGGGCGTGCATGACGTCGAGGTCGCCGCGTACCAGCGCGAGGAGGTCGTCGCTGCTGGTGATGAGCGCGAGTTTCGCCTGCGGGTCGTCGCCGTCGGCGATGTCGACCAGGCGGCCGCCGGTGAGCCGGCCGTGAAAGGCGACGCCGAGGTCGGAGATGCGACAGGCCAACGTCCGGTCAAAGGTGATTTTCTTCTGCAGGTTGGCGTTGGCCGCTAACCGGGCGGCCAGCTCCCGCAACGCCTCCCGGCACTCCTCGACGCTGGCCACCTGACTCCCTCCTTCGCCATCGGGGACACCGCGCGGCGGGCGTCCGTCGTCTCACGCGGGGCACGGTACCGCATCGTGGTGGAGCCGGCCGGTAGCGTGACATCGAGCATCGGTGTGCGAAGGGATTCGGCATGCAGGACGCGTGGCGGGCCTACCTGGGGTTGGCCCTCGGAGTGACCGAGGCGTCGCGAAAGAAGGCCGAGGAGATCGTTCGCAAACTCGTGGGCAAGGGCGGCGCGACCGCGGCCCAACTTCAGGCGCTCGCCGAGGAGCTGCGGGCGGTCAGCGCGGCCAATCGGGAGGCGTTGACCCGGTTGGTGCGCGCGGAGATTGATCGGGCGGTGGGTGCGCTCGGCCTGGCGACCGCGGATGACGTCGCGGAGTTGACCCGCCGAATTGAGGAGCTTGAACGGAATCTCCAGGAGCTGCGTGTCCGCGTGGCGGGGGACACGCCGGGGCCCGTCGGCGGCGTGGCCGGTGACGGGGCTATCCTCTCCGAGCCCGCCGCGGCGGGCTCGAGTGCGCGCGAGACCCCATCGCACACTGAGGCGCCGCCGGTGAAGAAAGTCGCGAAAAAGGCGGTGAAAAAGGCCGTGAAGAAGGCGACGAAAGCCGCCGCGCCACGCAAGCGCACCGGCGCGGTCGAGCACGAGGGAGGTGACGCGCGGTGAGCGGGTCTGCGCCCGGGGCGATCCCGCCGGGCACGTCGCCGGTGCCGGGTGCGTCGGGGTCCACGCCTTCGACCGGGCACCCAGCGGTCGACGCGGTGCTGCACGGGCTGGAGAATGCGGTGGACTTGCCGCTGCGGGAGCAGATCGTCCAGTACGAGGCGGCGTACCGCATGCTGCAGGATGTCCTCGCCGGCATCGACCAGGTCTGACCGGTTGTCGATTGGCTTCGGAGTCTTTCGCGCATGGCACGTCGTACCCGGCTCGACGCGGAGTTGGTTCGCCGCGGTTTGGCTCGGTCCCGAGAGCAGGCCGCCGCGTTGGTCGCGGCGGGGCGGGTGCAGGTGCGCGGGGTGACTGCGCGGAAGGCCGCCGCCATGGTCGATCCGGGCGATCCTGTCCGCGTTACGGGCGACGACCCGCTCCAGGAGTACGTCTCACGGGGCGGGCATAAGCTCGCCGGTGCGTTGGCGATCTTCGGCCCCGAGGGGTTGACGGTGGCGGGTCGGCGCTGCCTGGACGCGGGGGCGTCCACCGGAGGCTTCACCGACGTGCTGCTCCGCGCCGGGGCGGCCGAGGTGGTCGCGGTGGACGTCGGGTACGGCCAGCTGGCCTGGAAGCTGAGGAACGACCCTCGGGTGCGGGTCTTTGAGCGCACCAACGTGCGCTACCTCACCCCCGACGCCATCGGCGGCCCGGTATCGCTGACCGTGGCTGATCTGTCGTTTATCTCACTGCGGGTGGTCTTGCCGGCGCTGGTCGCCTGCACGGACCCTGACGGGGACCTCGTGGTGATGGTCAAGCCGCAGTTCGAGGTCGGCAAGGAGCGGGTGGGGTCTGGCGGCGTGGTGCGCGATCCCGGCCTGCGCGCTGAGGCGGTGGTAGCGGTCGCCGACTCGGCGTACGCGTTGGGATGGGGGACGGTCGGCGTGACCCCCAGCCCGCTGCCGGGTCCCAGTGGGAACGTGGAGTTTTTCCTGTGGTTGCGCCGCGGGGCGCCGCGGGCGGACGAGGAGCGCGTCCGGGCGGTGGTGACCGCTGGGCCCGCGGGGGCACAGACGTCGGGAGAGGAAGCCTGATGAACCGGGTCGCGCTGTTGGTGATTCACACCGGACGACGGCGCAGCCTGGACCACGCGCGCACGGTCGCGCGTGACCTCCTGTCGGCGGGTTTCGAGGTTCGCGTCATCGACGACGAGGCGGCGCTTCTCGATGTGCCCGACGTGGTGCCGGTCACCGGTCTGTCGGCCGCCGAGGGGGCGGAGATTGTCTTCGCGCTCGGCGGGGACGGCACCTTCTTGCGCGCCGCGGAGCTGGCTCGCCCCGCCAAGGCGCCGTTGCTCGGCATCAACCTCGGCAAGGTCGGGTTCCTCGCCGAGGCGGAAGTCGGTGATCTGGATCGCGTTGTCCAGGACGTGGTCAACCGTTCGTACACAGTGGACGAACGGCTGACCCTGGAGGTCCGCGCGGAGATCGACGGGCAGGAGCCCATCGAATCGTGGGCGCTCAACGAGGTCAGTGTCGAGAAGGGACAGCGCGCCCACATGCTCGAGCTCATGGTCGACGTGGACGGCCGCCCGCTGTCCCGCTACGGCTGTGACGGCGTGGTCTGTGCCACCCCGACCGGCTCGACCGCCTACGCGTTCTCCGCTGGCGGCCCCGTGGTCTGGCCCGAGGTCGAGGCCCTGCTCCTGGTGCCGGTGAGCGCGCACGCCTTGTTCAGCAAACCGTTGGTGACCGCGCCGACGTCGACGTTTGCCATCACCGTCGATCCGTATACGAGCCTGGCCGTGCTGTGTTGCGATGGGCGCCGGGTGTACGACCTGCCACCCGGAACACGGGTGACGGTGCGCCGCGGATCGCTCCCGGTTCGCGTGGTGCGGTTGCGGCCCCGACCGTTCACCGACCGGCTGGTGGCGAAGTTCGGGTTGCCGGTGGACGGTTGGCGCGGCCATTCGGCGTGAGCGCGCGCGAGCTCAGGACGCGCGGGCGCGCAAGTAGTCAAGTGTCACAACGCGCTACTACTGTCAGGTGCTGTGCTGGAAGAGCTGCGGATCGCCGGTCTTGGTGTCATCGAGGACACCACGCTGCAGTTGACCCCCGGCATGAACGTCATCACCGGGGAGACTGGTGCGGGCAAGACGATGGTGGTCACCGGCCTGGGCTTGCTGTTCGGCGGGCGCGCTGACGCCGGTCGAGTCCGTCCAGGGCTTGGCCGTGCGGTGATCGAAGGTCGGTTGCGGCTCACGGGATCGACCGCGGACGCCGTGCACGCCCGGATTGCCGAGGCGGGTGGAGATATCGATGAAGACGGAACGATTCTCCTCAGCCGGACGGTGACCGCGGAAGGACGCTCCCGCGCCTATATCGGCGGCCGTAGCGTGCCGGTGTCGATGCTGTCCGAGGTGGGGGGATTCGTGCTGGCCGTGCACGGGCAGTCGGATCAACTCCGGCTGTTGCGGCCGGCGGAGCAGCGCGCCGCCTTGGACCGGTTCGCCGGCCCGGAGCACGAGAAGCTTCTCGACGCCTTCCGCGACGCGTACACCCGGTGGCGCCAGGTCGAGGAGGACCTCGCCACGCGGCGCCGGAACGCCCAAGAGCTCAATCGCGAGGCTGACCTGCTCCGGCTCGGACTCGACGAGATCAGCCGGGTGAACCCGCAGCCGGGTGAGGACGAGGAGCTGCGTGCCGAAGCGGCGCGTCTCGAACACGCCGAAGGACTGCGCGTGGCGGCGCAGAGCGCCCAACTCGCGCTCACCGGCGGGGAGGAGACCGGCGATGAGGTGCCGGACGCGGTGACGTTGCTCGGCACTGCCCGGCGGGGCTTGGAAGCCCAGGCCGCGGCTGATCCCCGGTTAGGGGAGCTGGCGGCGCGGCTGGAGGAGGCCGCGGCGCTGATCACCGATGTCGCGGCGGAGCTGTCCACCTATCTGGCGAGCCTGGACGCGGACCCAGACCGGTTGCAGGCCATCTATGAGCGGCGCGCGGCGCTGCGCGGGCTGACGCGCAAGTACGCCGACGACATCGACGGGGTGCTCGCCTGGGCGGAGCGGGCTCGGCGGCGCTTGGCGGAGTTGGACACCTCCGACGAACGGCTCGAGGAGCTCGACCGGGAACGTCGGCGCTTGGCCGCCGAGGTGGCGGAGCTGGCGGAGCGGTTGTCCGCTTCCCGCCGGGAGGCGGCCGCCCGCTTCGCCGAGGAGGTCACCGCAGAGTTGACCGGCTTGGCGATGCCCCACGCGCGCATCGAGGTAGCGGTGCTGCCCCGGCCGACCGTGCGCGGAGAGCCGGTCCTCTCCATCGCGGGCCGGGAGGTCGGGGTGGGGCCGGACGGCGCCGATGAGGTGGAGCTCCGGCTGATCGCGCACCCCGGCGCGCCCGCGTTGCCGCTGCAACGGGGCGCCTCCGGCGGTGAGCTCTCGCGCGTGATGCTGGCGATCGAGGTGGTCTTCGCCGGCGCGGGTGGGCCGCCCACTCTCGTGTTCGACGAGGTCGACGCCGGCGTCGGGGGGCAGGCTGCGGTGGAGATTGGGCGTCGGCTCGCGCGGCTCGCGCGCAGCCACCAGGTCCTCGTCGTCACCCACCTGCCGCAGGTGGCGGCGTTCGCCGACCGCCACCTCGTCGTCGCCAAGGACAGCGGTGGCGCGGTGACGACGAGCGGGGTGCGTGTGGTGGAGGACACGGACCGGGCGCGGGAGTTGGCCCGGATGCTCGCCGGTTTGCCGGACTCGGACTTGGGTATCGCGCACGCGGAGGAGTTGCTGGCCGTGGCGGCCCGTGAGCGGCGGGTGTGAGCGGGCGAGGGCCATGTGACGATGGTCATCCCGGTTCGCCGCGGAGGGCGGTCGACCACGGTTGACGGGTCCGGCGCGGACCGGGGGACATCCGAGCCGACGACGTCAGGGCATGTCGTAACAGGAAAATTCCGCCTTACATGCCAGGATGGTCCCGATGCGTCTACCTATGTTGCGCCGGTCCCGGACTGTCGAGCCCGGGGTGATCGCCGGCACCGCGCGCCTTGACCGCCGGACGAAACGTCTGGCGGGTCGTCTGCGCCCCGGTGACATCGCTGTGATCGACCACGTCGACCTCGATCGCGTCGCCGCTGACTCGCTCGTCGCGGCCGGCGTCGCGGCGGTGCTAAACGCCAAGCCCTCCATCTCGGGCCGGTATCCCAACCTCGGCCCGCAGGTGCTGATCGATGCGGGGATCCCGCTCATCGACAACCTCGGCGAGGCGGTTTTCCAGCAGCTGCGCGAGGGTGACACGGTCCGCATCGAGGGCGGCACGGTCTATCTCGGCGACGCCGCGATCGCCCACGGTACCCGGCAGAACGCGGAGTCAGTGGCCCAAGCGATGGCCGACGCGCGCGAAGGGCTCTCGGTCCAGCTCGAGGCCTTCGCCGCCAACACGATGGAATACCTGAAGCAGGAGCGGGACCTCCTGCTCGACGGCGTCGGCGTGCCGGATATCCAGACGCCGATCGCCGGTCGGCACTGCCTGATCGTGGTACGCGGCTACGACTACAAGGCCGATCTCGACGTTCTGCGTCCCTACATTCGGGAATTCAAACCCGTATTGATCGGCGTCGACGGTGGTGCGGACGCGCTGGTCGAGGCGGGATACACCCCGGACATCATCATCGGGGACATGGATTCGGTCTCCGACGACGTGCTGCGGTGCGGCGCGGAAGTCGTGGTGCACGCCTACCCGGATGGGCGGGCACCAGGGCTGGCCCGGGTGCACCAACTGGGCGTCAAGGCGGTGACCTTCCCGGCTGCGGCGACCAGCGAAGACATCGCCATGCTCCTCGCCGACGAGAAGGGCGCCTCGCTCATCGTCGCGGTCGGTACCCACGCCACCTTGGTGGAGTTCCTCGACAAAGGGCGGGGCGGCATGGCATCGACATTCCTCACCCGCCTCAAGGTGGGGGCTAAGCTCGTCGATGCCAAGGGGGTGAGCCGACTCTACCGGCAAAACATCTCGGGATCCGCATTGCTGCTGCTCGTGCTGTCGGCGATTGCGGCGATGGCCTCTGCCGTGGCGGTGTCCACGGTGGGCAAGGCCTATCTCGGGGTGGTATCCGAGTGGTGGGACAATTTCATATTCCAGCTCGGCCAACTGTTCTAGACCCCGACCGATCAAGAGGCTAGGCGTGATCAACTTCCGATACCATGTGGTGTCTCTGACCGCGGTTTTCCTCGCGCTCGCGATCGGACTCGTGGTTGGTACCGCGGCGCTCAACGGGCCGGTGGCCGACTCGCTCAACGACAACGTCAACGGTCTGCGGAAGGACAATCAGCAGCTCCGCGAGACGGTCAACAGCCTGAAGGAAGAAGTCAACCGCGAAGAGGACTTCGCCGTCCAGGCAGCTCAGCTCCTCCTGCCGGGGCGGTTGGCCAACCGGCGGGTATTGGTGCTCGTCCTGCCCAGTGGCCGCGACCACGCCGAGGGCGTCATGACGATGCTCACCACCGCCGACGCCAAGATCACCGGCCGCATTGACATCCAGGACAAGTTCGTCAGCCCGGACAACAACATCGAGCTGCTTGACCTGGCGGTCCGCGCCGCGCAGCCGACCGTGCAGACCGCGGGTCTCCCCGGCAACAGCGACGGTGTGGAGACCTCCAGTGCCCTGCTCGCGGCTGCCCTGCTCGACCGTCCGCAGGGCAGCCCGACGGTGACCGACGAGGACCGCAAGGCCGTCCTCAGCGCCTACAGCAACGCGGGATACCTCACCGTCGAAGGGAAGGTCACCGGGCCCGCCGAGGCGGTCGTGGTGGTCGCCGGGCAGCCGTACGTCGATCGTGATTCGGCGAAGAAGGACGCGGCCGTCGTCACGATGGTCGACCAGTTCGACAAGGCCGGCCGGGTCGTGGTGGCGGGCACCGGCGCCGGTAGCGGCAATGTCGTGGCGGGCGTGCGAAGCGACCCCGCGCTGTCGAAAACCATTTCCACCGTCGACAACGCGCACACCGCCCAGGGGCAGGTGGTCACCGCCCTGGCCACCGTCGAACAAATCGTGAACAACCGCGCCGGGCATTACGGTCTCGGGGCAGGCGCCACCTCGCTGGTGCCGAAGCCCGCGAAGTAGCGGCGGTAGGCGACGTATCGACCGTCGCTGGGGTCCGCTAGTCTGGCGGTTCGGCGCGTGGCGACGCGCGCCTCGACGCACCAGGGGGTGGACGCGGTGAGCCCGGGTCGACTCGCCGGCCGGCTGATGCTCATGGGGGCGGGTGCGGCGGCCGCCCGAGCGGCGCTCCGCGCGATCACGGGACGTCGCTCGGCGAGCGCGCTCGAGCGGACGAATTTCCGCGGCCGTACGGTGACCCTCGCCGCGGGGCCCGCGGTGGCCGCCAGCGCCGCCGTCACCTCGGCGCTGGGCGCGACGAGTCGCGCCGCCGGGGCCGCCGCCCTCATCGCCGGCCTCGGCGCCGGTGCCGTGGGGCTCTACGACGACGTCGCCGGGGCACGTCCGGAGCAGCGTCACATCAAAGGCTTCGCGGGGCACCTCGCGGCACTGCGCCGGGGGCAGGTCACCAGCGGACTTGTCAAGATCGTCGGGGTGGGGGCGGCGGGCCTCCTCGCCTCGGCGCTGCTCGCCACCGACCGCCCTGCCCGCTCCCGGCTCACCCGGGCGGCCGATGTCCTGCTCGGCGCCGGAGTGGTCGCCGGCACGGCCAATCTCGTCAACTTGCTCGACTTACGCCCGGGCCGAGCGCTGAAAGCCGGTCTCCTGCTGGGGGCGCCGCTGTTGGGCGGTGCGTCGGGCCCACTCGTCGCGGGGCCGGTCGGCGCGGCGGCCGCCCTGCTCCCCGCGGACCTCGATGAGCGGGTGATGCTCGGGGATTCGGGGGCCAACGCCCTCGGGGCGGTGCTCGGGGTCGCGCTCGCCGCCCGCACCGGTCTCCTCGGGCGCGCCGGCGTGCTGGCCGCCCTCACCGCGCTCACCGCGGCCAGCGAAAAGGTGAGCTTCACCCAGGTGATTGAGCGGACTCCCGGGCTGCGCGAACTCGACGCGCTGGGTCGGCGCGACTGACGTGGCGGCACGGGCGGAGATCAGTAACCCACCGCGGCGGGCGGGCATCGGTCGGCTGGCGGGGGCGGCCGCGTTGATCGCGGTGCTCACCGTCGCCTCCCGCATCGCCGGCTTCGGCCGCACGCTGGTGTTCGTGTGGGGGGTCGGCGCCACTGACCTCGGCGACATCTATCAGGCCGCCAACACCGTTCCCAACATCATCTTTGAGATCGTCGCCGGGGGCGCGCTGGCCAGCCTGGTGGTGCCCCTGCTCGCCGGCGCGGTCGCGGCCGGAGACCGTGCCCGTGTCGAGGCGACGGCCTCGGCGCTGCTCACGTGGACGCTGACCCTGCTCATCCCGCTCGCCGTGGTGGTCGCCCTCGCCGCCAGGCCGATCATCGAGGTGTTGGCTCCACCCGGAGCATCCCCCGAGCAGATCGCCGCGGGCACCCGCATGCTGCGGATCTTCGCACCCCAGCTCCCGTTGTACGGCGTCGGCATCGTGCTGACCGGGGTGCTCCAGGCCCACCATCGCTTTGCCTGGCCGGTGATCGCCCCGCTCCTCTCCAGCATCACGGTGATCGGCACGTACCTCACCTTCGCCGCCACCGAGGGACGGGGCGCCGACCTCCCGGGGGTGAGCGTGGGTGGGCAGCTCATCCTCGCCGGCGGCACCACTCTCGGTGTCGCGGTGCTCTCCTTGTGCCTGCTCATTCCCTTGCGTCGCCTCCACCTCCGACTGCGCCCCACCTACCGCTTCTCGCCGGAGGCGCGCCGAGCCATCGGTGGGCTCGCCGCCGCGGGCGCGGTGACCGTCGCCGCCCAGCAGCTCGCCCTGCTCGTCGTCCTCAAACTCGCGCTCGCCGGTCCTCCCGGCGCGGTCGTGCTCTTCACCTACGCGCAGGCGGTCTTCCTCCTGCCGTGGGCGGTGCTCGCCGTGCCCGTGGCCACCGCGGCGTACCCCACGTTGTCGGCGGCGTCGGCACACGGGGACGAGGAGCGGTACCGCGTCACGTTGGCTCCGGCGGTCCGCGCCGTGCTCCTCCTGAGTTGCCTGGGGGCCGCGGCTCTGGTGACCGTGGCCCGTCCCGCCGCCGACCTCATGGTCTCCGCCGATCACGCCCCAGCGGCGGCCGCGGGAATCGCCGCGTTCGCTCCTGGCTTGCTCGGCTACGGGCTATTCGCGGTACTGTCCCGAGCGCTTTACGCTCGAAACGAGCCGCGTCCCGCCGCGGCGATTACCGCGGCGGGCTGGGCCGGTGTCGTGGTCGCCGCGCTCGGGTTGAGCCGCCTGCTGCCCGCTGAGGACCGGGTGGCCGCGCTCGCGTTGGGCCACTCGGTCGGGATGACCCTGCTCGGTGGGCTCCTCGCGGTGGTGGTGGCCCACCGCGCGGGGCGGGGCGCCCTGACGGGATTCGCCCGGGCCGGGGTGGCGGGCCTGGTGGCGGCGGCGATATCCGTCGGGGTAGGGCTCGCCGCGGGCTGGCTGACCCTTGGTAGTGGTACCCCGACGCGCGGCAGCGCCCTCGTGCAAGGCATGCTGTCGGGAGTCGTCGTGCTCTGTGTGTTCCTAGCCGTCGCCTACCCGCTGGACCGTCGGGACATGCACCCGATGGCCACGGCGCTGGCGCGGCGTGTCAGCGGCGCGCTCCGTCAGCGCGTCCGCACAGAGAGGGGGACAGAATCGCGGTGAGCGAGGCCACGGAGGAGTGGACCGGGTCCCTGGCGTTGGTGCTGGGCTCCAGCACCGGTGGGGTGGGGCGGCATGTCGCCTCCCTCGTGCGGAACCTGGTGCCCAGCGGCGTGACGGTGACGGTCTGTGGACCGGGCGCGACCGATGAGCAGTTCGGTTTCACCGCCGCCGGCGCGCGATTCGTTCCGGTCGAGATTCCCCCCAATCCCAGGCTGACGGATCTCCGTGCCGTGGCCGCGCTGCGTAAGGTTCTGGCCGGACGGATCGATGTCGTCCACGCGCACGGCCTGCGGGCTGGCTTGGTCGCGACACTCGCCCGTCCCACCCAGCCGCTGGTGGTGACGCAGCACAACGCGATCCTCGCCGACGGCATGCGTGGCCGGCTCTCCCATCTCGCCGAGCGGATCGTCGCCCGCGGCGCTCGGGTCGTCCTCGGCGCGTCGGGCGACTTGGTCGCGCGGGCGCGCGCGCTCGGCGCTGTCGACGCGCGGTTGGTCCCCGTCGCCGCGCCGCCCTTGCCGCCGCCGCGGCGGACTCCTACCGCCGTCCGCGCCGAGCTCGGCGTGGCGCCCGATCAGCCGCTGATTCTCTCCGTCGGGCGGCTGCATCCGCAGAAGCGGTACGACGTCCTCATCGACGCGGCCGCCGCGTTGCGGGACCTGCGGCCGCGCCCAGTGGTGGTGATCGCGGGGGCGGGGCCGATGTATACCCGGCTGGCCGGCCGTATCTCCGCGACCCGCGCCCCCGTGCTTCTGGTGGGGCACCGCACGGACGTCGCGGATCTCCTCGCCGCCGCTGACCTCGCGGTCGTCACCAGCGACTGGGAGGCCCGGCAGCTCTTCGCCCAGGAGGCCATGCGTGCTGGAGTGCCGCTGGTCACGACCGCCGTCGGCGGGCTGCCGGAGCTCGTCGGGGACGCGGCGGTGCTCGTCCCGCCCGGGGACGCGGTGGCGGTCGCCGACGCGCTCCGCGGCCTGCTCACCGACCCCGAGCGGCGCGCCGAGTACGGGCGGCGTGGGCGAGCGCACGCGGAGACCTGGCCAACCGAGGCCGACACGGTGGCGAGCGTGCGCGCGATCTACGGCGAGCTGACCGGTCAGGCACGGGCAGCGCGGGCGCGGGCCGCCCGATCGGTCACCGCGACCGGCACACCGGTCCGGCCGGTAGCTGGTGGTGACGTGGCGGAGCGTGGCTGATGCCCCGCTGGCTGCTGCTCCCGCTGGTGGCCGTCGCGCTGTTCGCCACCGGCTGTGCCGCGCTGGCTCAGCAGCCTGCCACGACAACCCCGACACGCACCGCCGACTACGTGATCATCGCGGGGGTGCCCGGCCTGCGGTGGGATGACGTCGACCCGGATGTGACACCAACCCTGTGGCGGATGGCCGAGCGCGGCTCGATCGGCTCCCTGTCGGTGCGCTCCGCCCGTCGCCCGACCTGCCCCGTCGACGGATGGCTGACCCTAGGGGCGGGCAACTACGCCGCGTGGGACGGGCAGCCCGTCACCGAGGAGTGCCGACCGCCCCGGGTGACCATCGAGCGGCCGGATGGCATCGGCGCGTTCCTGCCGGACCAGCGCGCGGTCGTGCGCCACAACCAGGAGAAGCTGCGGTGGGGCGCGGTGCCGGGGGCGCTGGCGCAGTCGGTGCGGTGCAGTGTGGCGATCGGGCCGGGCGCCGCCATCGCCGCGGCTCGGCCGTTCGGTCGCGTCGACCGCTATCGACCGTCCCTGCCGGACGACCTCGCGGAGCTGCTCGCGGGCTGCGTGCTGAGCATCGTGGATCTCGGGACGGTCGCGGGTGAGGATCCGAAGGAGCGGGCCGCCGCCGCGGCGCGCGCGGACGCCGCGTTGGCGCGCGTCCTCGACGCCCGCCCGGAGCGGTCCCTGGTCCTCGTCGCGGGCTTGGCCGACACCGGGCAGTCCTCGCGGCTCCACGTGGCGATCGCCGACGGCCCCGGGTGGGAAGAGAGCTGGCTGACCAGCGCGAGCACGGGCCGGGTGGGGTATCTGCAACTCGTTGACCTAGCCCCGACCGCGCTCGCGGCGCTCGGCCGTCCCGCGCCGGACAGGTTGTTCATCGGCAAGCCGGCGACCACCGCCGAGGGGCGACCGAAGGACCTGCCTACCGCCATCGCCCGCCCCGCTGACGCCGACCGGGAGGCCCGTGCCCAACGGCACGTCGCGACCTGGTTCTTCGGGCTGCTCACCGGGGCGCAGCTCCTCCTCGCGCTCGTCTCGGTGCCCCTGCTGCGCCGTGCCCGCCGCTCCGGTGGCCCGGTTGAGGAGCGGCCCGCGCCCCGGTGGTTGGTCGCCACGGTGCAGCTGCTCCTGGTAGGGGCGGCGCTCGCCATCCCCGCGGCGTTGATCGCCGATCTCGTGCCGTGGTGGCGAGGTGATCACGCCGGTTGGGTCTTCGCCGGGGTTGTGCTGCTCGCGTTGGGCTTGACCACAGCACTCGTCCGAGGTCTGCCGTGGTACGCCACCACCCTCGGCCCGATGGGCGTGGTGGCGGGCATCGGCGCCCTGGTGGTGGGAGCCGATGTCCTAACCGGCGCCCGGTTGCAGCTCAACGGCGTCGCGGGCTACTCGGCGCTGGAGGGGAACCGGTACGCGGGTATCGGGACGGTCGGCCTCGGTGTGATCATCGCGGGCGTGCTCCTCGTCGCCGGCTGCCTCGCGCAGCGGGTGCGGCGGTATTGGCGTCCGGTCGTCATCGTCGCGGTGGGCGGCGCGGCGGTGATCGTGGTGGGGAGCCCGTATCTCGGTGCGGATCCGGTCGGGGCGATCGCGTTGACCGCGGGCGTGAGCATCGCCGCCGCCATCAGCACCGGGGGATGGGTGACCTTCCCGCGATTCGCGTGGGCGACGATCGCCGGTCTGGCCGTCACCGCCGGCTTCGCCGTGCTCGACCTGCAGCGGCCCGCCGCGGAACGGGGCAGTCTCGGCCGGTTCCTCACCGAGCTCAGCGAGGGCACCGGTGGCCTGGCGGTCCAGCGGGTCGGCACCGCCAATGTCATGGCGCTGGTGAGCAGCCCGCTGAGCGTGTTGGCGATCGTGGCGGCGATCGTCGTGTGGTTCGCTCTGCTGCGGCCGTGGGGCGGACTCAAACGGCTGTTCGGGCTGTACCCGGCGGTCCGCGCGGGGATGGGCGGGATCGCTGTCGCGTCCCTGCTCGGCGGAGTGCTGAGCGGATCGGCGCTGACCGTGGCGGGCGCCGCGGCCGCGCTCACCGTGCCGATGGCGACGGTGGCCGCGCTGCGGGTGCTCGACAACGCCGCGGTCCGTACCCATCCGCCGCGATCCGTGTCCGAGTACGCGCTGCCCGCCAGCGACGGGCTCTCGCAGCGAGTCCCCACGGCGGGCGTGGGCGCGCCGGCCAGCGGCGCGTCTCCCGGCGCCACGGATGCGGGGGAGGGGCAGCCCGCGACTTCTTCCGCAGCGGCGACGGACGTGGTGGCCCCGCAACGGTGAGGCAGGCGGCACGCGACAGGGACGCCCGCGCGCGGCGCGTGAGGACGTCGTGTCTGGCCGGACACGCGCCGCCAGGCCCGGTGGGTGAGCGGCCCGTCGGTCCGGCGGGATGTTACCGTGGAATCCCGTGGATCGTGCCAGACGCGTATGTCGCGACGTGCCGGTCTGCATGACCAGACAATCGACCACGGGAGAAGGCGTTGGCCCCTTCTGTCAAGACGACTAAGCATATTTTCGTCACCGGGGGCGTCGCCTCCTCGTTGGGCAAGGGCTTGACCGCATCGAGCCTCGGAAACCTCCTGACCGCTCGGGGCCTGCGGGTCGTCATGCAGAAGCTCGACCCGTACCTCAACGTCGACCCCGGGACGATGAACCCGTTCCAGCACGGTGAGGTTTTCGTCACCGAGGACGGCGCGGAGACTGATCTCGACGTTGGCCACTACGAGCGGTTCCTCGACCGCGATCTCTCCGGGAAGGCGAACGTCACCACCGGCCAGATCTACTCCGCGGTGATCGCCAAAGAGCGGCGCGGTGAGTATCTCGGGGACACCGTGCAGGTCATCCCGCACATCACCAACGAGATCAAGGCGCGGATTCGGGCGATGGCGGAGCCAGACGAGGAGGGCCGTACGCCCGACGTGGTGATTACCGAGGTGGGGGGAACGGTCGGGGACATCGAATCCCTGCCGTTCCTGGAAGCGATCCGGCAGGTCCGCCACGACATCGGGCGGGACAACTGCTTCTATCTGCACGTATCGCTCGTGCCCTACCTCGCCCCCTCCGGCGAGCTCAAGACCAAGCCGACTCAGCACTCGGTCGCCGCACTGCGCAACATCGGTATCCAACCCGACGCGATCGTGTGCCGATCGGATCGGGAGATTCCCGAGTCGCTGAAGCGGAAGCTGTCGCTGTACTGCGACGTCGATCTCGAGGCGGTGATCGCCGCTCCGGACGCCCCGAGCATCTACGACATCCCGAAGGTGCTCCACCGCGAAGGGCTCGACGCGTACGTCGTGCGGCGCCTCGGGCTGTCCTTCCGGGACGTCGACTGGACCCGCTGGGACGACCTGCTCGACCGGGTGCACCGGCCGCGGCACACGGTGACCGTGGCGGTGGTGGGCAAGTACGTCGACTTGCCGGACGCGTACCTGTCGGTGAGCGAAGCGATTCGCGCCGCCGGCTTCGGGCACCGCGCCCGGGTGGAGCTGCGCTGGGTCCCCAGTGACGAGTGCACCGATCCGGCGCGGACGGCGGCGGTGCTGGATGGTGTGCACGGCATCGTCATCCCCGGTGGGTTCGGGGTACGCGGCATCGAAGGCAAGATCGGCGCCGTGCGGTATGCCCGCGAGAACCGCATTCCGATCCTCGGCCTGTGCCTCGGTCTGCAGTGCATGACCATCGAGGTGGCGCGCCACCTCGCCGGCCTGGCCGGCGCGAACTCGACGGAGTTCGACCCGAACACCGAGCACCCGGTGATCGCCACGATGGCCGAGCAGCAGGACATCGTCGCCGGTAAGGGCGATCTCGGCGGCACCATGCGGCTCGGGGCGTACCCGGCGACGCTCGTGGAAGGCTCTCTGGTCGCCGAGGCGTACGGCTGCACCGAGGTCAGCGAGCGTCACCGGCACCGCTACGAGGTGAACAACGCCTACCGGGACATCCTGGCCAAGGCTGGGCTTCACATCTCCGGTACGTCCCCGGACGGGAAGCTGGTGGAGTTTATCGAGCTCGACCGGAAGCTGCATCCGTTCTTCGTCGCCACTCAGGCGCACCCGGAGATGAAGAGCCGGCCGACCCGGCCACACCCGCTGTTCTCCGCGTTCGTCGGCGCCGCGTTGCGCTACGCGGCCGCTGACCAGCTCCCCGTGGACTTCGAGCTGGCGGCCTCTGAGGGCGGCGACGGGGACGGCGATGAGGCGGCTGGCCAGGCGACGGCGAAGGCGGCTACCGCGTCGTGACCGCGTCCCCCGCCCCCTACCAGGTGCGGGGCCGCCAAGTGCGGTTCCGCGGTCCGGTGTTCTCCCTGGTGACCGATCAGGTCACCATGCCCGGAGGACGGGTGGTGACCCGTGACTACCTCCAGCACGTGGGGGCGGTCGCGGTCGTCGCGCTCGACGACGAGGACCGGGTGGCGTTGGTACGGCAGTACCGCCACCCGGTCGGGCGTCCCCTGTGGGAGCTGCCGGCCGGGCTGATGGACGTCGTCGGAGAGGAGCTGCCCGCCGCGGCGTTGCGGGAACTCGCGGAGGAAGCGGATTTGGTCGCGCAGCGGGTCGAACTTCTCGTCGATCTGCATACGTCACCCGGCTGCTCGAACGAGCTCATCCGCATCTTCCTGGCCCGCGGGCTGTCGCCTGTGGCCGATCACGCGCGGCATGAGCGGCGGGATGAGGAGGCCGACATGCAGGTCGGCTGGTTCGATCTGGACGACGCGATCGACATGATTTTCCGCGGCGAGATCACCAACGGCCCGTGTGTGGCGGGGTTGCTCGCCGCGGCCCGCGCGAAGAGTGAGGGGTGGCGCCCGTTGCGCCCCGCGACGACTCCGGTGGTGCGCTGAGCCCCAAGGGCTTCGCCCCACCGGAGGCCCCGGTGGGGCGAATGACACGCGATCAGTCGCGCAGACGACGGCCCTGCCCGTCAACGCCACCGTTGACGAGGATGAGGATGCCGTCGATGAAGCCCCACAGGGCCCCGATACCGCAGGTCACCAGGGTGACGACCAGCTGGGCAATGCCCATGCCGATGTGCCCCATGTAGAAACGGCCGGCGCCAAACCCGCCGAGGAGAATGCCGAGGAGTCCAGCGACGACCTTGCTCTTGTCCGAAACTGGGGCCGCATTTGGGTATTGAGGGTTAGTCATGATGCGGCACCCTAATCATCTAATACTACAGAATTGCAAACGTAATCCACTATGTGGGACGACCCGGGGCAATAATGTCCGTCTGGGTAGATGTGATTCCTGCATCTGGATGATAGAGATGGCGATTACTCTTCGCCTAACAGTGGACCCACAGGCTGTCATCCCGTCGTCGAGGTGACCCGCCGGCCTATGGTGGCGATGCCGCGATGGCTGCGGGAGGTCCGCCGGCGGGGAGGAGTGGCATCGTGAAGGTTGGCGTTCCACGCGAGGTCAAGAACCACGAGTACCGCGTGGCGATTACACCGGCGGGCGTCCAGGAGTTCGTGCGCGCGGGCCACCGCGTGTTCATCGAGGCGGGGGCCGGACTGGGATCGTCCATCCGGGACGACGAGTACGCCGCGGCCGGAGCCACGATCGTGTCCACTGCGGACGACGTGTGGGGCGCGGCTGACCTGATCCTCAAAGTGAAGGAACCGGTGGCGCAGGAGCGCGACCGGCTTCGCGAAGGGCAAATCATCTTCGCGTTCCTTCACTTAGCCGCGTCCCAGGAATGCACCCAGATGCTCCTCGACCGCCGGGTCACCGCCATCGCGTACGAGACCGTCGAGCTGCCCAACCGGGTCTTGCCGCTCTTGGCACCGATGTCTGAAGTGGCGGGTCGGCTCGCCCCGCTCATCGGCGCGTACCACCTCCTGCGTCCCAGTGGCGGGCGCGGCACGCTCCTCGGAGGCGTCCCCGGCGTCTATCCGGCGAAGGTCGTGGTGCTCGGCGCGGGTGTGGCCGGCATGAACGCCGCGGCGATCGCGCTGGGCATGCAGGCGGAGGTGCTGTTACTGGACAAGGATCTCTCCCGGCTGCGCGCCGCCGCCGCGGCCTACCCGGGCCAGCTCCGCACCGCCGCCTCTAGCTCCTACGAGATCGAGCGCGCGGTGCTCGACGCGGATCTCGTCATCGGCGCGGTCCTCGTGCCCGGGGCGAAGGCGCCGAAACTGGTCTCCAACGAGCTGGTCGCCCGCATGAAGCCGGGCAGCGTGTTGGTGGATATCGCTATCGATCAAGGTGGATGCTTCGAGGGGTCGCGCCCCACGACCCACGATGACCCGGTATACACGCTGCACGACTCGATCTTCTACTGCGTGACGAACATGCCGGGCGCGGTGCCGCACACCAGCACCTACGCACTGACTAACGTGACGTTGCCGTACGCCTTGGCGCTCGCCAACCACGGCTGGCGGGAGGCGATGCGCCGCGACCCCGCGCTCGCGCGAGGTCTCAACACCTACGACGGCGAGATCGTCTGCGCGCCGGTCGCGGAGGCGCACGGCATGCCCAGTCGGAGGCTGGAGGAGGTCCTAGCCTGAACGGCAGCGAATCGGGCAGTGCGGAGCCGATCCCGGCGCCCGCGCTTCAGCGTGTGGTCCGCGCTTACCTCGATCACCTGACCGTCGAGCGCGGGCTATCCGCCAACACCCTCGCGTCGTATCGGCGTGATCTCGATCGCTACTTGCGCACCCTCGCCGCCGCCGGAGTGCGCGAGCTCGCGGAGGTGACCCCGGCGCACATCGCGGGGCACATCGCGGCCCTACGCGCCGGTGATCCCCAACACGTTCCCCTGTCGAGCTCCTCGGCGGCCCGCGCCGCGAGCGCGGTCCGCGGGCTGCACCGCTTCGCCGTGCGCGAAGGGCTGGTCGCCCACGACGTCAGCCGGGAGGTGCGCCCGCCGACCGCACCACGCCGGCTGCCGAAAGCGCTGGATGTCACCGAGGTGGAGCGCCTGCTGGAGAAAGCCGGCCCGACCGGAGCGACGGGGGAGAAGGCGCCCCTGCTCCTGCGTGATCGTGCCCTGCTCGAATTCCTCTACGGCACGGGAGCGAGAATTTCAGAGGCGGTGGGAGCCGTGGTCGATGACCTC
Source organism: Micromonospora sp. (assembly GCA_036563645.1). Taxonomy (GTDB): domain Bacteria; phylum Actinomycetota; class Actinomycetes; order Mycobacteriales; family Micromonosporaceae; genus DATCMA01. The sequence goes on from DATCMA010000040.1 coordinate 20,494, forward strand.
GACCTCGCGGAGGGCACCGTGCTGCTGCACGGGAAAGGAGGCCGGTCGCGGCTAGTGCCGATCGGCGGGTACGCCCGCTCCGCCCTGGAGGCGTACCTCGTGCGCGCGCGGCCTCTGCTCGCCGCGGCCGGGCGCGGCACGCCGGCGGTCTTCCTCAACTCGCGAGGGGGGCCGCTGTCGCGGCAGAGCGCCTGGGCGATCCTGCGCCGCGCCGCGCAAGCGGCGGGACTGCCGGTGGAGGGTCCGCAGGCGGTCTCCCCGCACACCCTGCGGCACTCGTACGCCACCCACCTCCTCGACGGGGGTGCAGATGTGCGGGTGGTGCAGGAGTTGCTGGGTCACGCTTCGGTGACCACCACCCAGGTCTATACCTTGGTCACGGTGGAGCGACTTCGTGAGGTATACGCCGCGACCCATCCCAGGGCCCGCCGGCGCTGACGCCCCGGTGGGATATCGACACGCCGGGCGGGTGCCGGCCCTGGTGCGGGTCGTGGCGTACAGTCGGGCATCGGCGCGGACTTTATGGTGCGGCCAGCGGGGCCCGAGCGGCAGCGCTGCGAGAGTCGCCGATTGGCTCCGACGTCGCGTAGTCGTCGGGAGGGGGCGGAGAGAACGTGGCTGGCAACGGTGACGGTGCAGAGGCCTTGACCTCAACTCTCCGTGAGCAGCAGTCCGCGCTTGATATCGGTGCGGAGCTCGGTCCGGCCGATCCCGCGGCGTACACGATGCGCCGGCCGATTCCGGAGCCGACGCCGCCGGAGCGGCACGGCCCGGCGCGGATCATCGCGATGGCCAACCAGAAGGGTGGCGTGGGCAAGACCACGACCACGATCAACCTGGGGGCGGCGCTAGCCGAGTACGGCCGGCGCGTGCTGCTGGTGGACTTCGACCCGCAGGGCGCCCTCTCGGTCGGGCTCGGCGTCAATCCCCACAACCTCGACCTTTCGATTTACAACCTGCTCATGCAGGACGACGTCACCATCGACGACGTCCTGATCAAGACGGATGTGGCCGGGCTGCACCTCCTGCCGGCCAACATCGACCTGTCGGCCGCGGAGATCCAGCTCGTCAACGAGGTCGCCCGGGAGATGGCGCTGGCCCGGGTGCTCAAGCCGGTCCGCAACGACTACGACTTCATCCTCATCGACTGCCAGCCCTCGCTTGGCCTACTCGCGATCAACGCGTTGGCGGTCGCGCACGGCGTCCTCATCCCGTTGGAGTGCGAGTTCTTCAGCCTGCGGGGCGTGGCGCTGCTGCTCGACACCATCGACAAGGTCCGCGAGCGGCTGAACTTCGACCTGGAGCTGGAGGGCATTCTCGCCACCATGTACGACAGCCGGACCACGCACTGCCGGCAGGTCCTCCAGCGGGTGGTAGAGGCGTTCGGCGACAAGGTCTACCAAACCGTGATCACCAAGACGGTGAAGTTCCCCGAGTCCACCGTCGCCGGGGCGCCGATCACGATCCTGGACCCGGCGTCGTCCGGAGCGCGCAACTACCGGCAGCTCGCGCGCGAGGTCATCGCCGCGCAAGCCGCGCGGTAATCAGCCGTGCCGCGCCACCCCACCGTCCCGGCTCGCGGACGTCACCCGGCCCGGTCCCCGGGCCACGGGGCGCGCGCCGGCGGGCGAGCCGACACCCGCCGACGTGGCGAGCGGGAGCCCCGGTGACGGCGGGTGAGCACAGCGCCGGGGCGGCCCGGTGAGCGGGGCGGCCCCGGGTCCGGGCCTCGCCGACACGGTGGATTACGGTCAGTCGGTGACCATGCCATCGGTGACGGAGATCGCGCCACAGGCTGCCGAGGGTCCTGACCCCGCGCCAGGGCCACCCGGCGACGCGTCGGGCACCGCGCAGGACGCCTCCGATGCGGAGAAGTCCTCCCGCTTCACGGTACGGCTGGAGAACTTCACCGGTCCGTTTGACCTGCTGCTCCAGCTCATCAGCAAGCACAAGCTCGACGTCACCGAGGTCGCCCTCCACCAGGTCACCGACGACTTCATCGCCTACATCCGCGCGATGGGGGACGACTGGGACCTCGATGAGGCCAGCGAGTTCTTGCTGATCGCCGCCACCTTGCTCGACCTCAAAGCGGCCCGACTCCTGCCGGCCGCCGAGGTGGAGGACGAGGAGGATCTGGCGCTCTTGGAGGCCCGGGACCTGCTCTTCGCGCGGCTGCTGCAGTACAAGGCGTTCAAGGAGGCGGCGGCGCACCTCGCCGCGTTGGAGGCGGTGGGCGTCCGTCGCTACCCGCGGGCGGTGTCACTCGAACCCCGCTACGCCGAGGCGTTGCCGGAGCTGGTGCTCGGCATCGGCCCGGAGCGGCTCGCCCAGCTCGCGGCCAAGGCGTTGACCCCTCGACCCGCCCCAACCGTGCCGATGGAGCACGTCCACGTGGTGCGGGTCAGCGTCCGCGAGCACGCGACTATCATCCGCGACCGGCTGCGCGAGATGGGGGCGGCCACGTTCCGGACGCTCTGCCACGACTGCACAACGACGCTGGAGATCGTGGCCCGGTTCCTCGCCCTGTTGGAGCTCTACCGCGAGGGCTTGATCAGTTTTGAACAGGTCGAGGCGCTCGGCGAGCTGACGGTGCGCTGGCGCGGCGGCGACGGCGATGGGGAGCTGGCGATCGACGAGTACGCCGGGTCGCCGGCTGACGCGGAGGCCGACGCCGAGCCCGAGGAGGAGCCAGACGAGCGGCGACGGGCGCGGCGTCCCCGGAAGCGGGCCGCCGCGGTCGGCGGTGTCGGCGACGAGAGGGAGGCGTCGTGAGGAGCGGGAAGGAGCAGAAGCGGTCTCTCGCCGAGCAGGCGGCGGCGTGGGTGCCTCCATGGGAGCGACAGCCGGAGCCCGAGCCGCCCGCTGAGACCACGGACCGCGAGGCGCCCGCACCAGCGGAGAGCGAACCGTCCGACAGCGCGCTGGCCCGGTCGACGGGCGCCGCGCCGGAGGCGTCGACCGCCGACGAGCCCGCGGCGGAACCGGCCGCGACCGCTACTGATACCCGCCCCGAGTGGCCGCCCCGGCTCGCGGAGCCCGAGCTGCCGGCGCCGCGTACCCCGGAGGACGAGGCGCCGGATGCCGATACGCCCGAACCACCAGCCAGTCCGGTGGAGCCCGCCGCGGCGCCGGCGGACGAGCCCGCGGTGGAAGCGGAACCCGCGGAGACCGCTCCGCCCGCGCTGGCGCCTGAGCCGCCCGAGGTGGCGACCGCCGAACTCGCCGACGACGCCACGCTGCGCGCCGCCCTGGAGGCGATCCTGCTCGTGGTCGACGAGCCGGTGGCGGAGAGCACGCTCGCCGAGACGGTGGGGCAGCCCACCGAACGGGTGGCGGCGTTGCTTCAGGAGCTCGCCGACGAGTACACGGCGCAAGGGCGGGGCTTCGACCTCCGTCGCGCCGCGGGCGGGTGGCGCCTGTACACCCGGCCGGAGTACGCCCCGTACGTCGAGCGTTTCGTCGTCGGTGGGCAGGCGGTGCGGCTGACCCAGGCGGCGCTGGAGACGCTCGCGGTCATCGCCTACAAGCAGCCGGTCACCCGCGCCCAGATCTCCGCGATCCGTGGGGTCAACTGCGACGGCGTGGTCCGTACCCTGATGACCCGCGGTCTCATCGAAGAGTGCGGCACGGAGCCGGAGACCGGCGCCCACCTGTACCGCACGACCACGCTGTTCTTGGAGAAGTTGGGGCTGAATTCTGTCGATGAGTTGCCGCCGTTGGCCCCCTTCCTCCCCAGCAACGTGGAAGAGATCGCCGATGCCGAGCAGCGATGAGAAGCTAGAGCGCCTGCAGAAGGTCCTCGCCGCGGCGGGAGTCGGGTCGCGGCGCGCGTGCGAGGAGCTGATCATCCAGGGTCGGGTCACGGTCAACGGGCGGGTGGCCCGGATCGGCGACAAGGTCGACGCGGAAACCGCCGAGATCTACGTCGACGGCGACCGGGTGGTCACCAACCGGAACCTGGTCTACCTCGCGTTCAATAAGCCGCGCGGGGTGGTGTCGACGATGGCGGACGAGAAGGGACGGGCCGCCATCTCCGACTACCTTGGCCACGTGACCGAACGCGTCTACCACGTCGGGCGCCTCGACGCCGACAGCGAGGGCTTGCTGCTGTTGACCAACGACGGGGACCTCGCCCACCGGCTCATGCACCCGTCGTTCGGGATCCCCAAGACCTACCGGTGTGAGGTGGTGGGCCCGCTACCGCGGCACGTGGGGCGTCAGCTGCTCGCCGGGGTGGAGTTGGCGGACGGGCCGGCGAAGCTCGATTCCTTCCGCGTCATCGACACCTTCGGCCGCTCCGCCTACGTCGAGGTGGTGCTGCACGAGGGGCGCAAACACATCGTGCGGCGGATGTTCGACGCGGTCGGGCACCCGGTGACCCGGCTGATTCGCGTCGCGATCGGGACGGTGCGGCTCGGCAACCTGCGGCCCGGGCACACCCGGGTGCTCACCAACGCCGAGATCGCCGCCCTGTTCCGAATGGCGGAGCAGCCGAACGACTGGCGAACCGGTGGGGGCAAGCAGCCGGGCCGGTCGCGGCGGGATGGCGACAGGCGGGTGGTGGCCCGCAGGGCTCGGTGAGCGACGCGGCATCATGAAGGGCGGACAGCGGGCGTGCCCGCCCGAAGCGGCCCGGCGGCGTCTCGGCCGGGCACGGGCGGGCGGTCGAGGAGACAACGGCGAGGAGGAGCGCGGTGGACGAGCAGGTGCGGACCGGACACATCGTTGTCGCCATTGATGGCCCGTCCGGCTCGGGGAAATCCACCGTCTCCCGGCGCCTGGCGGCGTCGATCTCGGCCCGCTACCTCGACACCGGCGCGATGTACCGCGCGGTGACCTGGGCGGTGCTCCGCGCGGGCGTCGACCCGTCCGACGCCGACGCGGTCGGGAAGATCGCTGGTGAGGTTCAGCTGTCCATCGGCACCGATCCGGCCGCGCCGCACATCAGCGTCGACGGCACCCCGGTGGACGTGGATATCCGCGGCCCTGAGGTGACCGGTGCGGTCTCCGCGGTCGCCGCTGTGCCGGCGGTCCGCCGGATCCTCGTCGACCAGCAGCGGCGCATCATCGCGGCGAACGAGCGGATCGTGGTCGAAGGACGCGACATCGGCACCGTTGTCGCCCTCGACGCCACGCTCAAGGTCTACCTCACCGCGTCGCCGGAGGCGCGCGCGCAGCGACGCAGCGCCGAGACCAAGAGCGATGTCGCCGCCACCGCAGCCGACCTCGCCCGTCGGGACCAGCTCGATTCCACGCGGGCCGTGGACCCGTTGCAGCAGGCCGCCGACGCCATCGTGGTGGACACCACCACGATGGGCATCGACGAGGTCGTCGCCCGGCTGCGCGAGCTGCTCTCGGCTCGGGTCGCGGTGTGAGTGGAGCACGGGCAATCGGCGTCGCGGCCGCCGCGCGGGGCGGCCGGAGAGCGGGGGTACGGCATGAGCACGGACCACAGGTGGCGTGACGTGGATGACCTCACCGACGACGTGACCACGTCTGGTGGGCCGCTCCCCGTGGTGGCCGTGGTCGGGCGGCCGAACGTCGGGAAGTCGACGTTGGTGAACCGCATCATTGGCCGACGTCAGGCGGTCGTCGAGGACGTGCCCGGGGTGACCCGGGACCGAGTGCCGTACGACGCGCAGTGGGGCGGGCGTCGGTTCACTGTGGTCGACACCGGCGGGTGGGAGCCGGACGCCCGGGACCGAGCGGCGGCGATCGCCCACCAAGCGGAGATCGCGGTCAACACGGCGGACGTCGTGCTGTTCGTCGTGGACGCCACGGTCGGGGCGACCGACGCGGACGAGGCGGCGGTGCGGATGCTGCGCCGCAGCCAGAAGCCGGTGCTGCTGGTCGCGAACAAGGTCGACAACCCCGCGTTGGAGGCGGAGGCGGCGGCGCTGTGGTCGCTCGGTCTTGGGCAGCCGTACCCGGTCTCCGCGCTGCACGGCCGCGGCGCCGGTGAGCTGCTCGACGCGCTCCTCGCGGCCCTCCCGGAGGCCCCTGCTGAGGCGGAGGAGGGCGAACGGGGCCCGCGGCGGGTGGCGCTCGTGGGTCGCCCCAACGTCGGGAAATCGAGCTTGCTGAACCGGCTCGCCCGGGAGGAGCGAGCGGTGGTCGACGCGGTCGCGGGCACCACGGTGGACCCGGTCGACAGCCTGGTGGAAATCGGCGGCGAGACGTGGCGGTTCGTCGACACCGCGGGCTTGCGCAAGCGCGTCCACAAAGCCGTCGGCACCGAGTACTACGCGAGTCTGCGTACCGCGGCCGCGATCGAGGCGGCCGAGGTCGCGGTGGTGCTGATCGACGCGAGTGAGCCGATCAGCGAGCAGGACCTGCGGATCGTGTCCATGGTGGTGGAGGCCGGGCGGGCCCTGGTCATCGCCTTCAACAAGTGGGATTTGGTCGATGAGGACCGGCGCAACGCCCTGAACCGGGAGATTGAGCGGGAGCTGGTCCGCGTGCCGTGGGCGATCCGGGTCAACATCTCGGCGAAGACCGGCCGGGCGGTCGAGAAGCTGGCGCCCGCGCTGCGGACCGCGTTGGCGAGCTGGGAGCAGCGGATCCCGACCGGGCGGCTGAACCAGTGGCTTACTCCGATCACGCAGGCCACCCCGCACCCGGTGCGTGGCGGCAAGGCGCCTCGGATCCTCTTCGCCACCCAGGCCGGCGTCGCGCCGCCGCGGTTTGTGTTCTTCACCACGGCGCAGTTCGAGCCCGGGTACCTCCGCTTCCTCGAGCGCAAGATCCGCGAGGAGTTTGGTTTCCAGGGCAGCCCGATTGAGCTGGTCGTGCGGCCGCGGAAGCCTGCTGGCCAAGGCAATCGCGGTCGGAGATGACCTCCGTGCCATTCTCCCGGCGTCGGCCGCCCGGGATGATCGAGGCGGTGTGGCGCGGGTAGGATGGGGAGGGCGTACGCCGCGGGGAACTCGCGTGCGTTACGCTGTATCGGCCACCGCGTAGAGAGCGCGGTGGCACCGGGACGTGGCGCAGCTTGGTAGCGCACTTGACTGGGGGTCAAGGGGTCGTCGGTTCAAATCCGGCCGTCCCGACAGAGATGATGGCCCGGGGCCACCATGGACCCGGGCCTTTCGTGTGTCTGACGTGTGTCTGACGCCATCCCGCGACGTCCCCGCACGTACCCACCGCGTTCGTCGATGGGGGCTTGTGCCCCGCTGGCGTGACATCCGTCCGTTGGGAACCCGCCCAGCGGCAGCAGGCTGAGGAGCAGCGGGTGGGCCGGTAGAAGTCGCAGGGCTGCTGGCACTGCCGGCTGGACGATCCGCCGAGTGGCACCGCGCTGATGGTGTGCGAGTGGCCGGCGATCTCGCTGTGACAGCGGTGAGGTTTGCGGACGAAAACTTGCTCACCCATGCTCAAATGATTGTTGCCGCCAGAAATGCGTATTGATAGCAAAGTGTCTATATATATTGGGCGCTGCCTATCAGGAAAGGAGGCACGTGTCGTAACCTTTTTCCCGTAGTAGGGCTGCGAAGTGTTTGTCGGTTTTCAATTATAGGGTTGTCCCGCAGTTCGTCCCACAACAGCGTGGTTAGCAACGATGAATCAACGCTCAAATTCATCGGCTATCCGCAGAAGTAATGTGGGATCGAAGTCGCCGATGGCTGGAAACAGCCTACGTAATTCGGTCTTAGTCATCGCCCAGGCCAGTAGTCTGCGCGCACGCGCTCGGTCCAAGTGAGTGATAACCGCAGCTACTGCTTCTGGTATTGCGCCCGGATCGGTGATGGTGCGGGTGATGTGTTCGGCTCGGTCGAGCTGTCCGCACTTGGCGAGGGTGCTGGCGAGGTCGCTGAGTACCCAGGCTTGATCGGAGGGGTTGGTGAGGGTGTGGTCGGCTTGTTCTGCTTGTTGGGCGATGTGTTCGGCTCGGTCGAGGTGCCCGCGCTCGGCGAGGGTGTTGGCCAGGGTGGTGAGTACCCAGGCTTGATGGATGGGGTTGGTGATGCTGCGGGCAATGTGTTCGGCTCGGTCGAGGTGCCCGCGCTTGGCGAGGGTGTTGGCCAGGTTGGTGAGCGCCCAGGCTTTGCGCTCGGGGTCGGCGATGGAGTAGGCCAGGGCCTCGGCCCGTAACACATTGCCGAACATTGCCGAGCGCGGCCCACACCGCTGGCAAATTCACAGGAATGTGGATGTTGCGCTCGGCCAGGAACTCTCGAGCGCGGGCCAACGTAACCAGTGTATCCAGATCTGGTACGTCCTGTTCACACAAGATCTGTTGACAGGCAGTTACTTCAGCCAGGCCGGCGGCATCACCACCGCTAACGTCCAGCATCCGATTCAGGCGTTCCCGATCGGTTGCCAAAGCCACCATCCGCTCTATCTCGCCAGAAGCGCGTAGCATCCGGTGATAACCATGCAATAGGTATTCCGGTGTCCCATCCGGCCAACCCAAATTCTGGTATTTGTCTGCCCAGGCATGAATTGCCTTCCGATACTCAGACAGCTTCTGTTCACCCAGGTATTCGGCTGCGGCCGCGTGGAGTTCCTCATGTGCCAGCACATAGACCCTCGCCCCCGTCTCCGGCTGCCAGATACTGCTCCGAGTGCTAAAACTCCGGCCGGATACCGCACGAAGCAGCTGGTCAACCTCCCCTGGTGACGTGCCGGTCAACTCGGCCAGGTCATGGCGGCTCAATCCACCCCCGGCCGCCACGATGAAGCCCAGCAGGTCACGCTTTGTCTTGTCGCCGGAAAGCAGCTGACCCAGTTCCCGTTCCGCATCGTCCCTGATCGCTTGTGCTGCGGGAGATGGCCTTAGCTTCCGTATGATCGCCGGATTCCGTAGTGGATGCTGCGCGGGCACGTCAGCTGGTACAGGTGGGTGTGGTCGGCTTGCCACCACGACCCGCATCCCGTGTTGCGGCACAGCGGGCAACAGCGCGGCGATGCTATGCGCGCCCGGGCCGATCCTCACCCCTTGGTCCTCGTCAAGGCCATCGACAACCAAGATCAGGCGCTCTCCGCGCTCGCGGCAGAGCTGTGCCGCCTCGTCTAGCAGGCGGCTATACCACGCTTGCTGCGTGGCCTCGGGGAACAGTGGCGGCATCGGCTGGCCCAGTAGCTCAGCCAGCTGCTCGATCACCGTAGGTAGGAAGGCGGTGCGATCGCTTTGACCGGCGAACCGGTTGGTGATGAAGAACGACACCACCCGAACCCTGGGCGGAGGATGCAAGACAAAGGTGGCCATCAAGGCCGACTTGCCCGCCCACGGCGGCCCCTGCCACCAGAGGTACGTCTGATCGTGGTCACCGGTGCAGAACTCGGCCAGCTCAGCTAGTTCGGCTTCGCGACCAATCAGTTCCCAAGGGAAGATGTTCTTGACTTGAGCCAGATATACCGATCGAGCTACGGGCGCCCTGGGCAGATTGACATCCCCATGGACGATGAGCTGTCCGGTGTTCACAAGACTGCCCGCACCGCCGACCGCGTCGCCGGTCTCGCGTATGGTGCTCTTCATCCGCGGATAGTCCACGACAGACCGTCCTATATGGATTTGCCCCTACCGGGATTCAGGTGAGGTGAACACCGGTATTGGCGTCCCCATCGGCGGATTCCGCATCGCCCGTTCGCTCGACCTGCACATTGTTTTTCAGCGCATCGGCTGGGCCGGTCACCCCGGTGTTGGCCAGCCCATTGCCGTGGGCCGTGGCACGGCAGGTCTTCGCAACACGGATATTGCCGCCGCCTGAGGCCGTCGGCACCGCAGCCCAGATCATTACCCCGACTGCGGCCACCCCAGCCAGCGCCGAGATAGCGGAGGCGGCCTTCTCAGTGTGCTCCCATCCCAAGACTGCGAACACCCCGGCCAGCACAGCCACGGTCGCCGCCGTGCCCGCGAGTACCCATCGACGTCTCGTCACACCAGTACTGTTCGTACCTATCGCCTGCGACTATGCCGAGCCTGGGAACCATATCATCGATGTGATACGACCGTTAGCAGTCACGTGATCGCGGCGGGTACAAGCCCAGCTCACCCGGCTTGTTGGTGTGCTATCGACCTTTGCTGAAGATCTTTGTGGATGACGCTCCGCCGGGGAGCACGCGGGGGCCATCGGGCCGGACGCAGAGGGCCGTGCCGGCAGCGGAACGCATCGACATCCTTCTTTACAAACTCTGCACAAGACGGTTTCCTCCTTGTTAGCGGAGGTACGTGAGGACCGTTCGCGAGGCCCTGGTGATGGGCGCTCTGTGCGCACAGGGCGTGGCGTCGGGCGCGCGGAAGCGAGCCCGCACGGCGCTCTTCCGGCCTTGAACCCGTGGCCCACGGCGCGGTCCTGCCGTGCCTCCGACCACGACCGCGCCGGCCGCTGCCCCAGCGGCATCGGCGGCGGCCGGACGTGACCTGAGGAGGAATATGCAGATGCGTATGCCCTGGCGAGCGCGGTCAGCCCGCAGCTCCGCTGGCCCGACCACGGCGCTGCCCCGGCGGACTGTGCGCCGCAACCTCGCGCTCGGCGCCGTCCCCCTTCTGCTGGTCGGAAGCGTCTGGCTGACGGCACAGCCCGCTCAGGCCGCCATCGCCTGCCGGGTCGACTACACGATCAATGCGAGCTGGCCGGGCGGCTTCACCGCCAACGTCACCATCCACAACCTCGGTGAGGCGATCAACGGCTGGCGGCTGACCTGGTCCTTCGACGCCGGGCAGCAGATCACCCAAATTTGGAACGCCACCCACACCCAGTCCGGCTCGTCGGTCACCGCCACTAACGTCTCCTACAACGCCGCTATCCCCAGCGGCGGCAGCGTGAACTTCGGATTCAACGGATCCTGGAACGGAGCCAACCCAGTGCCTAGCTCGTTCGCCCTGAACGGTGTGACCTGCACGGGCAGCCCGGGCACGCCCGCTCCACCCTCGACGCCGCCTTCGACGCCGTCGTCCCCGCCGACGTCCAGCCCGTCACCGGAACCGACCACCACCTGCGATCTGCCGTCGCAGTACCGCTGGACGTCAACGGGCCCGCTGGCGGACCCGAAGCCGGGGTGGGTCTCGCTCAAGGACTTCACCCACGTCGTCTACAACGGCAAGCACCTGGTGTACGCGACGACGCACGACACCGGAACCCGATGGGGTTCGATGTACTTCGACCCTTTCACGAACTGGTCGGATATGGCGTCGGCCCGGCAGAACGAGATGCCCTTCTCCGCCGTCGCGCCCACGCTGATCTATTTCGCCCCGAAGAACATCTGGGTGCTCGCCTACCAGTGGGGCCGGTACCCCTTCTCCTACCGGACCTCGACCGATCCGACCAACCCGTACAGCTGGTCGGAGGAGCAGCCGCTGTTCACCGGTAGCATCTCCGATTCCCCGACGGGGCCGATCGACCAGACCCTGATCGGCGATGACAAGAACATGTACCTGTTCTTCGCCGGGGACAACGGCAAGATCTACCGGGCGAGCATGCCGATCGAGAACTTCCCGGGCAACTTCGGCTCGACGGCGACGGTGGTCATGAGCGACTCGACCTTCAACCTGTTCGAGGCGGTCGAGGTTTACACGCTCAAGGGCCAGAACAAGTACCTCATGCTCGTTGAGGCGATCGGATCGCAAGGGTGGCGCTACTTCCGCTCCTTCACCGCCACCAGGCTGGACGGCACGTGGACGCCGCAGGCCGCGACGGAGAGCAACCCGTTCGCGGGCAAGGCCAACAGCGGCGCCACCTGGACCAACGACATCAGCCACGGCGATCTGGTGCGCATCAACCCTGATCAGACCAAGACGGTCGATCCGTGTAATCTGCAGCTGCTCTACCAAGGGCGTTCGACCGACTCCGGCGGCGAATACGATCTCCTGCCCTACCGGCCAGGGCTACTGACGCTGCAGCGCTGACAGCCTGACCCGGGTTAGGTTCGCGATCGCGGCGCGCGATCAGGGTTGAGCGGCGGGCTCGGCAGTCGCCGAGCCCGCCCTTTCATGTGCGCGGCCAAACCTCCGGGGCCGATGGTGGTGGCGTCATTCGATGCTCAATTCATCGATGGTGGTTTGGTGGAGGGAGCCATCAGAAGTCGTTGGCAGGATCTTCTCCCGGGATGGGGAGATAGCACGGTGTGGCGACGGTCAACGCGAGACGTTCGCCATCCTTACTGGCCGATATGGTCATAGTGATTCCAGATTTCGGATCGCGGGTTGACAAGACGCCACCTTGCTCATTTGATAGAGTTTGATCTATTATGATTTCGTAGCCTCGCTGCTCCCACATATTCCGGATTCGGGCGAGGATATCGATCTGCTCATCGGCGGGAACTGAGATGTTTGCGAATCCGGCGAGATTCCAGCGGCCGTCGGCAGGCATCTCACCGCGTATGCCAATGCAGGGAGCCGTGCTCGTGGTCCATCTATCTAGTGGCTTACTGGCAAGATCGGCAACTGCCTGGGCTTGGATACGTGCTGCTTGGGCAGCTTCGGCCTTGGATTTGGTTTCCAATTGTATCTCCTCAATAGCCTTTCCCGTGCACCCGGTCAGCAGGAGTAGCCCTGTTATTGCAATGGTGACTGAAGACGGAAAGCAATCCCGAGTGGGCATAGATCGCTTCATCGTGTCGCCTCGTGCTGCAAAGAGGCCTCGCTGTAGTTGCCGACGATGATCGCACCCTGGGAGTGGAGCACGAGGCTGCCGTCTTCCCAGTATCCACTATGGCCGGAGGTATCGACGTGGAGAACATTCCCGCCGAAATCTGGATCGTGCGGAGGTGGACCGTGGAACTGGTTGGCTAGATGGGCAAGGCCCCTCAGCCCAACCCGGGCTACTTCATCAGCTAGAGTGCCTGGCACTTCCGGAACCATGCGGGAAACCACCTCAGGGCGCGCGATGATATCGTCGGCCGCGGCCCCAACCCACACGTGCTGACCGCCCACGTTGAATTCGCTGGCGTTCTCGACACGCATTCCCGGGCTGCCGAGGGCGATGATGTCATCAGCGGCTAGCCCATCTCCGGACTTGGCAGCCTCGCCGACGACGGTGGAGCCGTAGCTGTGGCCGATAACGGTGACGTGAGACGGGGTGTCGTCGTGGGCCGCACGGAGCCCGTCGACGAACGCGTCGAGGGCCTTGGCGCCTTCCTTCGACTTGTCGCCGAACGGGGCGGAAACGATGTCCACGCCGATGCTCGGGGTGTCGTAGCCGATCCAGGCGATTATCGATACTGCTGCGTCGGGAGGAGCGAAGTTCAGCGCGGAGTCGTGCAGTTGGTTTGCCCTCCCGATTTGCCCACGGAAGTCATTCAGCTTTGTTCCGACGCCGGGTACCAGAACGGCCGTGTGATCAGCGGTATCCGGGTTGCCGATCGCGATGGCCGCCTTCCCGTCCCCGACCGGGTCGATCGACAGGAGGTAGAGGCGCTTGTGCGGAGGATTCGTCTCTGATTGCTCCAGTCGTTCGAGCAGTTTGAAGGCTCGCTCGTGCTCTGGGTTGCCGCTGTCCCGATGGTTGGCGATGGTGTCGCCGATGAAGTTGCGGAGGGCGAGCCGGTTGGCGTAATCACGATCGACGGCGGGTAGGCCGTCGAGCGCACCGAGCCGCTCGGGAAACGCGGTGAGCAGCACCTGTCGCTCGTCAGTCGACAAGCTGCTCCACCAGTCTTTGACGGCTTTGGGATCGGTGCCGGGAGTGGGAATGCTGTCCGCGCTCAGCCCCAAGGCCTCCGCGGCGGCCTTGGCCGCCTCCGTAGCCTTGTTGTACTCCCAGGCGGAGTGGCCTTCGTCGTCTGCTGGCTTGAGGGCGCGGAGCGCCCGCGCTGTCCGCTCATCGGACTCGGTCGCTTCATCGAGAATTCGGGAGATGAGCTTGCCGTAGATCTCCGCGTTCTCCAGCGCTCGACGCTCGGCCAGCTCCTGTTCGGGCGTGAGGTGAGGACCCGAGGGGAACGACGTGAACACCCGGCCATCGTCATCGACGCGCAGCCCGGCCGCGATCGCACCATTGACCGCGGACAAGAGCCGGCGCCGCAGATCCTCAAACTGCTCGACAGCGTTACGCAAGACACTGGCCGTGGTGCGCGCCCGCATGCTGACGACCTCGAGCTCGTCGTCGAGGTTGTCGGCACAAGCCAACGCCGCTGTCGCGGCGTCGCCTTGCCAACCGGAGCTGCGGAGAAAGCCCGTCAGGTCGGATACGCATCGGTTGTCCACGTGGTCGAACGCTTTCGCCACTGCGCGCCATGCCTGGGCCGCCTCGGCCAGTGGCCCAAGACGCGCATATCGAAGGTCCGCGAAGGTCACCACCGCTCGTCACCGCCCCCGAATGTCTAAGCGAGCCGCGTTGGCGACGTCGGTGTTTCGGTAGTCCATGGCGCACCCGCGCAGCGCGTCGCCGTACTTCTCGAGGTAACCGGCGAGCTTTCTCAAGTCGTCGCTCCACGCCCAGGACAGCTCCTCGAGCGCTCTGCGGGTGTGCCAGCCCGGCAGCCCGGACGCTGCTTCCTCCGTGTTCGTCGTGATGCGCGACCTCGTGCTGCGTACGTGTTCGCGCAGATCGTCGCAGACCCGGGCGGCCTGTTCCAGCACCCCGGGATCGACGCGGACTTCGGTCACGTCACCTCCCCAGGACTGACGGCCGCCTACCGTAGTCGGTTGATTACCCAGAACAATCGGAATTTTGACAACTGCTCACATTGCCTGTCTGCTGTGGATAGCCACCACGAATGGTGGAATTTCGTGTATCGGCCGATAGATTCTCGCGAGGGATATTGGCGTTTCCTCGCCGCTGGCTATCGGCGGGATGTGGCGTCCCTCGCTTGTGGTCTCTTACGTGGTGGCCGCGGCGTGACGTCGTCCTCCCTGCGGACGTCGTCGTCTCGCTCGTGCGGGTCGCACTCGCTCGTGAGACTGTTTCGGAATTTCTCGGCTTGGCGGCAACTTGGATAGTTACTGAGCAGTTACTACAGTTGATATTCAGCCGCGCGACATTGACATGCGTTGGCCCTGCCGTGAATTTGTCAAGAGCGTGTGCCCGATCAGGGTCTTGATCAACCTCGTGCGGCCTGGAGGTGCGGGGTGAGCGTTGATGTGGTGGCGGTGGCGGCGGCGGTGGCGCAGTCGGTAGTGGGGATCGTGACCGCGTACGGGGCCGCGGTCGTGGCTCGGGTCCAGGACGCGGCAGCAGACGCGACGCTGGGTCTCGGCGGCCGCGTGCTGCGGCGCTTGCTCAGGCAACCCCAGGCGTCGGCGATCGAAGCCGCGGTACGGGACGTGGCGGAGGACCCAGCCGACGAGGATCGCGTCGCGGCGTTGCGCGTGCAGATCCGTAAAGCGTTGGCCGCCGATCCGCAGCTCGCGGCCGACCTGCGGGAGATGCTGCACCAGGCCGGGGCGCAGGTGACCGCGGTCGGCGAGCGATCCGTGGCGGTGTGGCACAACAGCGGGATCATCCAGACCGGCGACGGTGCGTCGGCGCGCCAGGAGGGGGCGCGGTGAGCGCGCCGCACGCGGACTGGCCCGGCTCGCCGGCGGCGATAGGGCCCCGACCGGCAGCGGTCAGGGTCAATACGGGGATCGTGCAGACCGGTGACCAGGCGCGGGCGATTCAAGGCGTGACCGTCTCACTGGGGCGTCCCCAGGACGTGCCGGTCCCGGTGCCCCCGTTGGTGTGGCTGCCGAAGCCGCCGGTCAAGACGTTCGTGGGACGCGAAGACGAGCTGCGCCACCTGAGCGCGCTGATGGGCCGAGGCACCGGGGTGGTGGTTCAGTCGCAGGCGGTGCACGGCCTCGGCGGGGTCGGCAAGAGCGAGCTGGCTCTGCAATACGCGCACCGGAATCGTGACGCGTACACCCTCGTGTGGTGGATGACCGCCGACAGCGCAGCGGCGATCGAAGCGGGGTTGGCGGAACTGGCCTACCAGCTGCATCCGGATTCCCAGGTCTCCGCCACCGTGCAGGAGGCGGCCCGCTGGGCGGTGGGATGGTTGCAAGCGCACCCCGGCTGGCTGCTGGTGCTCGACGCGGTCGAGCAGCGCGGGGATGTCGAACGCTTGCTCGGCCAGCTCTCCGGCGGGCACGTGCTGATCACCAGTCGTCGGGATCTCGGCTGGGAGACCATCACCGACGGCTGCCTGCGCCTCGACGTCCTCGACCCGAAGTCCGCGATTGAGCTGCTGCTGACCCTCTCCGGGCAGCACGACGAGCACACCGCGGCGGTCCTGGCGGGCGAGTTGGGCTGCCTTCCGCTGGCGTTGCAGCAGGCCGGCGCGTACCTGCGCCAGTCCCGTATGGACATGGGGGTCTACCTGCAGGAGCTGCGGCGGGACCCAGCCGGCACGCTCCAACGGGTCGCCGCAGGAGACGCCGCGGAGCGCGCGGTGGCGCGGGTGTGGTCCGTGACGCTGGCGCGCATCGGCGAGGAGGACGCCACCGCGGTGGAGGTGCTGCACGCCCTGTCGTGGCTGGCGCCGGACGACCTGCCCCGCGACGTGGTGTACGGGTGGGCGGACAGCCACGCCACGGTTGATCGGGCGTTGACCGTCCTCGCCTCCTACAACATGGTCGACCTCACGCCGACGACCGTGGCCGTCCACCGGCTGGTGCAAGCCGTCATCCGCAGCGCGGCCATCGCCGACGGGTCAGCCTCCGCTATTCAAGAGAGGGTTATCGACCTGCTCGCGGACGCGGTGCCGGAGGATCCGGTCAACAACGTCGAAGGCTGGTCGCGCTGGGCGGAACTCCTGCCGCACATCGACGCGCTCGGCCGCCACGTGCCGGCCGATCATCGCAACACCACGATGTTCTACCTCCAGCACCAAGCCGCCACCTACCGGCTCCACCAGGGCCACACCGCCGCCGCGATCAGGGAGTACGAGCGGCTGCTCGTGGACTACCAGCGGGTGCTGGGGAAGGATCACCCGAACACTCTGACCACCCGGGCGAACCTCGCCCACGCCTACCTGCGGGCGGGCCAAGTGGACAAGGCCATTGTGGAATTCGAACAGCTCCTGGCCGACGCCCGCCGGATCTTGGGCGAGGACCATCCGAACACGCTCGCGATCCGGGGGAATCTCGCGCGGTCGTACCGGGAGGCGGGCCGGGTAGACAAGGCGATCGAGGAGTTTGAACGACTGCTCGTCGACCACCAACGGGTGCTCACGACCCAACCGCTGCACATCCTGCTCATCAACACGTTGGTCACCCGGGCCAACCTCGCCTACGCCTACATGGAGGCGGGGCGAGTGGAGGAGACGATCGCCGAGTGCGAGCGGCTGCTCGACGACGAGCGGCGGGAGCTCGGCGACGACCATCCCCTCACCTTGACCACCCGGGCTGACTTGGCGCGGGCGTACCGGGAGGCGGGCCGGTACGAGGAGGCGATCGCCGAGTTCACCCGGGTGCTCGCTGATCGCGGGCGGGTGTTGGGGGAGTACCACCCCAATACCGTGGCCACCCGGGGGAATCTCGCACGCTCCTACCGGGAGGCTGGTCGTCTCGGGGAGGCGATCGCCGAGTACGAGCGGGTCATCGTCGACGCGCGGCGGGTGTTGGGTGACGACCATCCGGACACCCTGGCCCTGCGCGGCTCACTCGCGCGGACGTACCGGGAGGCGGCGCGCTTCGACGAGGCGATCGCGGAGTTCGTGCGGCTCGTCGCCGACCACCGGCGGACGGTGGGCGACCAGCACCTCAACACGCTGATCACCCGCGCCAATCTCGCGCGGTCATACCTGGAGGCTGGCCGTTTCGAGGAGGCGATCGCCGAGTACGAGCAGCTGCTCGCGGATCGCCAGCGCATCCTCGGCGATGACCACCCCCACACCGTTGCCACGCGCCACCACCTCGTCGAGGCGTATCGCCGGGCTGGGCGGTGGACGTCAGTGGGGGAGCGGGGGCAGGCGCCGGCGTCGTGGCGGGCGTCTGGGGAGGAGTATCCGATCACGTTGGCGACGCGCGGCAACCTCGCGTACGCGTACCTCGAGGCGAGCCGGATGGAGCCGATGGGGTTGGGTGAGGCTGGCCCCGCGGAGCGTCGCCGGCCACCCGAAGGTCACCGTAAAGTGCGGTCGATCTTCTCGGTGTTGCTGCCGACCGTACGTCGAGTGGGCTTCCGGTAGGTGTCAGCGTCACTCAATACACAGTGGAAAGACGGTCAGCCGGTGGGTACGCTTGGCGCTTCCCAGCGGTGACCAGACAGCGAGTCTCCGAGCCGAGCAGCGGAGACCGCCGGCACGATGACCATCTGCCCATGGATGGGGTTGCTAGGCGGGCTAGGTAACCGTGTCAGGCGGCGCGGCCGCCAAGCACCTGGTCCAACGCTGCGTGAAGCTGGGATGGCCGTACCAGCACCGGTTCATCGGTGTCGTTTGCATAGGCGGCCTGCACGAGATCACGGATAACGTCAGCAGGGGTGGCGCCGCGTTCGTCCGCTTTCTGCGCGACCCAACAGGCGATATCACGGTCAAGCTGTATCCCGCCGTAGGTGACTGTTGCCTCACGTGCCGACCCGTGCTCGATGATCGCCCCCGTTGTCCAGTCACCGCTGTTGAGCACATTCATAGCGGCTTCGATAGCAGCCTGCCTGCTGTTGTTGGTGGTGTCGGGTATCACGTCCCCCTCCTCGTCCCTTCTTGTCTTTCTATCGTCCCTCCCTGTGGGCGGCTAGCTGCTCGGGGCACGCACATAGAGGCGCAGCAGCACAGTTGACCCCCAGCGGACGGCACCCTGGGGGCCACATCCTCGGCACACCACCGGTCCCCTCCTCTGTGTTCGCTCTGCTCCCCGCAGGGTGCGCGACGGTAGGCGGGGATTAGGTTCGGACGGTTTGGATGGCGGGGTATCTGGCGAGGATGCGGTGGGCGTCGGTGACGATGTCCTGCACCTCAGCATCCCGCTGATGCCGGGCGGCCGTATCCGCCAGGATGGCGATGCTTTCCGCGACCTGCACCGACCGCACCCCGTGGGCAAGCCTGACCCCCAGCCGTGCCGCCTGGTTCGCCTCATCGAGGTTGTCGACGCGGTAGCAGAACGCGGCAAGCCGCGCGGCAGCAACAGCTTTGCTGCGGGCTCGGCTGTCGGGATAGGTGGCGACCGCGTCCGAGAGAGAGCGGGTGAGGGTGTCCTCAGGCCAGTGTCCGCTGGTGCGGGCAAGGTCGAACAGGGCGGTGCCGGTGTCGCCGGCGAGTTTCGCGGCGGTGAAGAACGCAAGCCATCCGGGATCGTCCCCGGTCGGTGGCCGAAAAGCACGGTTGGCGAGGTCGAGATGCCGCTGGCAGGCGGTGGTATCCGGCAGACGGGCGGCAGCGAGGGCGCTCATGACATGCAGCATCGACACCGCCGGCGGGGGGATGACACGGGTGTGCCGATAGGCCAGGTCCAACACCTCAAGCGCGGCGTGCGGGTTGTTGGCTTGGGTGAGGATACGCGACCAGATCGAGGCGACGTGGACGACGATTCCCGGGTCGCCGGATTCACGGGCGTGCTGCAGGGCGAAGGCGGCAAGCCGATGAGCGGCGGTGACGTTGCCGACATCAGCGGTTGTCCAGGCAGCCAGGTCAGCTAGATGCGCGATCGCCCGGTGCAGACGTTGTCGCACCCCCGGCAGGAAAGAACCGCCGAGCAGGCTGGTAGCCCAGCGGAGCTGCCCGAGCACCATGTGGTGGATCGGGCCGCCACCGTACCGGTGGTCACGATCAATGAGATCCACGATGCCCTGTTCCACGGCGGCCACGTCGCTGGGGGTGACCCGCCCCGGCCAGGGGGTATCGAGCTCGGCGATGAGGCGGGCAAGACCGGCAGGGAGCAGGGCGGCGCTGGCGGCAGCCCCAGCCAACCCGATCACCTGGCGGCGGCGGGGGCCGCGTGGCCGGATCACGCGGCGGGCGGTTGTGCGGGCTTGACGCTCGGCGACAGCTTCGTGGTAGCGCTGGTGGAGTTCCCCGTCAGCGTGCAGAACCGTGTCGAGCTGTTTGGCGATGTCGGCTGACGGGAGGCTGCGGTCGTTTTCCGCGCGGCAAACCTGCGACTGGCTCCAACCCACCTGCTTAGCGAGACAGGTTTGGGTGAGCCCGGCCTGTTGGCGGAGTCGCCGTAGGGTTTGCCCGAACGTCTCTGTCTGCATGGTGTCCCTGCGCGGGGTGTGTGGTCACACCTGTGTTGCCTGACGTGCTGGATACCTGGCAAGGACTTGCTGGGCCTCGTGGAGGATGTCCTGTACCTCGGGGTTGTGGCGATACCGGGTCGTGGTTTCCACGAAAGCGGCGATCTCTTCCGCGGCCCGTATAGAGCGAACCTTGCTCGCTAAAGCGATGGCCTGCCTGGCGGCGTGATTGGCGCGCTCGACGTCACCGAGGGTGTAGCAGGCAGCCGCCAGCTGCGCGCAGGCTATCGCTTTGTGTCGGACCAGGCTGTCGGGGTAGCCGGCGGCGGCATCAGCGAGCCGGGCCACGAGGCTGTCGCTGGGGAGTCGCCCGCTGGAGCGGGCGAGGTAGAACAAGCTGGTGCCGGTGTCCTTGGCGAGCTGGGCTTCGGTGAAGTGCCGCATCCACAAGGGGTCGTCGGCTTGTGGGGTGCGGAAGATGCGCTCGGCGCGATCCAGGTAACGGTGGCAA
>DATCMA010000044.1:0-2783 GCA_036563645.1 Micromonospora sp.
CGCGTTGGCCCGCGCGTGCGGCCTGTTCTACGTCGCCGGTGGTCGAACCGCTGGCGGGAACGTCCTCTTCGCCACCGCCCGGGTGAGGGTGCACGCAATCCTCGAGCGACGGATGCCCGTGCCGCTGGGCGCTCCGATGCGCGGGATCGTCGCGGCCACGTTGAGCGTCGAGGGCACCCGATTTCGGGTCGTCGGCCTCCATCTCAGCCTGGCGGCGAGGGAGCGGCCCCGCGAGGTGACGCAGGTCCTCGCCGCGGCTCAGGTGGAGTCCGGGCTGCCGCTCCTCGTCGCCGGCGACCTCAACGAGGGTCCGACGGGTCCGAGCTGGGCGGCGCTCGCCAGGGCGGGGCTGCGCGACGTCTGTGCCGACGACTCGGCCCGGCCGACATACCCGGCGCACGCGCCTCGCGCGCGGATCGACGGGGTGTTCGTGTCGAACCCTGACGTGGAGGTGCTCCAAGCCGGCGTCCCCCTCGATCCGGACCTGCGGTCGCTGCTGCCTCGCGCGAGTGACCACCTGCCCGTCCTGGCGGAGCTGGTGGTGCCCGGTCGTGACCTCGGAGGGTGGCGACCCCGCGCCGCGGGCCGTGACCGGTATTGACCGTCGCGACGGTGGTTCCGGAACGCGCTCGGTCAGCTACCGTCGCGAAGGAGAGCGCTGGCGCGCCCCACGGCGGGCACAGATCCGAGAGAGGGCTCGAGGCGTGGAGACGCGGAGTCTGCGGGAGCCAGACGGCGGTGCGGACGTCTGGGAAGAGCCCGGGACCACATGGGAACGTCGTCGTCTCGGCCGGACCAACCTGCACGTCACGCGGCTCTGCCTCGGCTGCGGTGTGCTCGGCGGGATGCCGGAGATCTTCGGCTACGACGTGGCCGCCGACCAGGGTGTCGCGACCGTGTGTCGCGTCCTCGACAGCCCGATCAACTTCCTCGACACCTCGGCGGGCTACAGCGCCGGCGAGAGCGAACGTCGGGTCGGCGCCGCCATCCGCGCCCGTGGCGGCCTGCCGGGCGGCTTCGTCGTGGCCACGAAGGTCGATCCCGACCCGGTGACCGGAGACTTCTCGGGCGCGCAGGTGCGCCGCAGCGCCGAGCAGAGCCTGGAGCGGTTGGGGCTGACCGCGTTCCCGCTGCTCTACCTGCACGACCCGGAGGTGATCGGTTTCGAGGCGGCGATGGCGCCCGGCGGCCCGGTCGAGGCGCTGCTCCAGCTCCAGGCGGAAGGTATCGCCGCGCACCTCGGGGTGGCCGGAGGACCTATCGAGCTCTTGAGCGCGTTCGTCGACACCGGGTGCTTCGACGTCGTGCTCACCCACAACCGCTACACGCTGATCGACCAGTCCGCGCGGGTGCTGCTGGAGCACGCCGCTCGGGCGGGGGTCGCGGTGGTCAACGCCGCGCCGTTCGGCGGCGGGATTCTCGCCAAGGGGCCCGACGTCGCGCGCCGCTACGCCTACCGCGACGCGGACGTGGGTCTGCTCGGCCGAGTTCGCTGGATCGCGGAGCGGTGCGCCGCCTACAGGGTTCCGCTCGGAGCGGCCGCGCTGCGGTTCTCCCTGCGCGAGCCGCTCATCGCCTCGACCGTGGTCGGTGTGTCGGCTCCCGAGCGGGTCGACCAGATCCTGGAGTGGGCGCGCTGGCCGATCCCTGAGGAGCTGTGGGAGGAGCTCGAGACGGGAGGGGCCGATGGCAGCTGACGCCTCCGCCCCGACGACGTTCGCCCCAGACCTGTTCAAGGAACGCGCGGTGCTCGTCGTCGGAGGCACCGGGGGGATCGGTGGCGCGGTGGCCGAGCACTTCAGCCGGCTCGGCGCGGACGTCACCGTCGCCGGGTTGCCACCACGGACGCCCCTGCCTGTCGCGGCCCGCGCTGTCGTCGAGCTCGATGTCACTCGGCCGGGCGAGGTGGAGGCACTGGTCGAGTCGATGGAGCGGTTGGACGTGCTGGTCAACAGCGCGGGCATCATCCGCCGACGCGAGGAGTACCGGCCCGAGGTCTTCGCCCACGTGCTCGACGTCAACCTCACCGGAACGATGCGCGCGTGCGTCGCCGCGCGGCGCCTCCTCGCCGCCTCCGGTGGCTGCGTGGTCAACGTGGCGTCGGTCTGGAGCTACTTCGGCGGGCCGCTGGTCCCCGCCTACACCGCGAGCAAGGGCGGTGTCGTCCAGCTCACCAAGGCGCTCGCCGTGGCGTTCGCGGAGGACGGGATTCGGGTCAACGCGGTCGCGCCGGGCTGGATTCGCACCGACCTCACCGCCGAAGTACGCGCCGACCCGGAGGCGGAGCGTCGCATCCTCGACCGCACACCCATGCGTCGCTGGGGGACACCCGACGACGTGGCGCGGGTGGTGACCTTCCTGGCCTCACCGGCGGCCGGCTTCGTCACCGGAGCTGTCGTCCCAGTCGACGGTGGATATCTCGCGGCGTGAGGGTGGCGTATCGCCGCGGCGACGCGCCGTGGCACACGAGAGCTGGACGGCACAGGACAGCGGACGCGGACGACCGCGCGGACCGGAGGGACCACGCGGAACGGTAGGGACGCGCAACGGAAGGGACGCGCAACGGAAGGGAGAGGTCATGGCCCGCAGCGAAGCCACCGACATCGTGTTCGGGCGGGTGCTGGAGTCCCAGGGGCTGCCGCAGGAGATCGCGATCGCGGCCATTCCCGACGATGACCGGATCTGGGTGGAGCAGGAGCCGAACGTGTGGTTCCGCCCGTTGATGTTCAACACCGTGCTGGGCCAGTGGTGCAACCTGCTGCGGGTCACCCGCTCCGGCGTCG
>DATCMA010000001.1:0-10055 GCA_036563645.1 Micromonospora sp.
GCTTAGGATATGCGGGCAATCGGCGATGGCCAGCCAGGTCACGAGAGTGGTCGCACCAATCCGGCAGCAGGCGGTCGAGAGCCTGCGCCGTGCCATCGCGGAGCAGATCTTACGACCCGGCACACGCCTGGTGGAGCGGGACCTGTGTGAGCAGTTGCAGGTCAGCCGCGGGCTGCTGCGCGAGGGGTTGCGGCAACTCGAGACCGAGGGGCTGCTGACCCGTGATTCCCGTGGGCGGCTCATCGTCGCATCCATCAGCCTGGAGCAGGCCCGGGGAGTCTACGAGGTACGGGCGACGCTCGAGGGGATGGCGGGCCGGTTGTTCGCCGAGCGGGCCACGGATGAGGACGTCCGGCGGCTGCGCGGGGCCTACCGGCTGGTGGCCGAGGCCGCGCGCGACGGCTGTCTCAGCGCCTTCCTGGCTGCGAAGGATCGGTTCTACGACGTGCTGCTCGAGGGCGCGGGGAACGACGCGCTGCGGACGGTCTTGAGGACGCTCTACTGGCGCATCACCCTGCTCCGGCGCACATCGGTGGGCAGGCCGGGCCGGTTGGAGCAGAGCCTTCAGGAGCTCCATGCCATCGTCGATGCCGCCGCGCGCCGCGACGCCGCCGCCGCGGAGGAGTGTTGCGTGGCGCACGTCGTGCGGGCGTGCGAGGCCGCGCTCGGTGATGCGGGAACGGGCGGTGCGGGTGCCTCGGAGCCGCTCGGCGCGGCATCCCCGCCCTGACCGGTGAGCCGACGGCTTGCGGTGGGATCGGTCAGGAGGAGCGGGCGAACGAAGTGGAGGTGTGACGCGGGGTCTGGTGTACGGCGACGTGGGCGAGTTCGCGCTCCGACGGGAGGAGAGTTGAGATGGCGTCCAGACCGCGAATCACGGCATCGGATCTCCGCGGGGTCATGGCCTATCCGCCGACGCCGGCGACGGCCAACGCGGGGGACCTGACCGCCCGCGACACGGTCAACCTCGACGAGTCGGAGCGCATGATCCGCGCGCTCCTCGACGACGGCTTCGACAGCATCGCCACGAACGGGACTCTCGGTGAGATGGCCACTCTGACGCTGGAGGAGTGGCAGCAGTTCGCCGCGGTGGTGGCGGAAACCGTCCGGGCGTACAACCCGGACTACCCCCTCTTCATCGGGGTCACCACGCTCAACACCCGCGACACGGTCGCGCGCATGCGCTTTGTGCGTGACCTCGGGGTGACGGGGGTGCTGCTGGGCCGGCCGATGTGGACGGAGATGACCGGCCCGGGAATGATCCGCTTCTACCGCGACGTGGCCGAGGCGGTGCCGGACCTGGCCATCTGCGTCTACGACAACACGGCGGCCTTCCGGGGCGTCATCCCCACGGAGGTGTACGCCGCGCTGGCCGATATCCCCCAGGTGGTGGCGGTCAAGTATGCGGGCGGTGCCGCCATCGGGTTCCGTTACCACAACGACCTGCGTGCGGTGCAGGGCAAGATCCGGCTGTTCCCGATCGAGTGTATCTGGTACTTCGCCTATAGCCTCTACCGGGATGAGGTGCCGGGCTTCTGGAGCACCACAGCCACCTGTGGGCCGGAGCCGGTGCTGTACCTGCGCGACACCCTGCTCGGCGGCGACGAGGAGGAAGGGCGTTGGATCGCCGAGCGGATTCTCTGGGCCCATGAGCCGTTCATCGTCGGGCGGGACTTCCCGGAGTTTGCCCGCTACAACATCCAGCTCGAGCGGCTGCGGTATGAGGCGGCGGGGTACATGACGCCTGGCCCGTCGCGTCCGCCCTACGTGATGGAGCTGCTGCCCGAGCGGCACGTGGCGGACACGCTCGAGCATGTCAAGCGCTGGCGCCAGCTTGTGGAGGAGGTGCGAGCGCGCCGGATGGAGCAACGCGCTGTGCTCCGATGACCGAACGGTCGCGCTCGGCGACCCGGACGACGAGGAGGTTAGGTCATGCAGACCGTCAACACCGCGTCCGTGCCGGAGTTCGTGCAGCGAATGTGGCACACCCTGCCGGAGGGGCGCGTCCCGGCCAAGATCTTCAATGACCCGGCGGTCTATGAACTGGAGAAGGAGCGGCTCTTTTCCCGGGCCTGGTGTTTCCTGGCGCACGAGTCGGAGGTGCCGCATCCGGGGGACTACGTCCTGCGCTGGATCGGCGACAACTCCATCATCGTCGTGCGCGACGAGCACGGGGAGATTCGCGCTCACCACAACCGCTGCACGCACCGCGGCAATCAGGTGTGCAAGGCGGAGATGGGCAACGCGTCGCACTTCCGCTGCTCATACCACGGCTGGACCTTCAAGAACACCGGGGATCTGATCGGTGTCCCCTACTACCGCGAGGTGTACCGCGAGAGCCTCCGCAAGGGGGAGTGGGGCCTGAAGCCGGTCCGAATCGACACGTACGCCGGGTTGATCTTCGGCACGCTCGACCCGGAGGCGGAACCGCTCGACGAGTACCTGGGCGGCTTCCAGTTCTACCTGGATTTCTTCCTCAAGCCCGGTCCCAATGGGACCGAAGTCTACGGCCCGCCCGAGCGCTGGGTGGCCGATACCGACTGGAAGATCTGCGCCGAGAACTTCGGCGGCGACGGCTACCACACGCCGGTCACGCACCAGTTCGGCTTCCAGCTCGGGTTCTATCCCTCCTCGGGCAAGACCCACTTCATGGGCTACGCGGTCCACATCCCCGGCCGCGGGCACTTGATCGGGATCGGCCACACGCCGGGGCTGCCGCCGTTCGTCGGGTTCCCCGAGGAAGTCGTCGAAGGGATGCAGCAGGCGCTGTCGCCGGAGCAGATCGAGGTCTTCAGCCCGGCGCGCATGTCGGTGGGCACGGTGTTCCCGAACCTGTCGTTCCTGATCCAACCCTTCAGCCTGACGCCGAAGCAGCCGGGGTTGAAGTTCTGCACCATGCGGCTGTGGCACCCGCGGGGGCCGGGCAAGATCGAGATGTTCAGTTGGTGTCTGGTGCCGAAGGATGCGCCGCAGTCCGTCAAGGATGAGCTGTACCGGATCTACAACCTGGCCTTCGGGCCGGCGGGGACCTTCGAGCAGGACGACTTCGAGAACTGGACCAACCTCTCGCGCCAGAACGGGGCGAGCTCGGCGGCGGACTTTGATCTTGCCTACTTCCAGGGACTCGACTGGGAGCCACTCAAGGATCACCCCGGCCCGGGCCTGGCCTTCACCCCGTACGTGACGGAGATCGGGTTCCGCAACCTGTGGGGGACGTGGCTCAACTACGTGTCGACGCCGCCGGGTGAGCGCGTGGACCCCAGTCGCGTTCCGCCCGCGTTCCACCCGCCGCAGTAGACAGGTCGGGTTCCCCACGTCTGTCAGGGGGTGCCCGTCTGCCGTCGGAGGTTGGTTCGAGCGCAGTCGAAGGGGTGGTACGACATGGAGACCGGAGCACAGCCGCGAACTCCGCCCGGCGTCCCGCGGACGGCGGAGATCCCGCCGGAGGTTCGGGAGTCGATCACGGACTTCCTTTATTACGAGGCGGACTTGCTCGACGAGCGCCACTACGAGGAGTGGGTCGAGCTGTTCACCGACGATGCGCGCTACGAGGTGCCGGTCCGCGTCACGCGCGAAAAGAAGGCGGAGTGGGACGTCTCGCCCACGGCGCGCATCATCGACGACTCGAAGGAGATGCTGCAGGTCCGGGTTGCTCGCCTGAACACGGAGTACGCCTGGGCCGAAGACCCGCCGTCCCGCGTCCGGCACTTCATCACGAACATCCGTATCCACCCGGGTGATACCGAGGGGGAGTACGCGGTCCGGTACAACGTGCTGATCTACCGGAGCCGCGGTGAGTTGCCGCGGTACGAGGTGCTCTCGGGCCAGCGGCGCGATGTGCTGCGGGAGACGCCCGACGGCTGGCGGATCGCGTACCGGCAAGTGATCCTCGACCAAAGTGTGCTGGCGACCTACAACCTCTCCTATTTCGTGTAGGGCCGCGCGGGCGCGCCCGTCACCCGTCACAGGAGGAGCGCGAGGATGAACGGCCACGACGGGAACGAAGAGGTCGTCCTCGAGGTGATTGGGGAGCCGATCACCATTGCCAATGAGTTTGCGGAGGTGGAGATCCGCAAGGTGCGCACGCGGAACGGTGTCCGACTCGAGATCCGCTCGCCGAAGCTGGACTACATGGTCCGGCTGGATGCGCTGGAACTGGAGGCGCTGAGCTGGCAGCCGGTGGAGACGTTCTCCCGGTTCCTCGAAACGCCGTGGGGGCCCCGCTAGGGCCGCGGAGCTGAATCCCGGAGGTCGTCGTGGCGACACCCCGGCAGGGAGGAACAACCGTGGGCTGGCTTGACGGACAGGTAGCACTGGTCGTCGGTGGCACGTCCGGCATCGGCCGGGCGGTGGTGGATGCCTTCGTCGCGGAAGGGGCGCGGGTCGCCGCGTTCGGCCGCAGCGAGGCGAAGCTGCACGCAATCGACGCGGCCCACGGACCGCAGGTGCTCACGCTGCAGGGAGGTGCCACCCAGTACGCCGACCTCGAGCATGCCGTCGCGCGCGTGACCGACGCCTTCGGCCGGCTCGACACCCTCGTCTGCTGCACCGGGGTGTTCGACTCCTACCGGAGCATCCTGGACTTGACGCCCGGGGAGATTGAGGCGGGGTTCGACGAGATCTTCGCCACCAACGTGAAGTCGTACATGCTCGCCGTCAAGGCGGCCCTGCCGGGGCTGCTCGACAGCAACGGCTCGATCATTCTCACCCTGTCCACGGCTGCTTTCTACCCTGAGGGCGGCGGCCTGCTCTACGGCGCGTCCAAGTGGGCGACTCGCGGGCTGGTCGTCCACCTCGCCCACCAGCTCGCGCCGCGCGTGCGCGTCAACGGCGTGGCTCCGGGCGGGACCTCCGGTACGGACCTCCGGGGGCTGCACGCGTTCGGCCAGGCTACGAACTCGATAGCGCAGGTGGCCGGGCGCGACGAACGCATCCGCGCGACCACGCCCATGCGTATGGTCCCCACGCCCGACGATCACGCCGCGGCCTACGTCTACCTCGCGGCCACGGCACGCAGCCGCGTGGTAACCGGGGTGGTCATCAACACCGACGGTGGGCGAGGCATTGCCGGGCTGACGCGGCTCGCCGGTCTGGCGCAGGAGGGGGAACCGCCGTGATCGGGCAAGCGGTGCGCCGCGCCGAGGACAAGCGGTTCATCACCGGGCGCGGAACCTACACCGACGATATCCGCCTCCCCGGTCTGCTCTCCGCCGTGTTCGTCCGCTCCCCGTTACCCAGCGCGCGGATCACGCGGCTTGATGCCGGCGAGGCCCTGTCGGTCCCCGGGGTGCGGCACGTCCTCACCGCCCGGGAGCTGGCCGGGCATCTCAGGGCGATCCCGCTCATCCGCCGTCCGCCCAACGCCGACCGGCTGCCCTCGATTCCGATCCTGGCCGACGAGCGAGTCTGCTACCAGGGGGAGCCGGTGGCCCTCGTCGTGGCCGACGGCCGTGCCGCCGCCTACGATGCCGCCGCGCGGGTCCAGGTCGAGTACGAGTCCCTGCCGGCTGTGGCCTCCGTCGAGGACGCGGTGCGGGATGGCGCCCCCAGCGTCCACCCAGAGACGCCTGGCAACGTCGCCTTTCAGCACCACCTCCACGCCGGGGATCCCGCTGCGGCGTTCCGCGCGGCCGATGTCGTCATCCGGCAGCGTTTCGTCAACAACCGCGTGGTCCCGAGTTCGCTCGAACCGCGCGCCTGCCTGGCCTGGTACGACCCGGCGCGGGATCTCTTGACCTGTTGGCTCAGCACCCAGCGGCCCCACCACACGCGCTGGTTCATCGCCGAGATCCTCGGGATCCCCGAGCACCGGGTACGTGTGATCGCCCCGGACGTTGGTGGGGCGTTCGGAGCCAAGGAGCCGATGTATCCGGACGAGGTGGCCGTCATCTTCGCCTCCCTCCGGCTGGGTCATCCGATCGCCTGGATGGAGGACCGGCGCGAGAACTTCGTCGCCACCACACACGGGCGCGATCAGGTCGCCGACCTGGAAGTCGCAGCCACCCGCGAGGGGGAGATCCTGGCGGTCCGCGGCGCGATCGACGCCAACATGGGCGCGTACCTCTACCCCAACTCCGCCGGCATGGTGCTCGCCCGGACCGGTCCACTACTGCCCGGCTGCTACCAGATCCGCCACCTGGATGTGCAGCTCCGGGGTGTCTTTACCAACACCACCCCGCTGGCTCCCTATCGCGGGGCGGGACGACCCGAGGCGATCTACTACATCGAGCGGCTGGTCGATCTCGTGGCGGCCGAGGTGGGCCTGGACCCGACCGAGGTGCGCCGTCGCAACTTCATCCCATCGGACGCCTTTCCCTACGACACAGCGGCCGGCCTGACCTACGACAGCGGCGACTACAGCGCGGCGCTCGACCGAGCATGCGCACTGCTCGACTACGAGACGCTCCGCGAGCGGCAGGCCGCGCTGCGAAAGCAGGGACGCTACCTGGGTATCGGCTTCTCCAGCTACGTCGAGTTAGGCGGCGCGACCCCCTCCCGCTTGGCCGCGCTCGAAGGTTCGCCCGGCCTCTGGGAGAGCGCCGTCGCGCGGGCGGACCCGACCGGGGGCGTGACCGTCTCCGTCGGCACCAGCGGCCACGGCCAGGGCCATGAGACCGCGTTTGCCCAGATCGCCGCCGAGGCGCTGGGCATCCCGCTCGAACAGATCACCGTGCTCTACGGCGATACCGCGACCGCGCCGTTCGGCTTCGGGACGTTCGGGACGCGCAGCATCACGGTCGGCGGCTCGGCGGTGCTCCTCGCCTGCCAGCGGCTGCTGGAGAGCGCGCGCGATTTGGCGGCGCGCGTGCTCGAAGCCAGTCCGTCCGACCTCTCGTACGAGGCCGGGCGGTTCACCGTGCGCGGGGCACCCGATCGGTCGCTCACCTTCCGCGAGGTGGCCCATGCGGCGACCTTCTCGCCACTGGCCGCGGCCGACGGGCGCGAGCCGGGGCTGGAAGCACGGGCGGCATTCGACCCCGCCAACTACACCTTCTCCGGCGGAGTGCATGCCTGTGTCGTCGAGGTGGACCCGGCGACCGGCCGGGTCACGCTGCTGAAGTACGTCGGCGTCGACGACTGCGGCCGTGCCATCAACCCGCTTCTGATCGAGGGGCAGATGTACGGTGGCATCGTGCAGGGCATCGGCCAGGCGCTCTTTGAGGAAGCGCACTACGACGCCCAGGGGTACCTGCTGAGTGCGTCGTTCCTCGACTATGCCCTGCCCAAGGCGCTCGGTCTGCCGACCATCGTCAGCGCCATCCAGGAGATTCCGACGGACGCCAACCCGCTGGGGGCCAAGGGGATCGGTGAGGCGGGCACCATCGCCGCGCCGCCGGCGGTGGTCAACGCCGTCGTCGACGCGCTGCGCCCGTTCAACGTCCGCCATCTCGACATGCCGCTCCGGCCCGAGCGGGTGTGGCGAGCCATCCACCGAGGCACGACCGGCGATTCCTGACGGAGGAGGTGGTGGCGTGAGCGGTAACACGATGGAGAGCAGCCTGAGGGTCCGCAAGTACTGGCTGACCGTCGATGAGACCTGGCTGGTCGCCGGGCGCGACGACGGCGCCGGGCCCCTCCGCAAGGTCGCGGCGTGCGCGATCGTCGAGAACCCGCTTGCCGGCCAGGGGTACGTCGAGGATCTCACCCCGCTCGTCACGGGTTCCCGCGTGTTGGGCCACGAGTTGGGCCGCCGGGCCGGCGCTCTGCTCGGCTCGCCGGTCGAGAGCTACGGCAAGGCAGCCATCGTTGGGATCGCCGGAGAGCAAGAGCACGCCAACGCCTGCCTGACCTCGGTCTTCGGCGATGCCCTGCGTGAGGCCATCGGCGGGGGCGAGGCGTGGATCAGTTCCACCACCAAGGTCGGCGGGCCGGGCACCGCGATCGACGTTCCGCTCGCGTTCAAGGACGAGCTTTGGGTGCGCAGCCACTACGACGCGATGGAGGTGCGGGTTCCCGACGCGCCGCTGCCCACCGAGATCGTGGTCATCGTCGTCGTCGCCAATCGCGGCCGGATCAACGCCCGGCTCGGTGGGATGACCAGGGCGGAAGCGCTCGCCCGGCAGTCGACCTGACCGGGGCCCGGCTGGAACAGGAGCAGGCCGTGACGCTCGCCATCATCAACATTGGAACTCTCCTCTCCGGCGAGATCGACCGGCCGGTTATCGACGGCGTCGATACGGTCGTCTGCACCGACGGCGTCATCTCGCACATCGGCACGGCCGACGACCTGCGTGCCGAGGTCGCGTCGGCGGCCACGGTACTCGACGCGCAGGGGACGGTCGTGGCACCCGGGCTGATCGACTCCCACTGCCATGTCGTCCTCGGCGACTACACCCCGCGCCAGAAGACGGTCGACTTCCTGGAGAGCTACGTCCACGGCGGGATCACCGGCGTCGTCTCGCCCAGCGAGGTGCATGCCCCAGGGCGCCCGCACGACCGGCTCGCGGTGAAGGCGCTAGCCATCGCGGCGCGTGCCTGCTTCCAGCACTTCCGCCCAGCGGGGATGAAGGTGCATGCCGGCTGCGTGATCCTCGAGCCGGATCTTGTGGAGGAGGACTTCCGCGACCTGCAGGCGGCTGGGGTGCGGCTGGCGAAGTTCGGCTTCGGTGCCTACGCCGACCCGATCGAAGGGGAGCCGCAGGTCCGCTGGGCCAAGCAGTACGGCATGGTGGTGATGTCGCACTGCGGTGGGGCCAGCATCCCCGGCTCCAAGCCGATCCTGGCGCGGGAACTCTTGCACCTGCGACCCCACGTGCTTGGGCATGTGAACGGCGGGCCGACCGCACTGCCGGATGACGATGTGGATCGGCTGATCCACGAGAGCGACATGGCGCTGCAGATCGTGCAGGCGGGGAACCTCCGCGCGACGCTGCGGATCGTGCGGCTTGCGGTCGAAACCGGCAACCTGCGGCGGCTCGTGATCGGCTCCGACACCCCGACCGGCACCGGGGTGATGCCGCTGGCCGTGCTCAAGACCATCGCCGAGGTGGCCAGCCTGGCGAACCTGCCGCCGGCCACGGCCTGGGCCTGCGCCACTGGCAACAACGCGCGCGTCTACAGGCTCGACCACGGGATGGTCCGGCCGGGTGCCCCGGCGGATCTGGTGGTCCTCGACACACCGTGGGGTTCGCAGGGGCGCGACGCGCTGGACGCGCTCGCCATCGGGGATATCCCGGGGATCTCCGCCGTGGTCATCGACGGAGAGATCCGGGTTCTGCGCAGCCGGAACACCCCGCCCGCGGTGCGCCCGGCGCAGGTGGTCCGTCTCGCGGCCTCGGTGACCGGCGGCTAGTAGCGCGATGGGGGTGGGCGGTTCGTGACACTGCTCGCCCCGATCGCCGTGGAGGGAACAGATGTCGAACGATGCCCCGGTGCTCCTCGAAGTGGATGGCCCGATCGCTACGATTCGGCTCAATCGTCCGGACGAAGGGAACCGGCTGACTACGCCGGTGTTCACCCTGCTCGCCCGGTACCTGGACGACCTCGCACGCGACGGAGCGATCCGGGTGCTGTGCCTCACCGCAGCCGGGCCGGACTTCAGCCTCGGCCGCCGTGGCACCACGACCGAGCCGCTGGCGAGCGCCTTCCATGAGGAGTTCAGGCTCGTCCAGGCGTGCAATGAGGTACTTGTGGCCTTCCCCGGCATCTCCCTCGCGCTCGTGCGGGGGCGTGCGGTCCGCGCCGGGTGCAGCCTTGCCTGCCGCTGCGATGTCGTGCTGGCGGCCGACGATGCCCGCTTCAGCTTCCCGGAGATCCCGCAGGGCGTCGCGCCGACCATCGTGCTCTCGTACTTCGGCAAGAAGCTCCCGGCCAAGCCCCTGCTCCATATGCTGCTGACCGGCCGCGAAATCGATCCCGAGGAGGCGCAGCGGATCGGGCTGGTGAGCGAGGTGGTCCCGGCCGAGCAGTTCGACGCCCGGGGCCGTGAACTGGCCCGGCAGTTCGCGGGGCTCGACGCGAACGTCGTCCGCCTCTGCAAGGAGTTCCTTGGCCGCCTCGACCGTCTGACCGTGGACGACGCGGCGGCGTACGGCATCGCGCGCCTCGCGATCGCG
>DATCMA010000005.1:0-15290 GCA_036563645.1 Micromonospora sp.
GGACGACGGTGACGCGGGGGTGCTGGTCTCGGGGGCGTGGAGGTCGGGTGGCGCGCCGCAGTTCGCGAGCAGCGCGGTGACGGTGGCCAGCGTGATCCCGACGCGCCGGGAGCGTCGCGGTGAGGATCCGGCGCGGGCAGGACGGAGGCGGTGTACCAGCCGAATCAGGGCCCCGCGGTGCCGGACCGGCCCGCGTGCCGGCGGGAGAATCCGGGCGGCGTGGGGATGCGGCGGGCGGTACGGCCGCCGCTGGCGGCCGCGGCATGGCGCCACGGCACGAGCCCGCACTGGCGTGATCGGATTGGTCAGGTCCGGGTGAAGGTGGGTTACCGCAACATGGAATTTATCAAAATAATTATGGGACGATCGGCTGTTTTGCCCCATGTCGATGGCATTTTCGGCGACTTTTCGTTTACTTTACGCCGGAAACCCGGACCTGCCAACCGACATGCGTTCGAACAGCCACCAGCGGCGGCGTCATGAGAGATAAAGCCGCTCCGTCCACGAAGTGCCGACTCAGACCGGCGCGAAGAATGACAGTGATCCAGCGACGTTCCCGTTCTGCCACAGCGGCGTGGAGATCGCGTCGATAGTCGCGGCTTCGGCGCCGGGGGGTTCGACGCGGAGGAGTCCGCGTGCTAGTCGCCCAGAACTGAGCGCGAGCAACGGCGGGATCTTGTCGACCTCCTCCGCGGGCAGCTCGGTGCGGGCCGCCGTGAAGTCGACGAGCCGCAGGACCCCGTCGAGCAAGGCACGCCCGATGACCGAGGTGGGAACGCCCAGCCCCAGCAGATGACAGCCGCTGAGCGAGATCGCGCGGATGACGGTGTCCGCGTCGATGATGAGGCATGGTTCAGCCGCGTCGGCGACGGCCGCCTGCCACCGGTCGAAGCTTGAGCGCGCCGAGGGGAAAGCGTCGTGACAGGACCGGGGCAGGAACGCTTCGGAGAGGGAGAGCTCGACGTGCGCCAAGGCGCCTCCAATGCAAACCACCGGATAACCCGAGCGCTAACGGCCCGCGGCGTCGTCTGCGGAACGCGCCAATGCGTTGCGAGAACGACGCCAGGCATCGACGGGCGTGGAGCGCAATATGCGCTCACCCGACGCGTCGACGTTAGCGCCAAATGTGACGTTACCGGTGGGTTGCCTTGTTGTCAGCAGCCGTTCTCCCGTCCTGATACCACCGGTATTCCGCGCCGGCGCGATAAGGAGCGTTGAGCCAGGTCGCTGGGTGACGGGCCACCTGCGCGAGCTTGCTCGCGGTGGTGGCGCTGATCCGGTTGCCGCCGGCGAGGAGGAGCCGGTCGAGTTCTCGGTGAGTGGCGACCAGACACTTCTCGGGCAATCCGTAGACGCTGATCACCCCAGAGCCGACGAAGGTGAGCACCGGCTGCACCGGCACCTTGAGCCCGATCGCCGCGGAGAGCGCCTTGCTCGCGCGGCGCGCGTCACGCTGGGCCTCGGCGACGTACGGCGGGCGCTTGCCGTTGATTTGGACGACGTCACCCGCGATCAGGACACGAGATCGGCCATGGTCCACGATGGTGATCGCGTACAGCCCACCCGGGCCGATCGCGAGGAATCCGGCGCGCGGCTCCCGGCCGTACGGATCGATGTCGAGCAGCGTGCTCGCGGGATCGGTGCGAGGCCACTCGACGACGTGCCAGTCGGGGCCGAGGTGGTCGAGCCGGTTGAGCGCGCGGGCACCGGCCGCCTCGGCGCGTCGCGCCTCGCGTTCCGCGCGCCGCCGCCGGGCCCACTCGAAGGGACTGGGGCGAGCCGCTTCGAGGATGTCGGGAGTGGACGGCGCGTCGCGCGTCGAGGGGAGTGCCGGCGGGGTGGGCGCCGCCCGTCGAAGAGGAAAGATCCCCATTTCTCGCCTCCGGCTACAGGCTCCTTACCGTTGTGTTTCCATTACCGTAAGTTGCCAAACGGGCACGGAATCAAGACATGACGATGGAATGAATAGGGATGAGCCAATTTTTTCCCTAAGGTCTGTTTCCCCTCATCGCGCACAGCCGCAGGTGAGTGTCGGTGCGCCCCGACGTCCCCCGCGCCCGCCCGCCTCACCCCCGCGGGAGGCGGACTTCGGCGATCGTCCCGCCGCCGTCGCGGGGGCGGAGTGACACCCAGCCGTTCTGGCGCTCGACGATCTGTCGCACCAGGTACAAGCCCAACCCGGCGCCGGAGTGGCGGCGATCGTCGGATTCGCCCTGCCAGAAGCGTTCGAACGCGCGCTCGACGTGCTCGGGCCGGACGCCGATGCCACGGTCACTGACCCGGAGGACGACCGTTTGGTCGTCGGACTCCGCGGTGAGCTCGATGGGCGTCCCCTCCGGGGAGTACTTCTGCGCGTTGGTGGCGAGTTCGGTGAGCACGGTGGCGAGGGTGGCCCGCTCACCCACGGCCTTCGGCAAGTGCACCGGGAGGCGCAGCACGAGGCGGCGCCGCAGATCCGTGGGGAGCTGGTGCACCGCGTCACGGAGCGCGTCGAGCACGTCGAAGGGCTCCGGCTTGGCGTCCGTCGCCCCGAGGTCGCTGGCGACGGTCAACAGCCGGTCGACGAGTCGGGTGAGCTCACCGGCGCGTTGCCCGACGATGCGTGCGGCCCGACGCCGCTCGGACTCCGGCAGCGCGTCCCAGTGTTCGCTGAGGGTGTCCGCGTACCCCTTGATGGCGGTGATCGGCGTGCGCAGCTCGTGGCTGGTGGCCGCGAGGAACAGATCGCGCTCCTGCTCGCGGCGGCGTTGGTCCGTGATGTCGTGAATAGTGATAATGCGCGATCCGGGCGATCCGGGTATGTCCTCCGCCGCGAGCCGAACCCACCCCCGATGGGGGAGCTGGTGGTCGAGCGATTGCCCCGGGGTAGGCGCGGGAAACGGCAGCGGTTGGCCGAGCGCCTCCGCCGCGGGCCGGCCTACGTACCGTTCGGCCGCGGAGTTCCAGTACTGGATGCGATTGTCCTGGTCGATCACCGCGAGTCCGGTGGGGAGCGCCGCGAGGACGGCGTCCGCACTGGGCGCAGAGAGTCCACTGTGGCGGCCGCAGAGGCTGGCGATGCTGCTCGCCACATAGGCGGCGGCCCGGTGGAACTCGGGGGCGAGGCGGCTCGCGGAGAAGACGTGGAGAGCGCCGATGACCCGCTCGCCACACACGGCGCCCGCGACGAGGACACGCTGAGCGCCCGGCTCCCCGTGCGCCGGCCCCGGTCGCTCGTCGAACAGCTCCTCGACCGCGAACTCCTGGGTATCCGCACCCCCGATCCGGCCGGCGCCGGCCGGGTGGCGCACGGATCGCCCCAGGGTCCATTCGGCGGCGCCGACCGCGGCGATCACCGAACTCGTGTGAGGACCGCGTTCGACGAAGGCGAGCCCAGCCGCGCGGAGCGCGGGCCATGCTCGGTGGAGCAGCCGAGTGAGCGCGGGAAGCCCGCCCTGCCCCGCGTTGACCATCTCCATGATCTCGTGGTGACCGGCGAGGAGAGCAGCGTAATCAGGGCGCTCCAACATGCCCTGAGTGTGCCGCGTTCTGTCGGGTTTAGGCAGTCCGGCGAGAGCGCGGACCCCGGTTAGCGGCCGAGCTGGCGGAGGACGAACGTGGGGCGGTCGGTGATGATGCCGTCCACGCCCAAGTTGAGGACGAGCTCAAGGTCGGCGGGCTCGTTGACGGTCCAGACGTAGACCTGGTTGCCGGCGGCGCGCAGCCTCGGGACGAGGTGCGGCCGGGCGCGCACCAAGTCGATCCCGGGCGCGGCGATCCGGGCGCCGAAGGGGAGACGGGCGAGGCGCAGCCCGGGTGGGAGCAGCTCGAGCAGCAGCACCGTGGGCAGGTGCGGGGCGAGGTCACGGATCCGCCGGATCGCCAGGGGAGAGAACGACATGACGGTGATGTGCACCGGGTCGCTCTCGCGCGGGGTGGTGAGGCCGAAACGACGCAACAACGCCACGAGCTGGCGTTCCACTTCGCCGCCGTACCGGTTGGGATGCTTCGTCTCGATCAACATTCGGACGTGGCGCCCCGCGTCACGGACAGCGACGAGCAACCGTTCCAGGGTGAGCAGCCGGGTGCGGGCGGCGTCGAGCACGCCGCACGCCGCGCCGCGGCCGCGCGCCGACGCGTGCCAGGAGCCGAAATCGAGTCGGTCGAGCTCGGCCAAGGTGTAGGCGCTGACCGGGCCGCACCCATTGCTCGTGCGGTCGAGCCGACGATCGTGCACGCAGACGAGGTGCCGGTCGCGGGTGAGGCGGACGTCGCACTCGAGGCCGTCGGCGCCTTCCGCGAGGGCGTACGTGTAGGCGGCGAGCGTGTGTTCGGGAAGCGTGGCCGAGGAGCCGCGATGGGCGAAGACCAGTGGACCGGGCATGGCGACCTATGCCTGTCGACAGACGCTGGGCCGGGAGGAGCGCCCGCCCTGTCTGCGACGGCTAGCGCACGCGCGGAGCGCTCCCGTCCTCGCTAACGAGTGGCCTGCCCGCGGCGAACCAGCTCTGCATGCCACCGTCGAGGTGACGGACGTTATCCCAGCCGTTCTGGATGAGGTAGGCGACAACCCGCGCGGAGCGACCGCCCGAGCGGCACACCACGACGACGTCACCCTCGGTCGGCACCTCGGCGAGCCGGGCCGGGAGCTCCGTCATCGGCAGGTGGTGTGCTCCGGGGGCGTGCCCCGCGGTCCACTCGTCGTGCTCGCGGACGTCGAGCAGATAGGCGTCGTCGGGGAGTTCCGCCACGGTGACGGTGGGTACCTGCTGCTGCCCAAACACGCCGCCCAGCGTAGAGGGTGGTCGGGGGCTCGCGCTCAGAGGTCGTTCACCCACGCTGGGTACCGCGCGGCCCAGGCGTCGGTCTCGCCGCTGCGCAGGGCGGCGAAGAGCTCTTGGGCGCCGGGAGCGAGGACCTCGTAGGACACCTCGTCGATCGTGCTGCTGACGGTCGGCACCCGCAGCCCCACGAGCGCCTCCGGGCGCAGTCCGCGGAGCGCGCGGACGGCGTCGGGCGCGGAGACGCCGTTGGTGTCGACGGTGATCGCGGAGGTGACCGCGCGGATGAGGTGGTCGAGCCGAAGCGGGTTGGTGAGGACGTCCCCGACGGCGAGCTTGGTCAGCACCGCCTTGAGAATCTGCTGCTGGTGGCGCTGCCGGTCGTGGTCCCCGCCCGGGAGCCCGTACCGCTGCCGGGCGAAGTCGAGAGCCGTCTCGCCGTCCATCTCGTGGCAGCCGGCGGGAAAGAGCCGCCCGGTGTGGATGGACCGCACCTCGGTCTCGACGCAGACGGTGATTCCGCCGATCAGGTTGATCACTTGCTGGAAGGCGGCGAAGTCGACGATCGCGGCGCCGTCGAAGCGGAGTCCGGTGACCGCCGTCAGCGTGGCGGAGAGGAGCCGGGCTCCAGTGGCTCCTCCGCCGCCGTAGTGGAGCGCGGCGTTGATCTTATCGGTCCCCCCGCCGTAGCCGACGTCCGGCTCCGGGGGGATGGCGATGAGCAAGTCGCGCGGGACGGAGACGAGGTACGCCCGGCGCAGTCCGGCCGGCACGTGGACGATCAGGATGGTGTCCGCGCGTTCGTCGGGGTGGTGCTGCGCGGGACGGCGGTCGGTCCCGATGACCAGGTAGTTGAGGGGCCCGGTCAGCGTCGCCTGGGATCGCGTCTGCGTCGCGCGCCGGGCATCGGGGTCGAGGAGCGTCTGGTGGCGCACGTCGTAGCGGTCGGCGAGTCGGTGCAGGAGGAGCCCCACGGCGCCGAGGGGTAGGAGGACGGCGAGCCCGATAGCGAGCAGCACTCGGACGCGCCGGGGCCTCCGGGCGAGGCGTCTTGTCGGTCGCGGTGGCGCGCTGTTGAGGGGGTGCTCCTTGCGCACCGGCATCCCCCCGATCCGGACGTGGTGTCGCCGAGCCGTGGTATGTGAGAACTCTTCACGTGCAGGCTAGAGCGGAGACCGCTCGGCGGCGGCGCGTTCCCGCGGATCGCGGGTGGGATCGACGGACGTCGACTACTTCTGCGGGGCCAGCACGCTCGGGTTGTTCATGATGAACTCGGCGAGGTTGTCGTTCTTCACCGCGCGGAACATCTCGAGGCTGGTCTCATCGAGCTGCTCCCGGCCCTCCGCGGTGCTGTTGAAGGTGCCGTTGTTGGTGCGCAGCAGGACGAGCTCGTTCGCGGTGATCCCGCGCAGGGCGAGGAGGAAGTCGGCGATTGGCCGCCCGCCGGTGTCCAGGATGAACGCCTTACCGGCCGCCTTGATGATCTCGTTGAGCTTGACCGGGTTGGTCATCACGCCGCTGTCGATGGCCTTCCGCGCTATGGCCTTGATCAGCTTCTGCTGGTTCTGCTGCCGGTCGTAGTCGCCGTTGGGGAGGCCGTAGCGCTGCCGCGAGTAGTCCAGGGCCTCCCACCCCTCCATCTCCCGGCAGCCCACCTTGTGGACCACCGGCTCCTTGTGACCGGACACCTTGCGCGCGTCCGCGTTCCACATGGGCTTGCCATCGACGAGCGTCATGTGTGCGGACGTCACCTCGTGGTCGACGCAGATCCGCACGCTGCCGAGGGCGTCGATCACCCCTTTGAAGCCGTTGAAGTCGATGATCGCCGCACCGTCGAAGCTGATCCCGGTCAGCTCCTTGATCGTCTGGGCGAGCAGCTGCGCACCGCCGGCCCATCCGCCACCGTTCTGGGCCCCGTAGAAGAAGGCAGCGTTGATCTTCTCGCGCCCCCCCTGCCACCCGCGCTCGGGCGCCGGCGGGATGTAGACGTCGGTGTCGCGGGGAATCGAGATGAGGTACGCCTGATCGTGCGAGGCCGGGACGTGCAGGATGATGATCGTGTCGGCCCGCACGTCGTTGGGATCGAGCCGGGCCCGCGCGTCAACCCCCAACAGCAGCAGGTCGATGGGGCCCTCGAGGCTGTCGCCCCCCTCGGCGTCGGTCTTCGCCGCCGCGCCGATGAGGTTCTGCTGATCGATGCTGGCCGTGGCCTGGTCGATGAGCACCTTGGCCCCGACGATCGAGGTCCCGCTGAGGACCATGAGCACGGCCCCGATGATCACCAATAGTCGGGCCCAGATGGGGTCTTTCCGGCGACCGCGCGTGCGGGCTGCGCCGCCGCCCCGCGGCTTCTCACTGCGGCCGGCGGATCCCGAGAGAGGAATCCGGTCGTCCTCGGCGGACCGGGGCGCGATCACCGTACTGCCGGCAGGCGCTCTCCCCGCCGCAGTCGCGCGCACCGACGCGGTTCCCGCGGCGGTTGGCGACGAGGGACGTCGGGGAGGGTGAACCGGCATGCGTACTCCCGTGAGGGCGAATTGCCCAGCGTACTCGCTACGGATTTGAGATCGTACCCGGAAGCGATTGTTCCTCTCTCATTGCGGGATTGGCATCCCTTCGGGCAGGAAATCTGCCCTAAGCGTCGACGCGACTATCCACCAAATGGCGGATAGTCGCGTCACGGTGTGTGACGGGCCCTTCTCCGAGAGACGTCACTTGTCCTTCTGGGAGGCATTGGCGGCGTACCACTCGGCCATCGTGTCGTTGGCGACCGCCTGGTACATCGCCTGCGCCTTCTCGCGGTCCGAGACGACGACCGACTCTCCATTGATCATCGCCGTGCCCTGGTGCGGGCTCGTCAGGAAGTGGAGATTCTCGCCCCGCAGCTTGCGGAACTCGAGTGCGAACTCGAAGAGCGAGAAGTCCTGGTCGACCGTGACCGCGTCGGCCGTGGCCTGGAGGAACGCGTTGAGCTTCGCAGGATTGCTCAGCGTGCCGGTGCTCGCGGCCTTGTCGAGGAGCGCGCGGAGGAACTCCTGCTGGTGACGCATCCGGGCGAAGTCGCCGTCCGGGAACTGCTTGCGCTGCCGTACCCAGTCCAGGGCCTCGGCTCCGGACATGTGATTCATGCCCTTACGGAACGTGCGGTACGGCTTGTGGATCGAGGTGATCTCCTGCTCGACATAGAGATCCACGCCCCCGAGGGCGTCCGTCACCTGCTCGAATCCCGCGAAGTCGATCGCGACCACGTGGTCGATCCGGACATCGGTGAAGCACTCGACGGTGTGGACCGCGAGCGGCAGGCCGCCCCAGGCGACCGCCGCGTTGATCTTCGCGCGTTGGCCCGAGTCACAGGGCGCGGAGGGATCGGGCGGCACCGGCACGTACAGGTCGCGAGGAATAGAGATCAGGTACGCCCGGTCCCGGCTGCTGGGGACGTGCATGAGGATCAACGTGTCGGAGCGCCATCCGCCCGCCTGGTCGAGCTGGACGTCCGGGTCTCGGGAGTCGCTGCCGAGGAGCAGGAGATTGACGGCGCCCGACCGGCTCGGCGCAGGACGCTCCGCGGAGATCGTGCCGAACGCGTCGGTGCGCCGTAGGGACTTGTCCAGGTTGCGGACGTAGAGCCAGATGCCAACGCCGAGGAGCAGCGCCAGGGCGACGAGGACCGCGATGGCGATCAGCAGGATCCGACGCCACCGGAGTCGGGGCCGCTGCCGCGGCCGCGCTGGCTCGTCAGGGAAGCCGTACGACGGCGGCGTGTGGGTCGTGCCTACCGGCGGCACCGACGCCCGACCGGTGACCCGACCCTCACCGGGCGAGGGGTACGGCGGCGCCGCGGCGCCGTGGTGAGGGGGCCTTTGCGTTGGCATGCCCTCCAGCCTACGTACCGGGCGCTCATCACTCCCAGTAATGATCGTCGTGTCGGTGCGGTGATGATCGGTATCGTCGGCGTGCCTACCCCAGGCGCTGCCGGAAGTATTCGATGGTGCGCCGCAGCCCTTCCTCCGGGCCGACGGTGGGCTCGTACCCGAGGCGAGTGCGCGCCAGGGTCAGATCGGGGCGGCGCATCTCTGGGTCATCGGCGGCGCGCGGCACGTAGGTCACCGGGGAGGAGCTCCCGGAGAGCCGCACGATCAGCTCGGCGAGTTCCCGCATCGACATCTCGTGCTCGGTCCCGCAGTTGATCGGGCCGACCTCGGTGGAGTCGAGGAGCAGGAGGATCCCGCGCACCAGGTCGTCGATGTAGCAGATGGAGCGGGTCTGGTTCCCGGTGCCGTGCACCGTCAGCGGCTCCCCGCGCAACGCCTGGGTGATGAACGTCGGGATCGCGCGGCCGTCGTCGGGACGCATCCGCGGACCGTAGGTGTTGAAGATGCGCACGATCGCGGCGTCGAGGCCGCGGTAGCGGTGGTAGGCCATCGTCGCGGCTTCGGAGAAGCGCTTCGCCTCGTCGTAGACGCTGCGGATGCCCACCGGGTTGACGTTGCCCCAGTAGCTCTCCGGCTGCGGGTGCACCTGGGGATCGCCGTACGCCTCCGACGTGGAGGCCAGCAGGAACCGTGCCCCGTCGGCGACCGCGCGGTCGAGCAGGTGGAGCGTGGCGACTGACCCGACGCGCAGGATCTCGATGGGGAGGGTGGTGAAGTCCGTCGGGCTGGCCGGGGAGGCCATGTGCAGGATCGCGTCGAACCGCGGCGTGAGCGCCGGGTGGTCCGCCGGAAGGCCCTCGGAGACATCCGCCTCCACGAGCGTGAACCGCGGGTGGTCGAGGAGGTGGGCGACGTTCTCCTTGGTGCCGGTCACGAAGTTGTCCACCGCGACCACCGCGCACCCGCGGGCGATCAACGCATCGACGACGTGCGAAGGGACGAAGCCTGCCCCACCGGTGACGAGAACGCGGTGACCTTCTCCGAAACGCTGGCGTACCACCATGGTCGCCAGCGTACCCAGGGCACTGATCGGGCCTCGGAAACGGAGGGACCCCGGGTGGTGGAGGTACCCGGGGTCCCGGGGAAGGACGGCCTGGTCAGTGCGCGCCCGCTCCCGTGAGGGCTCGGACCTCGAGTTCGGCGTACTTCTCCGTGTTCTTCTCCTGCGACAGCATCGTCCCGATCCAGCCGCAGAGGAAGCCGACGGGAATGGAGATGATGCCGGGGTTCGACAGCGGGAACCACTGCCAGTCGTGGTCCGGGAACATCGCGCTGGGGCTGCCGGAGACGACCGGCGAGAAGAAGACCAGCACGACCGCGCTGATCAAACCGCCGTAGATGGCCCACAGCGCCCCGGAGGTGTTGAACCGCTTCCAGAACAGCGAGTAGAGGATCGCGGGCAGGTTGCCGGACGCGGCCACCGCGAAGGCCAACGCCACCAGGAAGGCGACGTTGAGGTTCTGCGCGAAGATCGCCAGGACGATCGACACCGCGCCGATGACGAACGCGGCGATCCGCGCGACCCGCACCTCCTGCTGCTCGGTCGCCTGTCCACCCTTGATCACGTTGGCGTAGAGGTCGTGCGCGAGGCTCGACGAGGAGGCCAGGGTGAGCCCGGCGACCACGGCGAGGATGGTCGCGAACGCCACCGCCGCGATGATCGCGAGGAGCGCGGCGCCGCCGATCTCCCCGCCGAGCAGGTCAGTGCCGAGCGCCTGCGCGAGCTGTGGCGCCGCGGTGTTCCCCGCCTTGTCCTGCTCGGTGATCGCCTGGCTTCCCACGAGCGCCGCGGCGCCGAAGCCCAAGGCCAGCGTGAACAGGTAGAAGACACCGATGATGCCGATGGCCCACAGCACGCTCTTGCGGGCGGCCTTGGCGCTGGGAACCGTGTAGAACCGGATCAGGATGTGCGGCAGACCCGCCGTGCCGAGCACGAGAGCGATGCCGAGCGACAGCAGGTCCATCTTGTTGTAGAAGGTCTGGAGCGCGTCGCCGGGCACCTCGACGCCGTACCGGAGGCCTGGCCCGAGGAACTGCTCACCCTTGCCCGACGCGGCAGCGGCGTCGCCGAGCAGGGCCGACAGGTTGAACTTGTAGTGGGCCAGCACCATCACGGTCATGAGCAAGGCGCCACCCATGAGCAGGAACGCCTTGACGATCTGGACGTAGGTGGTGCCCTTCATGCCACCCACGGTGACGTAGATGATCATGAGGGCGCCGACCAGGATGATCGTGGCGATCTTCGCTGTCTCGGCGGTCATGCCGAGGAAGGTGCTGCCCTCCCGGATGCCCAGCAGCAGCGCCACCAGCGCGCCCGCGCCGACCATCTGGGCCAGCAGGTAGAAGATCGACACGGTGATGGTGGAGACCGCCGCGGCGGTCCGCACCGGACGCTGGCGCATGCGGAACGCCAGCACGTCGGCCATCGTGTACTTCCCGGAGTTCCGCAGCAGCTCGGCCACGAGCATGAGCGCGACCAGCCACGCCACCAGGAACCCGATCGAGTAGAGGAAGCCGTCGTAACCGAAGAGGGCGATCATTCCGGCGATGCCGAGGAACGACGCCGCGGACATGTAGTCGCCACCGATGGCCATGCCGTTCTGGAAACCCGAGAACGAGCGTCCGCCGGCGTAGAAGTCGGTGGCGGTCTTGGTCTGCCGGCTCGCCCACA
The DNA here is from genome assembly GCA_036563645.1 of Micromonospora sp. Taxonomy (GTDB): domain Bacteria; phylum Actinomycetota; class Actinomycetes; order Mycobacteriales; family Micromonosporaceae; genus DATCMA01. The sequence goes on from DATCMA010000005.1 coordinate 11,364, forward strand.
CCGTGATCGCGAGGGTCGCCGCGACGAAGACGAGGAAGAGGATGATGGTCAAGGTGCGGGCGGTGCCGTTCGTGGCCGCTGCGGCGAGCACTGTCCTCATCGCCCGTTCCCTCCGTTCTCCAGTTCACTGCGGATGCGGTCGGCCACCGGGTCGAGCGTGCGTCCGGCGTACCGGGAGTAGAACCAGGCGATCAGGAACGTCGAGACGAACTGCAACAGGCCGAAGATCAGCGCGACGTTGATGTTTCCGACGACCTTGATGGTCATGAATCCTCGCGCGTACGCCGACAGGATCACGTACAGCGCGTACCAGAGGAAGAAGGCCACCGTCATCGGGAAGACAAATCGCCGCAAAGCCTTACGCAGCTGGGCGAATTCGTCGGAGTTCTGGACGGCGAGGTAGCGTTCTGGAGTGATGGGCGTCTGACCGCCCTCACCTAATACCGCGGGGGCTTCGGTGGTCATACCGTCACCTCCCGACGATTGATGACGCAGCGCGGCACTATCGAGACGCGCGTGGCTGTCTGCTCGTGCGCACTCACGCGATTCACCACCTTCACGAGGGCAGATCGGTTTGCGCGCACGGTAGAAAGGGCGGAGTGGCCCCCGGTAGGCATGATCGCGGGGTGACGGCGGTGTGTGCGCCGAACGGACTGCTGGCTGCGCCGAGTGACTCAGCTCACGCCGTTCATCGCGGGTGAGGGGTGACGGGCCGTGGGCAGCGGCCTGACCCGCGATTCAGCGTGCCAACTCCCGATACCGGCCGCGGAAGTACAGCAGGGGAGTCGTGTCGTCACCGATCGTGACCGTCTCGATGGTCGCCTCCACGAGGAGCGCCCAGCCGCACTCGCGGGCCTGTTCCAGCCGGCACCCCGCCCACGTGTGGACGTCCGCCGGCACGGGACCGTACGGAGTGGACGTCCAGTCATCCGCGGCGAACAAACCGCCCGGAGCGGGAAAAAGCCCGGCGAACCGGTCGGCGAGGCGTCGATGTCCCGAGGCGAGCGGCGCGACCGCGAACCGCCCGGACGCGCAGACGGCCTCCCACAGCTCCGACTCCGCGTCGATGAGGCCGAGCACCCGGCCGGGCTCGCCGTCGGCGACCAGCGTCGAGGAGACGGTGAGCCCGGCCGGGGCCTGCGAAGGGTCGTACGCGGTCCACAGGGTGACCGGCGCGGCGAGCCGGCCGCGGAGGCGACGCACGGGCGACTTGTTCTGCTCCGGCGTCGCGAAGGGGTCAGTGTCGTGAATCCACGCACCCGGCTCGAAACGCTGCACGGTGGTCATCCTCCCGGTCTCATCGCCGTGGAGTAATGGTCTGCAACAGCTCGGGCATTCTCCGGTCGAGGGCGTCGCCGGCGAGGTACGTCCCGAGGGCGGCCGCACCGACCCCATACGCCAACCCGAGTGGCAGGGCGAGCCACAGCCAGAGGTCGCCGAGGACGACCGTCGCGACGATCATCGGCACGGACGCGGCGCCCCCGCCGAGCACCGCGACGAAGCTGAGCATGCTCCGGGCCATCCCCGTGCCGCTGGTAACGGCGAACGGGTTGGAGGTCTCCGGCAACGCGTACGCCGCGAGGACCGAGATGAAGAGCGTGATGGCGAGGCTCGCGCCGTAGGCGGCGAAGAGACTGCCGCTGGCGATCCCAATCCAGGTGGGTTCGCGGATCAGCAGACCGAGGACGACGGAGATCAGGACGAGCAGCGGCACCACTTGGATCGAGTACGCCACGACCCGGGCGCGCAGCTCCACCTTGCCCGGCACCCCGGCGATGATGTGCGCCGCGTACGCGCTGCCGTCCAAACCGAATTGGTTGGCCAAGCTGACCGCGGAGAGCGCCCCAACGAAGATCATCGAGCTGCTGAGCAGCGCCGGAGCGGCGTCGAAGGCCTGGCCGGAAGCGCCAACGCGCACCCCACCGAGGTTCACCATCACCGGGACGAACACTCCACCCACGGCGACGGCGATGAGACTCGAGCGCCGGCGCGCGTCCCGCCACCAGTACCGCAGTTCGCGCGCGACCAGGGCGCCGTAGCGGTCGCGGGGCAGCCAGCGCGCGGCGCGGGGGAACAGCGCCTCCACCGGCCCGCCCGCGCGCGTCCGGCCGCCACGGGCGCCGCCTTCGCTCACCGCGCCGTACATCGCCGACTCCAGCGAGTGCGCCCACCACCAGAGCAGACCGACGATGGTGAGCGCGGTGATCGCCAGTTTCGCGAGGCCAAGCCCTATCTGTCCTTCGACGACATCCATGCCGGCGGTGTACGGGGCGGCCAACGGAGTCCAGCCGAGCACCCGGGCGACGAGCGTGAGCTGGTCCCAGTTGGCCTTCTCAATCGCGTACATGACGGCCAGCGTGAGCGGACCGAGCAGCGCCGCCAAGGCCGCGAGCAGCACGTTGGCCAGGTCGCGCATCCGCCGGGAGCGCAGGAGGTTAGCGAACGCGCTGGCGAGCGCCCGGCTCGCGGCCACCCCGAGCACCACCCCGCCCGCGATGCCGACGAACTCGACGAGCGCGGCGACCACCCCGCCGAGCAGACCGGCGGAGACCACCAAGCCGAGCGTGGCGAGGAACGTCGAGAGGGCCGATACCCCCAGCAGCGCCGCGGTGAGCAGCCCGATGACGAGGGTGCGCCGCCGCAGAGGCAGGAGGGCGAAGCGGGCCGGGTCGAGCGTCTCGTCCACGCCGAAGAAGACCAGCGGCAGCAGCAGCCAACTGAGCGTGGAGACGGTGCCCGTGAACGAGGCGGTCAGGACGCCGCCCCGCACGCTGTCGAAGACGCCGGGGAGCGCCAGGAGGACGAGCCCGCCGCAGCCCATGAGAAACCCCAAGACGATGCTGAGGACGCGCAGGGCGAGCCGCCACCCCCGGCGGGAGCCGTAGTCCATCATCCGGTACTGGAGCCGGACAAAGTGCCAGATCGAGACTCGGGGCGCCTTCGGCGCGGCGACCGCGCTCTCCGCTACAGCCATGCCAGCTCCTCACCGGTTGCGGTCCGGCCGCCCACGACCTCGACGAAGACCTCCTCCAGCGAGCGTTCCCCGCGGACCTCGTCCAGCGTGCCCACTCGCTTGATCACGCCATCGGCGAGGATCGCGACGTGGCTGCACAGCCGCTCGACGACCTCCATGACGTGGCTGGAGAAGATGACGGTGCCGCCGCTGGCGACGTACCGCTGGAGGATGTCGCGGATGCGTGCGGCGGAGACGGGGTCCACCGCCTCGAACGGCTCGTCGAGCACCAGCAGTCGCGGCGCGTGCAGCAGCGCGCAGGCGAGCCCGATCTTCTTCTTCATGCCGGCCGAGTAGTCGACCACCAGCGTGCGGCCGGCGCCGGCGAGGGCGAGCACGTCGAGCAGCTCCCGCGCCCGCTGGTCGACGACGTCCGGATCCATGCCGCGCAGCAGCCCGTGGTACGCGAGCAACTCGGCGCCGCTCAGCCGGTCGAAGAGGCGTACGCCGTCGGGCAGCACGCCGAGCAGCGCCTTCGCGCGCACCGGATCCGACCACACGTCGTGCCCCAGCACCGAGGCGGTACCGGCGTCCGGCCGCAGCAGCCCGACCGCCATGGAGAGCGTGGTGGTCTTGCCGGCGCCGTTCGGCCCGAGCAGGCCGTAGAAGGAGCCGGCCGGCACGTCCAAATCGATGCCCGCCACGGCGACCTTGGCGTCGAACCGCTTGACCAATCCCCGCACCGCCAGCGCGGCGTGTTCACCTGTTGTCACCTACCCGACGGTAGCGGTACTCAGAAAGCCCGGATCGGGCCGCACTCCTCCGACCAGCCGAAGGCGGCCGGGGAGTCGGTGCCGAGCGCGTGCCGGGCGCGGTCGGTGCCGATGTTCCAGGCCCGCCAGCCGTGGTCCGCCGCGAGGTCGTACGCCACGTCGCTGAGCGCGCAGGAGCGCAGCGGCTCCGGGAGGCGGTCG